>NZ_FPJP01000012.1:0-230177 GCF_900119325.1 Burkholderia sp. NFPP32 | reverse complement strand
AACGAGAAGCTGTCGTGGCTGCTGTTCGGGCACGGCACCGACCAGGGCAACAACGTCGGCCAGCAGGGCGCGATGACGGCCGCGCTCGCGCTGCTCGGCAGCGCGACCGGCAAGCGCGTCGCGCAGACCATCGGCCTCGACGAATTCTCGATCGGTCGCAGCGACGTCGGCCTGACCGATCCGCAGGTCGTGCAGGTGTCGAAGGCGATCAACGAGCGCTTCGTGCTCGGCTACGAGCAGGGGCTGCAGTCGGCCAGCAACGCGTTCAAGGCGACGATCAACCTGACGCGCTTCTGGTCGGTGTCCGCGTACGGCGGCACGTTCCAGGGTGTCGACCTGAACTACACGCGGCGCTTCGATCGCTGGTTCGGGCAGCGGTGATCAAGGGGCGCGCTCCGGCCCCCGCTCAGCCCGACGCGCCCCGCCTCGGGTCGGCGCGCAGGCATGCGTCGAAGGTTTCGCGCGTAGCGGCGACCGTCACGTCGACCTGCAGCCAGCAGCCGCGTGCATCAAGCCGCCGTGCGCGGAAGTAGTGGCGGTATTGCAGCGCGGCAGCCGCGACCGGCGGCGTCACCCGCGCATTCCACGATTCGATCGAGAAGCCGTCGGCGTCGAGCCATTGCAGCAGCCGTGACAGATCCGCATCGTCGGGCGGCACGACGAGGTCGACGTCGTTCAGCGGCGCCGCGGCGGCATCGTCCGCTGCCGCCGCGAGCCGTTGCGCGAAGCCGCCGATCGCCGCGAACGCGAAGCCCTCGCGCGTCAGCGCGGCCACCAGCGCGCGGGCTGCGTCGACGTCACTCGCGAGCGGCGCCTTGCGGCACACGAGCGCGTATTCATGCGTGCGGTCGGTGGCGCCGGCGCCGTGCGGCGCCGGGCCGTCGGCGCGTTCGTAGATCAGCACGCGTTCGTCGTGCAACACGAAGCGCTCGCCGAGCAATCGCGCGACATCCCATGCCAGCGGCACGAACCGGCCGCCGACCCGCAGGTTCTGCGCCATCGCGATGCACCAGCCGCCCGGCTCGAGCAGCGCATGCACGCCGGCGAACACGTTGCGCATCCGCTCGAGATACGGCGCATAGCAATCGACGCCGTACAGTTGCCCGTCGCGCGGGCTGTCGGGCAACCCCGTGCAGCCGAAGTAGGGCACGCTCGTCAGGCACAGCGTGAACGGGCCGCCGGCGCGGCGTGCCGCGGCCTGCGTCGCGTCGCTCGACAGGTCGCCGGCCAGCACCGGATAGCGGGCGGGTGGCGCGCCCGTGCGCGCGAGTCGTTCGCGTGCGAATGCGACGCGCGCCGGGTCGATCTCGACGCCGAGCGCCGGCACGCCGCATCGCGCGGCGGCGACGAGCGTCGTGCCGAAGCCGCCGAACGGATCGACGATCCAGCCGCCCGGCGTCGCGTGGCTGCCGATGAATGGCATCATCTGCTCGACCCAGCCGCAATCGCGCGCGGCAAACGCATCCCGCGCGCGCAGGTCGGCGGGCAGGGTGGTGTCGGTGGCCTCGTCGGTCAGGCGCAGCCAGCTAGTCACGACGGTCATCGTTGCTCCACAGGATGTCGCGCGCCGGATGCCAGCCGGCGCACAGGTTGCCGTTCGGGTGGAACACGAGCTTGTACACGGCATCGCGCAACTCGTGCTCGCGCATCGCGCCGTAGTCGGACGTCTCGAACACGACCTCGAAGCCGTCGCGATGCGTCCAGCGCGCATTCCAGAAATAGTAGCCGGCCGTCAGCGCGATCGGTTCGTACTGCGCGGAAAACGCGGCGTCCGCCGCGCAGGCGAGCAGCAGCGCGTCGATCGGAACGCGTGTGCGGTCGATGTAGCGCCGCGTCGCGTTGTGCCGATAGGTGTCGGGCAGCGCGGAGAACTCGCGGAAGATCACCGAGCGGGCCCCGAGCGCGCGTGCATGGGCCAGATAGCGGAGCACGTCCGCCGGCGTCTCGATGCCGCCGCGCTGCACGATGCAGACGAGCTTGACCGGAAAGTGCGCGCGCGCGGCGGCAAATGCCGTTTCGAACGCGTGCTGGTGCCTCACGTGCCGGCCTGGCCGAAAGCGCATGATCGACTGGTTCACGTCGTCGCGGTCGTGATGACGCGACCATTCGAGCCATGAGATGCCGAAGTCCGCGAGGGCCGGCAGCAGCGCGTCGCCGTGTTCGACGAGCCCGGCGCCGTTTGTGTACAGCACGCTGCCGGTTGCGTCCGGACCGTCGTCGCCGGCCGCGCCGAGCGTCGCGACGAGCGACAGCAGCCAGCGCGGATCGTCCGTGTTCTCGAGCCCGGACAGCGAGTACGACAGCGGCACGCCGCGCAGGGTGCTCAGCGCACGCCGCAGCGTGTCGAAATAGTCGGCCGCCGGGCGCAGGCCTGCCGCTACCGGGCCCGACGCGGTTTCGTCGACCAGCGTTTCCGAGCAGAACCGGCAACGCGCGGAGCAGGGCTGCGCCGCCGCGTACGGCGTGAACGTGAGCGGCTGCGCGAAGCGGATCGTTCGGCCGGCAACGGTATGGACATGCCAGCGGCGGCTGTCGTCGGCGGGCGGCTCGCGCAACGCGAGCCACGCGAAGCGCCGGGCGAGCGTGTCGAACGCAGGGCTGCGCGCGACGAGCGGCGCGACGGCGTTGGCGTGCGCGATCGGCACGAGCGGAATCGTGATCGGGGCGCGGGCACGGCTCGCGCGCGGCGAAGCACGCGTGCGTTCCGCTGGCGGGGCGTCGGAAGTGTGTGTCATGTCGTTATTCTTGGGTGGGGCCTGCCGCCACGGCCTGGGTGGACCGCTGGATGCGGTCTTCGGAATCCGGCGGGCCCGATGTCGTCGCCATGTTAGCCGAACTCGCGCGCTGCGCGTCGGGCGGTGCTGCGCGCGCCACGCCATGAAAAAAAGCCCCGCACGTATCGTGCGAGGCTTTCTTCTCAAGCAGTGGCGTGTGCTGCTTACTTCACGCGCATGCCGGGCTTCGCGCCGCTGTGCGGCTCGAGGATGTAGAGGCCCGGCTCGGCCTTCTCGTCGGTTGCCGACGCCGCGAGCACCATCCCTTCGGACAGGCCGAACTTCATCTTGCGCGGCGCGAGGTTCGCGACCATCACCGTCAGCTTGCCGACGAGCTGCTCGGGCTGGTACGCGGACTTGATGCCCGAGAACACGTTGCGGGTCTTTTCCTCGCCGATGTCGAGCGTGAGCTGCAGCAGCTTGTCCGAGCCTTCGACGGCCTGGCACGCGACGATCTTCGCGATGCGCAGGTCGATCTTCGCGAAATCGTCGATCGAGATGGGGGCGTCGTCGGCGCCGTTCACGACGGCCGGCTTCGCGTTCGCCTTGGCGTTCTTCGCATTCTTCGAGTCCTTCGCGGCGTTCGCGCTTGCAGCGGCCGCGTCGGCCTGCAGCGAATCGCGGTTCGCGGCGAGCAGCGCGTCGATCTGCTTCGCGTCGACGCGCGTCATCAGGTGCTGGTAAGCCTTGATCGGCTGTTCCGACGACAGCGGCTTCGCGGCATCGGCCCACGTGAGCGGCGCGATCCCGAAGAACGACTCGACGGATTCGGCGACGCGCGGCATCACCGGCTTCAGCGCGAGCGACAGCAGGCGGAACGCCTCGAGGCTCACGCTGCAGGTTTCGTGCAGCGCGACCGCGTTGGCCGGATCCTTTGCGAGCTCCCACGGCTTCGCGCCGTCGACGTACGCGTTCACGTCGTCCGCGAGCTCCATCGTGTGGCGCAGCGCGCGGCTGTATTCGCGTGCTTCGTAGTTCGCGGCGATCGCGGGAATCGCATCGCGCAGCTTCGCGACGAGCGGATGGTTCATCGCGCTGTCCTGCACGCGGCCGTCGAAGCGCTTGAGCAGGAAGCCGGCCGCGCGGCTCGCGATGTTCACGTACTTGCCGACGAGGTCGCTGTTCACGCGCGCCTGGAAGTCGTCGAGGTTCAGGTCGATGTCTTCCATCGTCGCGTTCAGCTTCGCGGCGAAGTAGTAGCGCAGCCACTCGGGGTTCAGGCCCGTGTCGATGTAGCTCTGCGCGGTGATGAACGTGCCGCGCGACTTCGACATCTTCGCGCCGTCGACCGTCAGGAAGCCGTGCGCGAACACGTTGGTCGGCGTGCGGTGGCCCGAGAACTCGAGCATCGCGGGCCAGAACAGCGTGTGGAAGTACAGGATGTCCTTGCCGATGAAGTGGTACTGCTCGGCCTTCGAGCCCGCGCGGATCCACGCGTCGAAATCGATGCCGTTGCGGTCGCACAGGTTCTTGAAGCTCGCGTAGTAGCCGACCGGCGCGTCGAGCCACACGTAGAAATACTTGCCGGGCGCACCGGGGATCTCGAAGCCGAAGTACGGCGCGTCACGCGAGATGTCCCAGTCGGCGAGCTTGGCCTCGCCGGCGTCGCCGAGCCATTCGCGCATCTTGTTGGTCGCTTCGGGCTGCGCGAGGCCGCTCACCCATTCGCGCAGGAACGTCTCGCAGCGCGGGTCGGACAGGCGGAAGAAGTAGTGCTTCGACGTCTTGCGCACCGGCGTCGCGCCCGACACGACCGAATACGGGTTCAGCAGTTCGGTCGGCAGGTAGGTCGAGCCGCACACCTCGCAGTTGTCGCCGTACTGGTCCTTCGCGTGGCACTTCGGGCACTCGCCCTTGATGAAGCGGTCCGGCAGGAACATTTCCTTGACCGGGTCGTACGCCTGCTCGATCTCGCGTTCGGCGATCAGGCCGGCTTCCCGCAGCGCGAGGTAGATCTGCTCGCTCAGCACGCGGTTCTCGTCCGAGTCGGTCGAGTAGAAGTTGTCGAACTGCACGCCGAAGCTGTCGAAATCGCGCTTGTGCTCGGTCCAGACGCGATCGATCAACTGCTTCGGGCTCAGGCCTTCCTTCTCCGCGCGCAGCATGATCGGCGTGCCGTGCGTGTCGTCGGCGCCGATGTAGTAGACCTCGTGACCGTGCATTCGCAGCGTCCGCACCCAGATGTCGGTCTGGATGTATTCGACCAGATGGCCGATGTGGATCTGCCCGTTGGCATAGGGCAGTGCGGACGTAACGAGGATCTGGCGCGCGCCTTGCGGCGCCGCAGCCTGCACGGAAGTGAGGTCGGTTGCGGACATAAGGTCTGTAGAGGAACGGCGGAAATACGACGGGAAACTGCGATTCTAGCAGGGGCGCGGGCCGGGGAGGCGGGCCGGCGCCGCGTGGCCGGTGCCGGAACGGGCGGGGTCGCGCAAACGGCGTGCCCGGCGGTGCTGCTGCGCTGCAGCACGAATTCTGCGGGCAAAAAAAACCGGGGCGGATATGGCCCCGGAGCAACAACGACAAGAGGAGAATGGTGACGCGCCGGCAACTCCCAGCCGCGTACCGTAAATACTGACCACGCCCCGCCACGGAAGTTCGAAAATTTTTTCGATTTGTTACCGGCCCCGACGGATGCCTTGTCCGGCGGGGCTGCGCGGGCGGCGTGCCCGCGCCTTCCCCTCGTCGTGCGCTTATTGCGCCTGCGCTGCGCGCAGGTAGATTTCGACGCGGCGGTTTTGTGCGCGGCCGGCTTCGGTCGCGTTGTCCGCGATCGGGTTCGATGCGCCCATGCCTTGCGCCGACAGACGGCCGCCGTTGACGCCGCGCTGCGCGAGCGCGTTCACGACGCTTTGCGCGCGGTTCTGCGACAGCGTCTGGTTCAGCTGCGCCGAGCCCGTGCTGTCCGTGTAGCCGACGACCGATGCCGTCACTTGCGGGTTCTGGTTCAGCGTCGTCGCCAGGTCGTTCAGCAGCGGCGTGAATGCCGGCGTGATCGCGTACTGGTTCGTCGCGAACGTCACCGAGCTCGGCACGTTCAGCTTCAGCGAGCCGTCCGGCTGCTCGGTCACCTGCGTGCCCGTCTGCGCTGCCGACGGCGCGAGCTTGTTCCTGATCGCCTGCCAGTTGTAACCCGTCACGCCGCCGACCAGCGCGCCGACGCCCGCGCCGATCGCCGCGCCCTTGCCGCCGCCTGCCAGTGCGCCGATGCCCGCGCCCAGCGCCGCACCGGTGCCGGTACCGACGGCCGTGTTGGTGCCTTGCGGCGATGCGCAGCCGGCCAGCACTGCACCGGCCAGGGCGAAGACGGACAGGCGAGTCGCGATTTTCATGTTCATCTTGGATTCCTCTCTTGGTTGAACGAGTCGACAACGACAACTACAGTTACGGCTCCCCGCACAGGCCGCCCGAAAAAGGAGGGTGGGCCCGGCGCTCGCGGCAGCCGCCGAGGCGGCCGCATGCCCTGTCCGTCAACATGGCTGTTCGGACAGCGCGACGCGTCAGCCTCTACAATATAGGCGGTTAGTGGCCGATTTGGCCCCATAGCGTGCCGCACGCGAAGAGTGCGCCGGGTCGCGCGTTCGCGCAATGGCATGCAACAGATTCTTTCACTTTTCCCGATTTTCGCAGCGTAATTTGATATTTTTTGACGTTTGCGCGCGAAAAAAACGTTTTCACGGAGTTTCGATGAGCATTGACCGGGCACAAGTCGACGCCGCACTGGCGGCTGTCGTCGACCCCAATACCGGCCGGCCGTATGCGGCGAACAAGGGCGTGCGCAACGTCGCGATCGACGGCGATGTCGTGGCGCTCGACGTGGTGCTCGGTTATCCCGCGCGCAGCCAGCACGACGACGTGCGCGCACGCGTTGCGGCGGCGCTCCAGGCAGTGCCGGGCGTGCGCGACGCGCGCGTCGCCGTGTCGCAGGAGATCGTCGCGCACACGGTGCAGCGCGGCGTGAAGCTGCTGCCGAACGTGAAGAACATCGTCGCGGTGGCGTCGGGCAAGGGCGGTGTCGGCAAGAGCACGACGGCCGTGAACCTCGCGCTCGCGCTCGCCGCGGAAGGCGCATCGGTCGGCATTCTCGACGCCGACATCTATGGCCCGTCGCTGCCGACGATGCTCGGCATCCACGGCCAGCGCCCCGAGTCGCCCGACAACCAGTCGATGAACCCGCTCGTCGGCCACGGGCTGCAGGCGAACTCGATCGGCTTCCTGATCGAGGAAGACAACCCGATGGTGTGGCGCGGCCCGATGGCGACCTCCGCGCTCGAGCAGTTGCTGCGCCAGACCAACTGGCGCGAGCTCGACTACCTGATCGTCGACATGCCGCCCGGCACGGGCGACATCCAGTTGACGCTCGCGCAGCGCGTGCCCGTCACGGGCGCGGTGATCGTCACGACGCCGCAGGACATCGCGCTGCTCGACGCGAAGAAGGGCCTGAAGATGTTCGAGAAGGTCGGGATTCCGATCCTCGGCATCGTCGAGAACATGAGCATCCACATCTGCTCGAACTGCGGCCACGAGGAGCACATCTTCGGCGCCGGCGGGGCTGAGCGAATGGCGAAGGACTACGATGTGAACGTGCTCGGCAGCCTGCCGCTCGACATCGCGATCCGCGAGCGGGCCGACAGCGGCACGCCGACGGTCGCGGCCGATCCGGACGGCGCGCTGGCGCGGCGCTACCGCGACATCGCACGCGGGGTCGCGCTGGCGATTGCCGAGCGCGCGCGCGACATGACGTCGAAGTTCCCGACCATCGTTGTTCAAAATACGTAAAACCCTTGCGGGGCGGGGCCTCACGCTGTTTACGGCGCCGCGAGGCGCGGTATCATGGCGACTTTTCCCGGGTCCCTTTACCCGCCCGGCACGGCCGCCGTGTCAAACGGCCGTCAGCCGGCATGAGGATCGAATGAAACAACGACATCACGGGGTGCGCGCCGGCCGCGCGCGGCACGCGCTGCTGGCCGTCGCCGCGCTGGGCCTGCTGGCCGGCTGCACCTCCTTTTCCTCGTCGCACGAAAAACGGGCCGACGCACAACTGCAGCCGACGGTCGGCTCGCAGGCGCGCGGCGCGGTGACGTTCGTCGAGCGTCCGGACGGCGTCCAGGTCACCTACAACCTGGTCGGCCTGCCGCCGAACAGTGATCACGCGCTGCAGGTGCACGAGCGCGGCGACTGCAACGCGGGCGACGGCTCGAGCGCCGGCCAGGTGTTCGCGCCGGCCGCCGACCGTCTGCGCGCGGGCGCCCGCGTCGCCGGCGACCTCGGCAACATCCATGCGGATGCGAACGGTGTCGCGGCCGGCTTCATCGTCGCTCCCGATCTGGCCCTCGATGGCGTGCGCTCGGCGATGAGCCGCGCGGCGCTGGTGCACCGCGACCCGGGCGATCCCGCGTTTGCGCAGCATGGCGCGGGGCCCGCGCTCGCCTGCGGCGTGATCCGCTGACGGCTGCCGCGTGCGCGGGCCGATGATCGCGTAAAATGTCCGCCTTCCCGGCCGCCGCCTCGCGCGAGCGGCCGTTCCCGACTGTCACGCAGCGTTTCCTGGCGCCCCGATATGAATCGACCCCCACGCTCACTTTGTTCGCTGCCCCCCGAGGGGGCGGTCAGCCTCCTTGGGACGGCCCGGCGGAGGCTCACATGAGCATCAAGTCCGACAAGTGGATTCGGCGCATGGCCGAAGAGCACAAGATGATCGAGCCGTTCGTGCCCGATCAGGTTCGCGCGTCCGAGGATGGCCGCCGGATCGTCAGCTACGGCACGTCGAGCTATGGCTACGACATCCGCTGCGCAGACGAATTCAAGATCTTCACGAACATCAACTCGACGATCGTCGATCCGAAGAACTTCGACGAGGGTTCGTTTGTCGATTTCAAGGGCGACGTGTGCATCATCCCGCCGAACTCGTTCGCGCTGGCCCGCACCGTCGAATATTTCCGCATCCCGCGCACCGTGCTGACGGTCTGCCTCGGCAAGTCGACCTATGCGCGCTGCGGGATCATCGTCAACGTGACGCCGTTCGAGCCCGAGTGGGAAGGCTACGTCACGCTGGAATTCTCGAACACCACGCCGCTGCCCGCGAAGATCTACGCGAACGAAGGCGTCGCGCAGGTGCTCTTCTTCGAGAGCGACGAAGTGTGCGACGTGTCGTACGCCGATCGCGGCGGCAAGTATCAGGGGCAGCGCGGTGTCACGCTGCCGAAAACCTGATCTGGTTGCATATCGTCTCACCAGTTTCCGGGTGACCGCTGCGCGTGACGCGCCGCGGTCGTTCTTTTTGGAGAATCGCCCATGAAGTTTCGTTTCCCCGTCGTCATCATCGACGAAGATTTCCGCTCCGAGAACATCTCGGGCTCCGGCATCCGGGCGTTGGCCGAAGCGATCGAGAAAGAGGGCGTCGAAGTCCTCGGCCTCACGAGCTACGGCGATCTGACGTCGTTCGCGCAGCAGTCGAGCCGCGCGTCGTGCTTCATCCTGTCGATCGACGACGACGAACTCATGCTCGGCGAAACCGGCCCGGACGGCGAGCTGCCCGAGCTCGCGACCGCGATCATCGAGCTGCGCGCGTTCGTCACCGAAGTGCGCCGCCGCAACGCGGACATCCCGATCTTCCTGTACGGCGAGACGCGCACGTCGCGGCATCTGCCGAACGACATCCTGCGCGAGCTGCACGGCTTCATCCACATGTTCGAGGACACGCCGGAGTTCGTCGCGCGCCACATCATCCGCGAGGCGAAGGTCTATCTCGACTCGCTCGCGCCGCCGTTCTTCAAGGAACTCGTCAAGTACGCGGACGAAGGCTCGTACTCGTGGCACTGCCCGGGCCACTCGGGCGGCGTCGCGTTCCTGAAGAACCCGCTCGGCCAGATGTTCCACCAGTTCTTCGGCGAGAACATGCTGCGCGCGGACGTCTGCAACGCGGTGGACGAACTCGGCCAGCTGCTCGATCACACGGGCCCGGTCGCGGCGTCCGAGCGCAATGCGGCGCGCATCTTCAGCGCCGATCACCTGTTCTTCGTGACCAACGGCACGTCGACGTCGAACAAGATCGTCTGGCACGCGACGGTGGCGCCCGGCGACATCGTGCTGGTCGACCGCAACTGCCACAAGTCGATCCTGCACGCGATCACGATGACGGGCGCGATTCCGGTGTTCCTGACGCCGACGCGCAACCATTTCGGCATCATCGGGCCGATCCCGCGCGACGAATTCAAGCCGGAGAACATCCGCAAGAAGATCGAGGCGAACCCGTTCGCGCGCGAGGCGCTGCGCGAGAACCCGGACATGAAGCCGCGGATCCTGACGATCACGCAGAGCACGTACGACGGCGTCGTCTACAACGTCGAGATGATCAAGGACCTGCTCGGCGACCTGCTCGACACGCTGCACTTCGACGAAGCGTGGCTGCCGCATGCGACGTTCCACGATTTCTACCGCGACATGCACGCGATCGGCGACGGCCGCCCGCGCACGGGCGCGCTCGTGTTCGCGACGCACTCGACGCACAAGCTGCTCGCCGGCATCTCGCAGGCGTCGCAGATCGTCGTGCAGGATTCGGAGAACCGCACGTTCGACAAGCATCGCTTCAACGAGGCGTACCTGATGCATACGTCGACGAGCCCGCAGTACGCGATCATCGCGTCGTGCGACGTCGCGGCCGCGATGATGGAGCCACCGGGCGGCACCGCGCTCGTCGAGGAATCGATCGCCGAGGCGATCGACTTCCGCCGCGCGATGCGCAAGGTCGATGCCGAATACGGCGACGACTGGTTCTTCAGCGTGTGGGGCCCCGACAACCTGTCGGAAGAGGGCATCGGCTCGCGCGACGACTGGATGCTGAAGCCGAACGACCACTGGCACGGCTTCGGCCCGCTCGCGGAAGGCTTCAACATGCTCGACCCGATCAAGGCGACGATCATCACGCCGGGGCTCGACGTCGACGGCGAGTTCGGCGAGACGGGCATTCCGGCCGCGATCGTCACGAAGTACCTGGCCGAGCACGGGATCATCGTCGAAAAGACCGGCCTGTATTCGTTCTTCATCATGTTCACGATCGGCATCACGAAGGGCCGTTGGAACTCGATGGTGACCGAGCTGCAGCAGTTCAAGGACGACTACGACAACAACCAGCCGCTGTGGCGCGTGCTGCCGGAATTCGTCGCGCAGCATCCGCGCTACGAGCGCGTCGGCCTGCGCGACCTGTGCACGCAGATCCACGACGTGTACCGCGCGAACGACATCGCACGCCTGACGACCGAGATGTACCTGTCGGACATGGAACCGGCGATGAAGCCGTCGGACGCGTTCGCGAAGCTCGCGCACCGCAAGATCGACCGCGTGCCGCTCGACGAGCTCGAAGGCCGCGTGACGAGCATCCTGCTGACGCCGTACCCGCCGGGCATTCCGCTGCTGATCCCGGGCGAGCGCTTCAACAAGACGATCGTGAACTACCTGCGGTTCGCGCGCGACTTCAACGAGCGTTTCCCGGGCTTCCACACCGACATCCACGGCCTCGTCGCGGAAGAGGTGAACGGCCGCGTCGAGTACTACGTCGACTGCGTGCGCGACTGATGGCGACGCACGGACGATTCCGGGCGATGCGCGCGGCGGTGGCCGCGCTCGTCGTCTGGGCGGCAGGGGCGGCGGGGCTGGCGGGGTCGGGCGTCGCACACGCGGAAGTCGCGGCGGCCGACCCGATCGACGTCGCGATGCGGCAATGCCTCGCGCGGCGCGACCGGTCGTCGACGGCCGGCCAGATCCAGTGCATGGGCGAAGCACAGCAGCAGTGGCAGGCGGTGATGGACGGCGCGTACCAGCGCCTGTTGAAGGATGCACCGGCCGATGCGAAGCGCGGCTGGCAGGACAGCCAGCGCCGCTGGGTCACGTGGCGCAAGGATGAAGTCCTTCTGCTGAAGGCCGTGTACGACACGACGCGCGGCACCGCGTACACGATGTCGAGCGCCGACATGCAGTTGCAGCCTGTGCGCGATCGCGCGCTGGCGCTGCGCGGCGCGGCCGATCGTTATGCGCCGCTGCCCGCCGCCGTACCGGTCGCGGCCACGAGCGGCACGAGCGCGGCCGAGGGCGGGGCCGCGTCGAACGGCAAGCCGGCTGCGAACGCACCGCGCGATCCGGCCGTGCGTCGCGTGCGGCCGTGCGAACAGGATGCCGCGTGCGAGCACGCGTTGTTCGACCTGAACCGCTATTACCAGAAGCTGCGCCGCAAGATGCCTGCGCATTCGGCCGCGACACTGGTGCGCGCGCAGCGCGCGTGGGTCGCGTTCCGCGATGCGACGGCGCCGCTCGTCGGCGAGGACGGGCGCGTCGACCTGATCGGCGCGCGCATCGCGACGATGAAGCGGCTGTCGGAGACGGCCGGCAACAACTAGAAGCCGTCGCGACGTCAGTCGTTCGGCGGCAACGCAAAACGGGCACCTTGGGTGCCCGTTTGCATTCGGCGGTGCGCAACGCACCGTGTTTCGCGCTCGCGTGCGCTACGCGGGCTTCTGCGTATCGTACCGGCCGAACCACGACGGCACGAGCGCGACCGCATCGTCGAGCGACGCGAGCACGTGCAGGCTCAGCGCGACGATTTCGGGCGTCGGCGCCTTCAGGTCGGGCACGGTGACGACCGACGCGCCGGCGCCGGCGGCCGATTGTGCACCGAAGTCGCTGTCCTCGAACGCGACGCACGTATGTGCCGGCACGCCGAGGCGTTCGGCCGCGAGCCGGTAGACGGCCGGGTCGGGCTTGCCGCGCGCGACTTCGTCGCCGCCCGCGATCGCGCGGAAGAACGGCAGCACGCCGACCGCGTCGAGCCGCGCGCGGATCACGTCGCACGCGGACGACGACGCTACCGCGCACGGGATGCCGGCCTGCGCGAGCGTGTCGAGCAGCGCGAACGCGCCGGGCTTCAACGGGAACTTCGGATGGGGCTCGGGCGCCGCGAGCTGTTCGCGTACGCGGATGCGCACGGCGTCGAACGTATCCGGGTTTCCGATCAGCCGGGCCAGGATGACCTGGCCCTCGGCGAACGAGCGGCCGACGATCTGCAGGTAGTCGGTGGCCGTCAGCACGACACCGTGTGCGCTCGACACGTCGATCCACGTGTTCATGATGGTCCGCTCGGAATCGACGAGCAGGCCGTCCATGTCGAAGAGTGCGGCGGAAAAGGTCATCGGCGGCATTCGGGAAGCGGGGCAGGCAATGGGCGGCGCGACGGCCGCCCGAATGAAAAACGGACGCCGAAGGCGTCCGTCCGGGACAACGGGCTTACCGGCCGAGCGTGGCGCGGGCGGCCTTGACCGCCGCGCGCACCTGGTCGGGTGCGGTACCGCCCGGATGGTTGCGGCTGGCGACCGAACCCTCGAGCGTCAGGTAGCCGAACACGTCGTCGCCGATCAGGTGCGCGACGTTCGGCAGTTCCTGCTTCATCTCGTCGAGCGTCAGGTCGGCGAGATCGATGCCGCGGTCGTCGCAGATCCGCACCGCGTGCGCGACGGCTTCGTGCGCGTCGCGGAACGGCAGGCCGCGTTTCACGAGATAGTCGGCGAGGTCGGTGGCGGTCGAGAAGCCCTGCAGCGCGGCTGCGCGCATCGCGTCCGGCTTCACGGTGATGCCCGCGACCATTTCGGCGAAGATCCGCAGCGTGTCGGCGACGGTGTCGACCGTGTCGAACAGCGGTTCCTTGTCTTCCTGGTTGTCCTTGTTGTACGCGAGCGGCTGGCCCTTCATCAGCGTCAGGAGCGCCATCAGGTGGCCGTTCACGCGGCCCGTCTTGCCGCGCGCGAGCTCGGGCACGTCCGGGTTCTTCTTCTGCGGCATGATCGAGCTGCCGGTGCAGAAGCGGTCGGCGATGTCGATGAAGCCGACGCGCGGGCTCATCCACAGCACGAGTTCTTCGGAGAAACGTGACACGTGCGTCATCACGAGCGCGGAAGCCGCCGTGAATTCGATCGCGAAATCGCGATCCGACACGGCGTCGAGCGAGTTCGCGCAGATGCCGTCGAAGCCGAGCGTCTTCGCGACCGCGTGACGATCGATCGGGTAGCTCGTGCCCGCGAGTGCGGCCGCGCCGAGCGGCAGGCGGTTCACGCGCGTGCGGCAGTCGCGCATGCGCTCCGCGTCGCGCGAGAACATCTCGACGTACGCGAGCAGGTGGTGGCCGAACGTGACGGGCTGCGCGACCTGCAGGTGCGTGAAGCCCGGCATGATCGTGGCGGCGTTCTGTTCCGCGAGGTCGAGCAGCGCGCCGCGCAGGTCGTTCAGCAGGCCGCCGATGCGGTCGATCTCGCCGCGCAGCCACAGGCGGATGTCGGTCGCGACCTGGTCGTTGCGCGAGCGGCCCGTGTGCAGGCGCTTGCCGGCATCGCCGATCAGCGCGGTCAGGCGCGCCTCGATGTTCAGGTGGACGTCCTCGAGATCGAGCTGCCATTCGAATTCGCCGCGCTCGATCTCGCCCTTGATCTGCGCCATCCCGCGTTCGATCGCGGCCAGGTCGTCGGCGCTGATGATCTTCTGCGCGGCGAGCATGTTCGCGTGCGCGAGCGAGCCGGCGATGTCGACGAGCGCGAGGCGCTTGTCGAAAAACACCGACGACGTGTAGCGCTTGACCAGCTCCGACATCGGTTCCGAGAAGCGGGCCGACCAGGCCTCGCCCTTTTTGTGCAGTTGGGACGTCATGGCGATTCTTCGAAGGGGAGTTGGGCGGCGTGCGCCGCCGAGGGAATCCCGCAATTCTAACATTCGCGGGCCTGGCGGCCGGCGCGGGCTAGCGGGGCGTGCAGGTCAGCGGGCCGATCCGCGGCAGCGTGCCGTCGTCCGGCCGCCGGTACGCAAACGCGACGACGCAGTCGTGGCCGCCGCCGGAGATTTCCAGGTGGTTGTTCGCGACCAGGCCGTCGACGAACGTGAGGCCGTCGTAGCCGACGATCGTGCGCTGGCCGCTTTCGACGTGCACGACGTCGAGGCCGGGCGGCAGCGGCGCGCCGTCCGGCGTGCGCAGCTCGATCGACGCCGCGCGGTAGCGCGTGACCGGGAAGCGCGCGAGCACGCCCGAGCGGGCCTGCGGCACGACGTCGAGCGTCGTGTCCGCGAGGCGCGCATCGGCCGGCAGCGTCGTGCCGTCGATCGCGACGCGATTGTGCTGGTACGCGCTCAGATCGGGGACCAGCAGGTAGCCCGTGCGGTCGGTCTCGCCGATCGGCCGGTTCTGGTGCAGCACCGGCACGCGCCCGGCATCGGTCGACACGAGCGCGAAGCCGTCGTCGATGCGGCGCGACGTCAGTAACTGGCCGTTCATCAGCACGAGCGCGCCGGTCACGTCGACCGACGCGTCGCGCTGCCCGCCGAACGACTGTCCGAGCAGCGTGACCTGGCCCGCGCGGCCCAGGTATTGCAGCTGCCCCTGGCCGTAGCGCAGCGGGCCGTTCTCGCCGGCCTGCACGTTCCAGCCGAAGCCGCCGTCGTAGTCGGGCGCGCGCGACGCGCTGACCGCGCGGGCCGCCTCGCCGTTCTGCCGGCCGACGCTCGCCGCGACCGACGTGTTGTCGCCGAGGCCGACGCTCAGGCTGACGAAGAAGCCACGCGCGTTGTGCTGCCGGAAATCCTGGAATGCGCTGACGGTCATCGACGCGAGCATCCCGAAGTTGACCGACCACGCCGCCGAGCCGATCCGCGATGCAGGCGCGCCCGGGTATTTGAGGCCGAGATAGCTGAACGACAGCGTCTGCGCGCGGAGGAACGGGAACGACACCGTCACGCGGTCGCTGATGGTCGCGACCGGCGTGCCTTCGCGCGCGCCGAGGTCGCCGTAGCCGCCGAACGCGCGCAGCGTTTGCGCGTCGACCGAGAAGCGCGGCGTCACGTACTGGTAGCCGAGGCCGGCTTGCGCGCCGGAGAAGCGCCCGGCGCTGACGGCCAGCGACGCGTTCGCGACGCCCCCGCCGCCGATGCGCGCGAGCACGCCCGCGCCGGCGTTGTAGACGCCGCTCGTCGCCTCGGCGTGCGCCTCGGCCGTCAGCCGCTCGGTGACGCCGTAGCGCACCGATCCGCTCGCGGCCGGCGTGCGCGCATAGTCGAACGCGTCCTGGCCGTATGCGCGGCGCAGGAAGCCCGCCTCCACCGAATAGCTGGCGAGGCCGGGCGCGAGCAGGCGCGTGTCGACGTAGAGCGGGATCGACGTGGCGATCGTGCGGCCGAGCGCGTCGCGTGTGATCACCGTTGCGTTGCCGGCGCCGGTGATGCCCGGCACGCTGTTGATCACGAACGGGCCGCCCGGCACGTTGCCGCTGAACTGGCGCACGTTGTTCACGTACAGGTCGACCGCCGATGGCACGACCGCGCTGCCCGACAGCGCCGGCACCGGGAAGGTCACGAGATCGGGGCGCAGGCCGAAGTTGCTGCGCCACTGCACGCCGCCGATGCGCAACGAGCGGGTCCACGACAGCGACGACGAGATGGTGTCGCCGAATTGGGTCGTCGTGAGCGTGCGCGGGTCGGACACCGTCCACGACGTGTCGTAGCGCATGTAGCGTTGCCCGTCGCGACGGAAGTAGCCGATGCCGGTGTTGCTGAACACGCCGGCCGGATCGAAGTAGCGCGCCTCGGTCCACACCGCGAGCGGCGAATGCGCGGCGGTCTGCGCGTATGCGTCGTAGTTCAGCACGATGCCCCGGCCGGACGTCGCGGGCGGCGTGGCGGCGAGCCCGCGCGCGTCGAACGTGTGCGGAATGCGCAGCGCGTCGGGCACGTGCAGGTCGATCGTCTGGCGGCCCGGATCGTAGTCGTAGCGCAGGCCGGCAAGCGCGTCGAGCGCGACCGGCGTGTTCGACAGCGGCTGCGCGCGGCCGCCGCTGGCGATGCCGAAGTCGTTCAGGTCGGCCGACGCCGCGAACAGGTGCCCGTCGGCCTGCCGGAAGCGCGCGATCCGGTGGGTCGGCTCGCCGTTGATCGACACGTCGAGGTACAGCACGCCGGGCTCCGGGGCGGCGGAAGGGGGCAGCTCGGGGGCCGGCTGCGCGCCTGCGGTGCCCGCGCGCAGCGCCAGCGTGAGGGCGGCGAGCCACGCGTATCGCCTGGCAGGCGTCGTTCGATTGGCATGTCGCGTCGTCGGCACGCGCAACGGGGGCGGGAGGGCGCCAGCGCCGGATTCAGCGCGGCGTCAGCCGGGCCTCGACGGGTTGCGTATTTACTGTCGCGCGGACTTTCACGAACGGCGACGGGCGCGCGTCGAGCTTGAGCGGCCAGTGCCGCATGCTGCCGGCCAGTGCGTAGCCGAGCAGCCCGCGCGCGACTTCGTGCGCGTTGCCGTGCGCATCGACGAGCTGCACCGCGGAGAGCTGCGCGCGCCGGCCGCCGAGATTCGCGACCGACAGCCGCAGGCCCTGCGAATCGGCCTCGATGCGCCAGTCGAGCTGCGGCGGGGTGGGCGGTGCGGCGGGTTCGACGAACACCGGCACCGAGTAGCGCACGCGGATCGTGATGCCGTTCTGCGCCGGTGTGCCGGGCGCGGGCAGCTCGTCGATCAGCACGCGATAGCTTTCCTCCGTGACCGGGCTCGCGCGCGTGGTGCGCACGAGGCGGATCAGCTGCTCGGCGTTCGCGCTGATCTGCAGCAACGGCGGCGACGCGGCGAGCGAATCGGTCGGCGTCAGCACGTCCTCGCCGTTCTCCTGCGTCCAGCGGAACGTGCGCACCTGGCCGTAGATCGGCTGCACGCCCGAATTGCTGAGCGTGACGCCCGCCGCCGTGACCGACGGCGACAGCTCGAGCGTTACCGGCGAAATCTGCAGCGTCGCGGCCGGCGCGGTTGCAGCCGACGCGGCGCACAGCGCGGCGACAAAACAGGGGCCGATCGCCACGGCGGGTCAGAAGTAGACGGTCGCGGTGACGGTGGCCTGGTAGGTGTCCGGTGTCGGGGTGGCTTGCGTCTGCACCTGACCGTATACGTTGATCGTCTGGGCGGAGCCGTTGCCGGTGCCGCCGACGGTGTCGGTGCCCTGCGTGTTCCCCCAGATCGTCGTGTGGCCGCTGTCCTGGAACAGCTGGAAACCGACCGTCGTACCCGTGTTGCCGCTGGTCGTGCCGGCCATCAGCCGCGCGCTGACCGTCGAGCCGGAGACGCCGCCGGCGTCGAGCCCGACGTTGTAGGGCGTCGTGTTGCTGCAGGTGATGGAGAGCGTGGTCTGCTGGTTGATCGCGGACGTCAGTACGCCCGAGGCGCCGAAGGCGAGCGGGTTCACGCTGACCGAGCAGTTCGCCTGGATGGTCAGCGTGACGTTGAATTGCGCGGTGGCGGTGCCGTTGGAATAGACGGCGGCGGCGGCAGGGCGCCAGGCCGGCGTGAGTGCGATGGTCGCCGCGATGGCGGTGGACAGCCCGTGACGCGTGATGGCGTTCATTGTGATGATCTCCAGCCGTTCTGGGCATGTCGCCCCGGCCTGCAGTGCCCGAACCGCGTGATTCGACGTGTCGACCGAACCGCACATTCGTCTGACTAGATTACTCTACGCATTTGGTTGCATGCAATGATAGAAATGAGGACTAATTCGCATTGTCTGAATATTGTGCGGGCGGGCGGCTTGATCTGGATCAACGGTTGGGGCGGCAGCCGGGCAGCGACCGGAGCGAATGCTTTTCTATCGGGGGAAACCATGGCGGAGCGGCGGGGCGTGCGGGCTTACCGGTATCTGCATCGGGTGGCGTGCTGGCTGCTGGCCGCGCTGCTGTGCGGGCCGTGGCTGTCCGCGCAGGCGGACAGCTGCACGGTGAGCGCGCAGACGACGAGCTTCGGTTCGGTCAGCCCGATCACGCAGGCAGCGTACACGACGACCAGCACGGTGGGCGTAACGTGCACGTGGGATACGTTGAGTCTCAACACGACCGCGCTGGTCTGCCTGAATCTCGGCGCCACGAGCCCGCGCGCGATGACGAACGGGGCCAACCAGATGCAGTACGACCTGTACCAGGACAACGGCTATACGCAGGTCTGGGGCGCGGTCGCCAGCGGCACGACGCCGATGTCGGTCACGCTGGCGAAGCCGGGGATCGGCACGAGCGCGAATGCGACCCTGACCGTTTACGGCCGCATCGCGCCGAACCAGCCGACCGTGCCGAGCGTGAACAACAGCAGCACGCTCTACTCGCAGACGTTCGCCGGGAACCAGGCGTCGTACAGCTACAACTTCGCACTGCTCGGCATCCAGCTGGTGCCATGCACGTCGCAGGCGTCGGCGGGCACGTTCGCGTATTCGACGAACGCGACCATCGTGAACAATTGCTTCATCAGTGCGACGAATGTTGCGTTTCCCGCAACGGGCGTGCTCGCGTCGGCGCTGACGGCGAGCGGCTCGATCAGCGCGCAATGCACGAACGGCGATGCGTTCCAGATCGCGCTGAACGGCGGCAGCAGCGGCAACGTGGCGGCCCGCACGATGCAGCGCTCGGGCGGCGGCGGCTCGGTCGGCTATCAGCTCTACCAGGACAGCGGCTTGACGACGCCATGGGGCGACGGCACCGGCGGCACGTCGATGGCGACCGGCACCGGCAGCGGGTTCGCGCAGGCGCTCACCGTCTACGGTCGCGTGCCCGCGCAGGCGACGCCCGCGCCGGGCAACTACAGCGACACGATCACCGCGACGATCAGTTTTTGAGCCGGCTCAGTCGCGCACCAGCACGACTAGCTTCAGGTCCTCGCGGTGCGCGGGCTTCAGCGTGATCTGCTGGTACACGAGGCGGCCGTCGGCCGGATGGTCGAATTCGCGCAGGCCGCCTTCGCGCTCGAACACGTCCTGCGACGCCCAGTACTGCGCGAATGCGTCGCTGCCGGCAGTCAGCGCGTCGATCAGCGCGCGCGTCGGCGCGTCGGCCAGGTGGCGGATCGAATCGGCGCGGAATTCGGCCGCGAGGCGCCGCGCGCGGGTTTCCCAGTCGACGATCAGCGTGCGCGCGGCCGGCGACATGAACGTGAAGCGCAGCAGGTTGCGGTCGTGCTCGCCGTCGAGCCAGCCGGAAAACAGCGCGGCGGCCGGCGCATTCCACGCGAGCGCGTTCCATTGCCGGTCGAGCACGTACGCGGGTGTCGCGATCGCCGCGACGGTCGCGGCGAGCGTTGGCGGCAGGTCGCCGCCCGCGACGTCGGGCTCGGCCGGATCGCGCTGCGCGGCCAGTTCGAACAGGTACGCGCGCTCGGCCTTCGACAACTGCAGCGCGACGGCGATCCGCGCGAGCGCGTCGGCCGACGCCGACACCGGGCGGCCCTGTTCGATCCACGTGTACCAGGTCGGGCTGACGCCGCACAGTTGCGCGACTTCCTCGCGCCGCAGCCCCGGCGTGCGGCGGCGCGGGCCGGGCGGCAGGCCGACGGCCTGCGGCGACAGCCGCTCGCGGTGGGCGCGGATGAATTCGCCGAGCGCGCGGGCGGGCGTGGCATCGAGCGGCGGGACGGGAGCGGAGGACGGCTGGTTCATGCGGAAACGGCGAAGTGGGGGCGAGGGCGCGGCAACGATCAGACAGGTGTATCAAATACCAGAATAACTGCTTAACTTGTACTGGTACAAACGCAGGCCTATTGTAGCGGCTCGCGCGCTGGCAGGCAGCGGGCGTCCCACAAAACGCGTTGCAGGGGCCGGAACAAGCGCCGAAGCGCCGACTCCGGCGCGACCGCGCAAGGCATGGGACCGAAGTAAGCGCTAAAGCGCCAACTCCGGTCGACAGCACAAAGGAGCGAACGATGAAACATCACGACCAGGTCGCCGACGCATTCGGCACGACGGCCGCCGCCTATCTGACCAGCACGGTCCACGCGACGGGCGCCGATCTGCAGACGCTCGCCGACGCGGTGCGCGCGACGCCCGATGCCGCCGTGCTCGATCTCGGCTGCGGTGCCGGCCACGCGAGCTTCGCGGTCGCGCCGCACGTGCGCGACGTGGTTGCATACGATCTCGCCGCGCCGATGCTCGCGACCGTCGACGCGGCCGCGCGCGAGCGCGGGCTCGCGAACATCCGCACGCAGCAGGGCCCTGCGGAACGGCTGCCGTTCGACACGGCGACGTTCGACTGGGTCGTGAGCCGGATGAGCGCGCACCACTGGCACGACATGCGCGCGGCGCTCGCCGAGGTGCGCCGCGTGCTGAAACCGGGCGGACGCGTGCTGATGATCGACATCGCGGGCAACGACCATCCGCTGCTCGACACGTACCTGCAGGCGGCCGAAGTGCTGCGCGACGCGTCGCACGTGCGCGACTACCGCGCGGACGAATGGCTCGCGATGTTCCGCGATGCCGGTTTCGACGCGCACGTGCACAGCCGCTGGCGGCTGCCGATCGATTTCGACACGTGGGTCGCGCGCATCCGCGCGCCGGCCGACAGCGTCGCCGGCATTCGCGCGCTGTGGGCACATGCGCCCGACGAGGTGCGCGGCTACTACGGGGTGCGGCCCGACGGTTCGTTCGAGCATGACGCGCTGCTGATCGACGCGCATTGACCGGGCCAGCCGGTGCGGCACGCCGATGCGCGCCGGCCTTCCGATGAAAAAAGCCGCGATACGCACCGTGGGTACGGTGGCGTAGCGCGGCTTTTGCGATGCCGGCTGGCGCGGAACGGGTCCGCGCCGCATGCGGATCAGCCCGTGTTGCGCAGGCCGGCCGCGATCCCGTTGATCGTCAGGTGAATCCCGCGGCGCAGCCGCGCGTTCGTGTCGCCCGCGCGGTGACGCTTGATCAGCTCGACCTGCAGGTGATTCAGCGGATCGAGGTACGGGAAGCGGTTCTTGATCGAGCGCGCGAGCAGCGGGTTGGTCGCGAGGCGGCCTTCGTGCCCGGTGATTTCCGCCAGCGCGTTCGACGTGCGCTCCCATTCCGCGACGATCCGCTCGAACACGTGCTTGCGCAGCTTGCGGTCGGAGACGAGCTGCGCGTAGCGCGACGCGACCGCGAGGTCGGTCTTCGCCAGCACCATGTCCATGTTCGACATCAGGTTCGAGAAGAACGGCCAGGTCTTGTTCATCTTCTTCAGCAGCGCGACGCGCTTCGTGCGCTCGGCTTCATCCTGTGCGCCGTCGAGATACGCGCTCACCGCGCTGCCGAAGCCGTACCAGCCCGTCAGCAGCAGCCGGCACTGGCCCCACGAGAAGCCCCACGGAATCGCGCGCAGATCCTCGATCTTGCGCTGCTTCGGATCCTGCAGCTTGCGCGAAGCCGGGCGGCTGCCGATGTTCAGCTCGGCGATCTCGGTGATCGGCGTCGACGAGAAGAAGTAGTCGGTGAAGCCGGGCGTCTCGTACACGAGCGCACGGTACGCGGCCATCGCCGAGTCGGACAGCGTCTGCATCGCAGCCTCGAACGCGGGCAGTTGCGCAGGGGCGTTCGACTGCGGCAGCAGCGACGCCTCGAGCGTCGCGGCGACGACCGTCTCGAGGTTGCGCCGGCCGATCTCGGGGTTCGCGAACTTGCTCGCGATCACCTCGCCCTGTTCGGTCAGGCGGATCTGGCCGTTCACGGTGCCCGGCGGCTGCGACAGGATCGCCTGGTAGGTCGGGCCGCCGCCGCGGCCGACCGTGCCGCCGCGGCCGTGGAACAGCCGCAGCGTGATCTTGCGGTCGCGGAACAGGTCGACGAGCGCGAGTTCCGCGCGATACAGCTCCCAGTTCGACGTGAGGAAGCCGCCGTCCTTGTTGCTGTCCGAGTAGCCGAGCATCACTTCCTGCTCGGCGCCCTGGTGCGCGATCAGCGCGTCGACGCCCGGCAGTGCGAAGTATTCGCGCATGATGCGCGACGCGTCGCGCAGGTCGGGGATCGTCTCGAACAGCGGAATCACCATCAGGCTGTTCCTTGCATGGCCGCCGGGCACGCCGAGCGCGCCTTCGAGCAGCCCGGTCTCCTTCTGCAGCAGCAGCACCTCGACGAGGTCGCTGACGGTTTCCGTATGCGAAATGATGTAGTTGCGTACCGCGCGCGCGCCGAATTGCGCGCGCACCTCGCGCGCTTTCTCGAACACGCCGAGCTCGCTCTGCGCGAGTGCCGAGTATTCGAAGTACGGCGAGCGCAGCGGGCGCGGATCGGCGAGCGCGGCGAGCAGCACGCGGAGTTTGTCTTCCTCGGCGAGCGCCGCGTAGTCGGCCTCGACGCCCGCGCGTGCGAACAGTTCGGCGACCACCGCTTCATGGATGTCGGAGCTCTGGCGCAGGTCGATGCTCGCGAGATGGAAGCCGAACACTTCGGCCGCGCGCACGAGCGGCGCGAGGCGCGGCGCGGCGAGCGACGTACCGTGGTGTTCGTCGAGCGACGCGGTCAGCACCTTCAGGTCGGCGACGAACGCTTCGGAATCCTCATACGGGATCGCACGCACGGGCGGCGCGCCGCGGCCCGCGCTGCGCACGGGCACCGTGCCTTCGCCCAGGCGCACGCGTGCGCTCGCGGCGAGCCGCGTATAGATGCCGATCAGCGCGCGGCGATACGGTTCGTCGACGCGGTGCGGCGACTGGTCGGGCGATGCGGCCGCGAGCGCCTTCACGCCATCGCTCGCGCCGACCAGCAGGTTCGACACCGACAGCTCGGCGCCGAGCTTGTGCACCTGTTCCAGATAGTGCTCGAGGATCACCGCGGCCTGGCGGTTGATCGCCTCGTCGAGCGTCGGCGCCGTCACGTTCGGGTTGCCGTCGCGATCGCCGCCGATCCAGCTGCCCATCTGGAAGAACGCGGGCACGCGCGCGGACAGGCCGTGCTCGGCGAGCGCGGCCTCGATGTCGCCGTACAGCGCGGGCAGCTCGTCGAGGAACGTCGCGCGGTAGTACGACAGCGCGTTCTCGATCTCGTCGCCGACCGTCAGGCGCGCGTCGCGCAGCATGCGCGTCTGCCACAGCGCGGTCACGCGCGCGCGCAGCATCGATTCGTTGTGCTGGCGCTCGCGCGCGGTCAGCTCCTGGTCGCGCTCGGCGAGCAGGCGCGCGATGTCGTGCTGCGCGTCGAGGATGCTCTTGCGCTGCACCTCGGTCGGGTGCGCGGTCAGCACCGGCACGATCAGCGCATCGTCGAAGAAGCGCTGCAGCAGGCGCTTCGACGCGTTGCCGGTCGTTTTCAGCTGATCGAGCGCGTACGCGACCGTGCCGGGCTGCGGCGCGGAGCCGGCCAGCGCGTGGATGCGGCGGCGGCGGTTGTGGTGGCGGTCTTCCGCGATGTTCGCGAGATGCGAGAAATAGCTGAACGCGCGCACGACGCTCACCGTCTGCTCCGGCGTCAGCTTGCGCAGCTTCTTCTCGAGCGTCTGCGCGGCTTCGCTGTCGTCCTCGCGGCGGAACTTGACCGCGGTCTGGCGGATCGTCTCGACGACGTCGAACACGGTGTCGCCTTCCTGCTCGCGCACGACGTCGCCGAGCAGGCGGCCGAGGAAGCGGATGTCCTCGAACAGCGGGCCGTCCTTGTCCTCGCGCGTGCGCGTGCCGGACTTCGGCGCGCCGGCCTTGCGGGCAGCGGGGCCGGCGGCTTTCGTCGTGCGTTTTGTCTGACGTATCGGGTCTTTCGGTTTCGTTGCCGTTTTCGCACGGCCGTTCGCGGCGGTGGCGACGGTGTCCGTCGGGGCGTCGGAGGAGGACAGGGCAGCATTGCGGCGCGCCGTACGCGCCGATCCGGAAGACTTCACGATGGGTTTCCTTGGGAAAGCTCGAGTCAAAAGGAACTGCGAAACTGCGGGAACTGCGGTCAAGCAACCAGCTACGTGCGGCACATCCGCGCATCGGCGCCGCGACCCGCTCGGCGGCCGGCCGGGCGCAGGCTCCGGGCCCGGGCGGGCCGGGGCGTGCGTGCTACCATTGTTCGGTCTTCAATCCCGTCCTTCGATGTTCCAGCAATGAATTCCGAGACCCTTGCGGCCGGGCCGCAACAGGCACAGCCGCCCGCGACGTTGACGATTGCTTCGCGCGAGAGCCGCCTGGCGATGTGGCAAGCCGAACATGTGCGTGATGCGCTGCGCAAATTATATCCAGCTTGTGACGTGAAAATCCTCGGGATGACGACTCGCGGCGACCAGATTCTCGATCGCACGCTGTCGAAGGTCGGCGGCAAGGGCCTGTTCGTGAAGGAACTGGAGAGCGCGCTGGCCGACGGCCGCGCCGATCTCGCCGTGCATTCGCTGAAGGACGTGCCGATGGCGCTGCCCGACGGCTTCTCGCTTGCCGCGATCATGGAGCGCGAGGACCCGCGCGACGCGTTCGTGTCGAACGACTACGCGTCGCTCGACGCGCTGCCGGCCGGCGCGGTCGTCGGCACGTCGAGCCTGCGCCGCGAAGCGATGCTGCGCGCGCGCTATCCGCACCTCGACGTGCTGCCGCTGCGCGGCAATCTCGATACGCGCCTCGCGAAGCTCGACCGTGGCGACTACGCGGCGATCATTCTCGCTGCGGCCGGCCTGAAGCGCCTGGGCCTCGAAGCGCGGATCCGCACACTGCTCGACGTCGAGACCAGCCCGCCCGCGGCCGGCCAGGGTGCGCTCGGCATCGAGATCGCCGCGCACCGCGACGACGTCGCCGCATGGCTCGCGCCGCTGCACGACCCGCGGACCGCGCTCGCGGTCGAGGCCGAGCGGATGGTGTCGCGCGCGCTCGGCGGCAGCTGCGAGGTGCCGCTCGCCGCGCACGCGGTGTGGCGCGCGGGCGAACTGTACCTGACGGGCCGCGTGTCGACGACCGACGGCAAGCGTGTGCTGACGGCCGAGGAGTGCGCAGCCGTCGTGACCGTCGCCGATGCGCTCGCGCTCGGCCGCGCGGTGTCCGACGAACTCGAGGCGCAAGGCGCGCTCGACATCGTCAAGGCGCTGCTCGCCGGCTCGCAGGCCGGCAAGGGCGACGCCTGATGGCGGGCGGCGCGCGCGCGTTCACCGCTGTCCTGACGCGTCCGGACGGCCAGTCGGACGCGCTTGCGTCGCAGCTGGCCGATGCCGGCTGCGACGTGCTCGAATTCCCGCTGATCGACATCGCGCCGGTCGACGATCCGGCGCCGCTCGACGCCGCGTTCGCGGCGCTTGCCGACTACGCGCTCGTGATTTTCGTGTCGCCGAACGCGATCGATCGCGCGCTCGCGCAGTACGGCGCGATCTGGCCGAATGCGCTGCCGGTCGGCGTCGTCGGGCCCGGCAGCGTCGCGGCGCTCGAGCGGCACGGCATCGCGGCGCCCGCGCATCGCGTGATCGCGCCGCAGGCGCCGGCCGACGGCGGCGTGCCCCGTTACGATTCGGAAAGCCTGTTCGCGTGCATCGAGGCCGCGTTCGGCGGCGCGCACGCGCTGGCGGCCAAGCGCGTGCTGATCGTGCGCGGCGACGGCGGGCGCGAATGGCTTGCCGACCGGCTGGGCGAGGCCGGCGCGGACGTCACGCTCGTCGCCGCGTACCGGCGCGTCGTGCCCGAGCCGCGCGTCGGCGCATGGGAGCGCGTGCACGCGCTGCTCGACGGCGCACCGCATGCGTGGCTCGTCACGAGCTCGGAAGGCGTGCGCAACCTGCACGAACTCGCGCGGGCGCACCTGAACGATGCCGAAATCGACGCGCTGAAGCATGCGCCGCTCGTGACGCCGCACCCGCGGATCGAGCAGACCGCGCGCGCATTGGGTTTTGATAGGATTACGCTGACCGGCGCGGGCGATGAGCGCATCGTCCGCGCGTTTCGAACGATGGCCGACGAGGCCGTCCAACCGGCGACAGCCGCACCGGTGACTAAACGCATGACAGATACCAACGATTCCAAAAGCGTCGCTTCCCAGCCGGCCGCTGCATCCGCACCGCCGTCCAGTTCCCCTTATCTCGCGCCCGAGCCGCGCGCGCGCCGCGGTGGCAGCGCGCTGCTGTGGTTCGTCGTCGTCGTGCTCGGCTGCGCGGCGGGCGTCGGCGGCTATGCGCTGAACCGCAAGATCGACCGGCTCGACGGCACGTTCGTCGCGCGCCAGAAGGCGCTCGACGCGCAGGCGGCCGAGACGCGCATGAAGACCGAGCAGGCGCTCGCGAGCACGCACCAGGTCGACACGCAGCTCGCGCAGCTCGACGGCAAGCTCGCCGACGCGCAGAGCGCGCAGCAGGCGCTGCAGCAGCAATACCAGGACCTGTCGCGCAACCGCGATGCGTGGATGCTCGAGGAAGTCGACCAGATGCTGTCGAGCGCGAGCCAGCAGCTTCAGCTGACGGGCAACACGCAGCTCGCGCTGATCGCGCTGCAGAACGCCGACGCGCGTCTCGCGACGTCGCAGAGCGCACAGGCCGTCACGGTGCGCAAGGCGCTCGCGCTGGACATCGAGAAGCTGAAGGCCGCGCCGGCGGCCGATCTCACGGGCCTCGCGATCAAGCTCGACGACGCGATCGCCAAGATCGACGCGCTGCCGCTGTCCGGCGAGGCGATCGTGCCGCATGCGGCGCCGAAGGCCGCGCCGGCCGCCGCCGCATCGACGGCCGTGGCAGGCGAGCCGCGCTGGAAGGTCTGGTGGCACGACTTCTCGGCCGGCCTCGGCCAGCAGTTGAAGGGCCTCGTGCAGGTGCGCCGGATCGACAACGCGGACGCGATGCTCGCGTCGCCCGACCAGGGCTACTTCGTGCGCGAGAACGTGAAGCTGCGCCTGCTCACCGCGCGGCTGTCGCTGCTCGCGCGCAACGACGGCGCGATGAAGGCCGACCTGCACGCCGCGCAGGCGGCGCTCGGGAAGTATTTCGATCAGGCGTCGAAGGACACGCAGACCGTCGAGGATCTGCTCAAGCAGGTTGACGGCGCATCGCTGACGGTCGCGGTGCCGAACCTGAACACAAGCCTGAACGCCGTTCAGCAGTTCAAGAGCCGGGGGTAACGATGACGCTTCGAGGAATCGTCTGGCTCGCGATCCTGTTCGCGATCGCCGCGGCGCTCGCCACCGTCGGCCGTTTCGACGCGGGGCAGGTGCTGCTCGTCTATCCGCCGTACCGGATCGACGTGTCGCTGAACCTGTTCGTGATCGCCATCGTCGTGCTGTTCATCGCCGTGTATGCGCTGCTGCGCATCGTGCGCAACATCTGGCGCATGCCGCAGCGGGTCGCCGCGTATCGTGCGCGTTCGCGCAACGAGAAGGCGCAGGCGTCGCTGCGCGATGCAATCTCGAACCTGTACGCGGGCCGGTTCTCGCGCGCGGAGAAGGCCGCGCGCGACGCGCTGTCGGTCGACGCGAACCTGGGTGCCGCGAGTCTCGTCGCGGCCACCGCTGCGCACCGGATGCACGAGTACACGCGCCGCGACGACTGGCTGTCGAAGGTCGATGCACCCGAATGGCAGGACGCGCGCTTGCTCGCCGCGGCCGACATGCGCGCGGACGCGCGCGATGCCGACGGCGCGCTTGCCGCGCTGGCCGACATGCAGGCGGGCGGCAAGCGCATCCATGCGCAGCAGGTTGCGCTGCGCGCGCAGCAGCAGTTGAAGAACTGGGCCGAGGTGCTGAAGCTCGCGAAGGCGCTCGAGAAGCGCGAGGCGCTGCATCCGGCCGCGGCCGTGCGGCTGCGCCAGCAGGCCGCGGAAAACCTGCTGCGCGAACGCCGGCACGACCCCGACGCGTTGCTCGAGGTGTGGCAGTCGCTGTCGCCGGCCGAGCGCCAGTCGCCGCGTCTTGCCGATCTCGCGGCCGATCTGCTCGTGTCGCTCGAGCGTCGCAACGAAGCGCGCCGCATCGTCGAGGAAGCGCTCGCGCACAACTGGGACGCACGCCTGCTGCGCCGCTACCCGGACACGGCCGGCGCGGACGCGCTGCCGCTGATCCAGAAGGCGGAAGGGTGGAAGAAGGATCACCCGGAGGATGCCGACCTGCTGTTCGCGCTCGGCCGTCTCTGCCAGCAGCAGCAACTGTGGGGCAAGGCGCAATCGTTCCTCGAAGCGGCGCTGAAGCTGGCCGACAACGAGGCGCTGAAGGTGCGTGCGCATCGCGCGCTCGCGCGTCTGTTCGAGCAGCTCGGCGAAACCGACAAGGCCGCGAAGCACTACCGCGAAAGCGCGCTCGCGATTACCGTGGTTTGACGCAAGCCGCGGCCGCCTGCTGCCGGCGGCCCGCTGCGCCGCGCAAAATGCCCCGAAAGCCGATCGGCTTTCGGGGCATTTTTTGTTCGTTGCGAGCCGGCGCCGGACGCTTTATACGCTACGCACCGAGCCTGCGCAGCAGGTCGTCCTCGTTCGCGGCGAACCACACCGATTTCCCGCGGTTGGACTCGCGAACGAGCGCGCGTAGCGCTTCGCTGCGCGCGAGCCAGCGGTCGATGTCGCCGACCACGCCGAGCCGCACGCCGTAGTTGACGAGTTTCTGCAGTACCGCGCCGGCCAGTCCGCTGTCGAGCCGGTAGAAGTCGTCGTGCAGCGCGTCGGCGGGGACCGCGACCCAGTCGGCTTCATGCTCGTGCGCGAGCGCGACGAGGTCGAGCGCATCGCTTTCCCGCTGCACGCGGCCGGCGGAAGGATCCAGGACCAGTACGCGGCTGTCGGCCGCCTGAACGATTCGGTGGGGCACGAGGGTTGGCTCCGTCGACATGATCGTTATGCCCCGCGCATCACTTGTCGACCAGCCGCTTCGGCACCGACAGCGCGAGCAGCCCGCCGAGCACGAGGAACCCCGCGAGCATGTACATGCCCGCATCGTTGACGCCCGTCGCCTGCTTGAGCCAACCCATCAGGTAGGGGCTCAGGAAGCCCGCGAGGTTGCCGATCGAGTTGATCATCGCGATGCCGGCCGCGGCGGCCGCACCGCCGAGGAACGCGGTCGGCAGGCTCCAGAACAGCGGCAGCGTCGTCAGGATGCCGATCGTCGCGAGCGTGAGGCCGAGCATCGCGAGCGCGGTCTGGTGCGCCCAGATCACCGACAGCACGAGCCCCAGCGCACCGATCGCGGCCGGAATCGCGAGGTGCCAGCGGCGCTCGCGGCGCTTGTCCGCGCTGCGCGCGATCAGGATCATCGCGACCACCGCAGCCGCATACGGAATCGCCGACAGCAGGCCGATCGCGAACGTGTCGGTGACGCCCGTCGCCTTGATGATCGTCGGCAGCCAGAAGCCGACGCCGTAGAGCCCCATCACGAACGAGAAGTAGATCAGCGCCATCAGCCACACGCGCGGGCTCGACATCACGGCGCCGAGCGGCAGGTCTTCCTTCGTCGCTTCCTCCGCATCGACGTTGCGCGCGAGCAGCGCCTTTTCGTCGTCGGTCAGCCAGTTCGCCTTCGCGATCCGGTCGTCGAGCTTGAGAAACACGAGCACGCCGACCAGCACCGACGGGATGCCTTCCAGCAGGAACAGCCATTGCCAGCCGTGCCAGCCGCTCACGCCGTCGAACGCTTTCAGGATGAAGCCCGACAGCGGCCCGCCGATCACGCCGGACAAGGCGACTGCCGTCATGAAGAAGGTCGTCATCCGGCCGCGCCGGTGCGCGGGATACCAGTAGGTGAGGTACAAAATCACGCCGGGGAAGAAGCCGGCTTCGGCGAGCCCGAGCAGGAAGCGCATCACGTAGAACATCGTGGGTGTCGTGACGAACATCGTCAGGATCGAGATCACGCCCCACGTCGCCATGATGCGTGCGATCCACACGCGCGCGCCGACCTTGTGCAGGATGATGTTGCTCGGCACCTCGAAGAGGAAATAGCCGAAGAAGAAGATCCCGGCGCCGAGCCCGTAGACGGTGTCGCTCAGGTTCAGGTCGCTCGCCATCTGCAGCTTCGCGAACCCGACGTTCACGCGGTCGAGATACGCGACCACGTAGCACAGCAGCAGGAGCGGCGTGAGCCTCCACGACACCTTGCGGTAGGTTGCTTCCTCGAATGCGCCGGACGAACCCGGCAGCGATTGCGTCGATGTTGCCATGTTGTCTCCTGTCGACCCAAGTTGGCGCTTTAGCGCTTACTTGGGTCCCATGCTATGCGGTCGACCCAAGTTGGCGCTTTAGCGCTTGCTTGGGTCCCATGCTTTGCGGTTTTTATGGTTGACCGGAGCCGATACATCGGCACCCGATCCGGTTTCGTGCGAAGCAATACATGAATGCCGTGCCGGCCGGTGAATCCCGACGCGGCACGCGAACAGCCCGGTGCGGCTAGATGCAGCGCCCGCCGTCGACTTCGAGACAGACGCCCGTGATGAATTCGGCCTCGTCGGACGCGAGGTAAAGCGCCGCGTTCGCGATGTCCTGCGGGGTCGAGAAGCGGCCGAGCGGGATTGTCGCGAGGAAGCGGCTGCGGTTGTCGGGCGTGTCCTCGCAGCCCATGAATTCGGTCATCAGGGCCGTCTCGCCGAGCACGGGGTTGATGCAGTTCACGCGGATGCGGTCGGCGCCGAGCTCGGCCGCGAGCGACTTGCTCGCGGTGATCATCGCGCCCTTCGTGCTGTTGTACCAGACGAGGCCCGGGCGCGGCCGCACGCCGGCCGTCGACGCGACGTTCACGAACACGCCGCCGCCCTGTGCGCGGAAGTACGGAACGAAGGCCTGCACGCACCAGAACAGGCTCTTCATGTTGACCGCGTACACGCGGTCGAACTCGGCTTCCGTCACGTCGAGCACCGGCTTGTTGCGGTGCGTGGTGCCTGCGTTGTTCACGACGATCTGCACCGAATGGAAATCGTCGAGCGCGGCCTGCAGCAGCGCGTGCCAGTCGTCCTGCTTCGACACGTCGCCCGCCACCGCGATCGCCTTGCCGCCCGCGAGCGCGATCTCGCTCGCGACGCGCTCGGCCGCCGCGCCGTTCAGGTCGTTGACGACGACGTTCGCGCCTTCGCGCGCATACGTCTTCGCGATGCCTTCGCCGAAACCCGAGCCGCCGCCCGTGACGATTGCCGTTTTGCCGCTCAACCGCATGGTGTGTCTCCTGTGCTGGTTATGAGAGTCGTCGTGTTGCGCGATGCGGCCGGCCGCTGCCGGCCGCGTTTCGCGTGCCGTGCGTTCAGCCGTGCCGGATCGCGATCGTCTTCAGTGCGGTAAAGCCGTACAGCGCCTCGAAGCCTTTTTCGCGGCCGTGACCCGAGTGGCCGACGCCGCCGAACGGCAGTTCGACGCCGCCGCCCGCGCCATAGTTGTTGATGAACACCTGGCCCGCGCGCAGGCGCCGCGCGACGCGCATCTGGCGCGCGCCGTCGCGCGTCCAGATGCCCGCGACGAGGCCGTACGGCGTGCCGTTCGCGAGTGCGACGGCTTCGTCTTCGTCGACGAAGCGCATCGCGGCGAGCACGGGGCCGAACACTTCCTCCTGGGCGAGCCGGTGCGACGGCGGCACGTCGCGCAACAGCGCGGGCGCCTGGTAGAAGCCGCTTTCGGGCGCGTCGGCGACGACCTGCCCGTGCGCGGCCATCGGAATGCCGTCGTGCTGCGCGTCGGACAGGAAATCCCACACGCGCTGCTGCTGCTTCGCGTTGATCAGCGGGCCGCAGTCGAGGTCGGCGCGGCTCGGGCCGACGCGCAGCCCGTTGAACGCGGTGGCGAGGCGCTCGAGGAGCGGCTCGTAGACCGCGCGCTCGACCAGCACACGGCTGCCGGCCGAGCAGGTCTGGCCGCCGTTCTGCACGATCGCCGACACGAGCACGGGCAGCGCCGCTTCGAGATCGGCATCGGCGAACACGATCTGCGGCGACTTGCCGCCGAGTTCGAGCGTGACCGGCACGTGGTTCTCGGCCGCCATCTGCGTGACCAGCTTGCCGGTGGCCGGCGAACCCGTAAACGAGATGTGGTCGATGCCCGGATGGCGCGCGAGCGCGGCGCCGGCTTCATGGCCGTAGCCGGTGACGATGTTGAGCGCACCGGCCGGCAGCCCGGCCTCGGCGGCCAGCTCGGCGACGCGCAGCACCGACAGGCACGCATCCTCGGCCGGCTTGACGACGCAAGCGTTGCCGGCCGCGAGCGCCGCGCCGACGCTGCGCCCGAAGATCTGCATCGGGTAGTTCCACGGCACGATGTGGCCCGTGACGCCGTGCGGCTCGCGCACCGTCAGCACCGTATAGCCGGCCTGGTAGGGGAGGGTCTCGCCGTGCAGCTTGTCGGCGGCGCCTGCATAGAACTCGAAGTAGCGCGCGAGCGCGGCCGCGTCGGCGCGCGCCTGCTTCAGCGGCTTGCCGGTGTCGCGCGCCTCGATCGCCGCGAGTTCCTCGATGGAATCGGCCACGCGCGCCGACAGCCGCATCAGCACGCGGCCGCGCTCGGCGGCGCTCGCGGCGCCCCATGCGCCTGCGAACGCATCGCGGGCCGCGGCGACCGCGCGCTCGATGTCGGGCGCGGTGCCGCGCGCGATCGTCGCGAACGGCTGGCCGTCGGACGGATCGACGACCGCGATCGTTTCCAGTTGCGCGGGCAACGTCCATTCGCCCGCGATGAAGTGCTTCGCCTCTTCCATGCCTGCTCCTGTCGACATGCAATGCCGCTTGTGGTTCGACGGCCGGACATCCGGAACGATTATCGCGCCGATCGTCATCCGGACGCCACCGGTCGATTGGCTATAATGGCGCATTCCGTTGAGGGACGCCTGCGGCGGTGCATCGGCCGCGGCGCCCTGTCCCGAATTCCCATCGACCTACAGAGAGCGCTCATGAGCTTCAATCATGTTCCGGCCGGCAAGGACCTGCCGCAAGATTTCAACGTGATCATCGAGATTCCCGCGCAAAGCGATCCGGTGAAGTACGAGGCGGACAAGGAGCTGGGCCTCCTCGTCGTCGACCGTTTCATCGGCACGGGCATGCGCTATCCGGTGAACTACGGCTACATCCCGCAGACGCTGTCGGGCGACGGCGATCCGGTCGACGTGCTGGTGATCACGCCGTTCCCGCTGCTGGCCGGCTCGATCGTGCGTTCGCGCGTGCTCGGCATGCTGCAGATGACCGACGAGTCGGGCGTCGACGCGAAGCTGGTCGCGGTGCCGCACGACAAGATCTGCCCGATGACGGCGAACCTGAAGTCGATCGACGACGTACCCGAGTACCTGAAAGACCAGATCAAGCACTTCTTCGAGCAATACAAGGCGCTCGAGAAGGGCAAGTGGGTGAAGGTCGAAGGCTGGGCCGGCATCGAAGCCGCGCACAAGGAAATCACCGACGGCGCCGCGAACTACAAGAAGTAAGCGGCGCGCCGGCGGACGGCCGGTTCGTGTGAAACGCAAAACCGCGCGTGTCTCCTCAGGAGGCCGCGCGGTTTTGTTTTGCGCGCGCGGTTTTCTTGCGTGCGGAAGGCGATGCGGGCGCGGGCGGGGTGGTGGTATCCAGTGTGTCCTTCGCGCGTTCGGCGCGGCGACGGACAACGGAGATTTCGGTGGCTTCGGCGGATTTCGTGGCCGACGGGCGGCGGCGAACCGGTGCGGGCGCGACGGGTTTGCTGCTGGCTGCCGACGTTTTTCTTTTCGACGACGGGGACGCGGCCTGTTGGTCTTTTTTTGCCGGTGTGCCGCGCGACGAGGTCTTTTTTACGACCGCATCGCCGCCGGTCTTCGCGTTCTTCGCGACCGGCGCGGCTTTTGCCGCCTTTGGAGCATTGGCGGCTTGTCGGGTCTTCGCGGTTTTCGCAGACTTGATGGCTTTCTCGGCTTTCTCGGCTTTCTCGGCTTTCTCGGCTTTCTCGGCTTTCTCGGCTTTCTCGGCTTTCTCGGCTTTCTCGGCTTTTGCGGCTTTCTCGGCTTTTGCGGCAGGCTGCTCCGTTTCAGCCGTCTTCGTCGCGCTATCGACGTTCTCCGCTTTTGCCTTCACCTTCTTCCGTCCGCGCGCACCCGCCTTCAACCCGGCAGCCTCACCACTCCCGTCGACCGCCACACCAACCGGCAGCACCGATTCCAGCGTCCGCAACCCGGCCGCCAGCTCGCGCTTCTGCGTGGGCGTGAGTCGCTTCACCCAGTATTCGGCGCGCGACGCGCTCGACCGGTCGGGCAGCGGAAACGACGCGAGCACCGCGCGCGGCTTGCGCGAGCGCGTGTAGCGCGCGCCCTTGCCGGCGGCATGCTCGTCGAAGCGCGCGGCGACGTCGGTCGTGATGCCCGTGTAGACGCTGTCGTCAGCGCATTCGATCAGATACAGAAACCAGGACATGGCAGGGCGGCGGGATGCGAAGCCGCCAGTGTCTCAGAAAAGGCGTGCGTCAACGCCACCGATCGCCGTGTCCGTCGCGGAAGCGGCTCGGCGCCGCGCCGAGTTCGCGCGTGAAGAAACGCGTGAACGCGCTGGTGGACCGGAAGCCGACGCGCACGCCGATCTCGCCGATCGGCAATTGCGTATTCAGCAGCAGGTCGCGCGCCTCGCCGAGCCGCGCCTGCGCGACGAGCGCGTGAAAGCCGACGGCTTCGCGATGCAGCCGCCGGCGCAGCGTCCAGCGCGACATCGCGAAGCGCGTGCACACGTGCTGCATCAGCGTGTCGGTCGGCACGTCGGCGTCGTCGGAGGTACGCAGCCAGTCCCGCACGCATTGCTCGACGGACGAGCCGAACGTCGAGCGCACGCGAACCCGGTCGCGCGCGGCGTCGGCCGCATGACGCTGGATGTCGGCGAGCGGCGCGTTGTAGCGCTCGAACGGCGTGTCGAAGTGCGCGGAGCGCAGCACGATGCGGTTGTGCGCGGCATCGAACGACACCGGCGCGCCGAGCATGTCGCGCAGCGCGGCCGCGGGCGCGAACGCCCGGCCCGCAAATTCCGCGTCGCCGACGCGCACGTGCGGATCGTACAGGCGCGCGAGCGCCGCGAGGATCGCGAGGTTCGCGAGCGCGCTGCCCGCATGCCGGCCCTCTCCTTCGTTTACGTATTCGAGCGCGATCGCATCGCCGTTCTCGTGCGCGAAGACCCAGTCGACGTTGCCGATCAGCTCGCGATAGTGCAGGTAACCGTGCAGCGCGTCGCGCAGCGTCGCCGCGTTGCACGTGACGCCTGCGAGCTCCGGGAACGGCACGAGCCACGGCACGGCCTGCGGCGGCGAGCGGTGCCAGGACAGCGGCCATCCGCTCGTCAGTCGCATCGCGGCGACGTGCCGGTCGCCCGCGATGCGGCGCGTGTCGTCGGCCAGTTCGGCCGGGCCGATGCCGAGCGTCTCGTACAGCGGCGCGATGTCGATGCCGTTCGCGCGCGCGTCTTCGCACAGCCAGCGGTAGATCCGGACGGATACCGATTTCTGTCTCAACTCCATGTCTGTCTCCCTGTCGTCATGCCGTTCGGGTTTGTCCCCGCTGCGAGAGGTCAACGCATGCTCCTGCCGGTCAAGCGTGGTGACCGGTCGATTTTTAGACTCGGACGCTGGAGTGTGGCAACAAGTACAACAGATCGATTCAGGAGGATCAATGAAAACTTCGCTGTTCCGGTGTTCGACGATCGCGTCCGCGTGCGCGCTCACGGTGCTGCTCGCGTCTTGCGGCGGCGACGACATTCAGCCGGGCCCGGTTGCGCCGGCCGACCCCGATGCCGCGGCCGACCAGCGCGCGGCCGCGCTCGTCGCGCAACTGACGACCGACGAGAAGCTGCAACTCGTGCACGGCACGGGCATGCCCGCACTCGGCCTGGGCGGCCCGTTTCCGGCCGACGCGCTGAACGGCGCGAGCTACATCCCGGGCGTGCCGCGGCTCGGCATTCCGGGCGTCAGCAGCGCCGATTCGGCGGGCGGCGTGAACGTGAAGAACGCGCGCGTGACCGCGCTGCCCGCGCCGGTCGCGCTCGCGGCGACGTGGGACCCGGCGCTCGCGGGCACCTACGGCAAGCGCATCGCGCTCGAACTGCGCGCGCTCGGTTTCGCGGAAGGGCTCGGCGGCGGCGTGAACCTCGCGCGCGAGCCGCGCAACGGCCGCACGTTCGAATACATGGGCGAGGATCCGGTGCTCGCGGGCACGCTGAGCGCCGCGCGCACGAACGCGACGCAGGCGCAGAAGGTGATCGCGACGATCAAGCATTTCGCGTTCAACGACCAGGAAACCAACCGGATGACGATCGATTCGGTCGTCGACGAACGGACCATGCGCGAGGCCGAGCTGCTCGCGTTCGAGATCGGCGTGAAGGACGGTCAGCCGGGCAACGTGATGTGCTCGTACAACAAGCTCAACGGCGTGTATGCGTGCGAGAACCCGTATCTGCTGACGACGGTGCTGAAGAACGAATGGGGCTTCAAGGGCGTCGTGCAGTCGGACTGGGGTGCGACGCATTCGACGGTCGCGGCCGTACAGGCGGGACTCGACGAGGAACAGCCGGGCGCGGCCGACGACGGCAACGCGCCGCTCGGCTCGTTCTTCAACACGAAGCTGCGCGCGGCGCTGCAGGCCGGCAGCGTATCGGTCGCGCGGCTGAACGACATGGTGCAGCGCAAGCTGCGCACGCTGATCCGCATCGGCGTGATGGACGCGCCGCCGAAGCCGGGCGGTGCGATCGACGAAGCGGCGGGCAACGCCGATGCGCTCGCGATCGCGCGGCAATCCGCGGTGCTGCTGAAGAACGCGGCCGCGCCCGGCGATGCGCAGCCCGTGCTGCCGCTGGCGGCCGGTGCGCTCAAGTCGGTCGTCGTGATCGGCGGGCGTGCTGACGTGGGTGTGCTGTCGGGCGGCGGCTCGGGTGCGGTGCCGGCGATCGACGGCAATGCGGTGACGACCTGCCAGCAGCCGGCCGGCACGCTGTTCGGCGGCTGCGCGACCTGGTACAAGTCCGCGCCGCTCGCGGCGATCCGCGCGAAGGCGCCGAACGCGTCGGTCAGCTATCTCGACGGGAACGACGCGAATGCCGCCGCGACCGCGGCCGCGCAGGCCGACGTCGCGATCGTGTTCGCGACGCAGTGGCAGACGGAAGGGCTCGACCTGGCGAGCCTGTCGCTGCCTGATGCGAAGGCCGATCCGTACAACCAGCAGTACGACCAGAACGCGCTGATCGCGGCAGTCGCGGCGAAGGCGAAGCGCACGATCGTCGTGCTCGAGAACGGCAGCCCCGTGCTGATGCCGTGGCTCGCGAACGTACACGGCGTGCTCGACGCGTGGTATCCAGGCGTGCAGGGCGGCCAGGCGATCGCGGACCTGCTGTTCGGCGATGCGAACCCGTCGGGCCGGCTGCCGCTGACGTTCCCGAAGCAGGAAGCCGACCTGCCGCAACTGGCGATCGATCCGGCGAGCCGGCAATCGGTCTATGCGGAAGGCCTCGCGTACGGTTATCGCTGGTTCGACGCGAAGGGAATCGAGCCGCTGTTCCCGTTCGGCTACGGGCTGTCGTACACGACGTATGCGCTCTCCGGGATGACCGCGGCGGCTGACGCATCGGGCAACGTGACGGTCGGCGTGACGGTGACGAACACGGGCGCGCGGGCCGGCGTGCAGACGGTGCAGATCTATGCGGCGCTGCCCGCATCGCTCGGCGAACCGCCGAAGCGGCTCGTCGGCTGGACGAAGGTTGCGCTGCAGCCGGGCGAAGCGCGCACGGTCAGCGTCGTGGTGCCGGCGCAGCGGTTTGCGACCTGGGATGTAGGCACGCATGCATGGCGGGTGAGCGCGGGCAGCTATACGCTCACGGCCGCCGCGTCGTCGCGCGATCCGCAGGCGCTGTCGCAGGCGGTGTCGCTCGCGGCGCGCTGACCGGCCGCATCATGTGCAGGGCAGGCCCGGGGCGGCGCCCCGGCCGGCCCTGCGCCGAATTCGCCCGATGCGGGCGGCGCACGAGCCGTCTCGCGCTACTCGGTGCCGCGCCGGAACGGATCGTGTTCGCGCAGTTCGTCGACGTACGCGTGAATCTGCTCGGTCTCGCGTTCGAGAAAGCGCGCGACCGCATCCGAGAACGCCGGGTGCGCGAGCCAGTGCGCGGAGTGCGTGACGGTCGGCAGGAAACCGCGCGCGAGCTTGTGCTCGCCTTGCGCGCCGCCTTCGAACGTATCGAGCCCGGCCTCGATGCAGAATTCGAGCAGCTGATAGTAGGCCGTTTCGAAATGCAGGCAGGGCACGTGCTCGAGCGCACCCCAGTAGCGGCCGTATAGCGTGCCGCCGCCGTGCTCGCCGCGCCGATAGATGGCGAGCGCGCTCGCGATCGGCTGGCCGTCGGCTTCCGCGATCACGAGCAGCAGGTTCTCGGGCATCGTCGCGCCGATCGTGCGGAAGAAGTCGAGGTTCAGGTACGGGCTCGAAAAGTGTTCGCGGTAGGTCTGCCGGTAGCAGCGCGAGAAGAAGCGCCAGTCGGCGTCGGTGATCCGGTCGCCGGTGAGCCGCCGGAACGTCACGCCCGCATCGTGCACCTTGCGCCGTTCCGCGCGAATGTTCTTGCGCTTCTTCTGCTCGAGCGTGGCGAGGAAATCGTCGAAGTGGCGGTAGCCGTTGTTGATCCAGTGAAACTGCACGCCTTCGCGCAGCATCATCCCCATCGATTCGAGGAGCCGCGCTTCGTCGCCCGTCGGGAACAGTACGTGCAGCGACGACACGTCGCTCTGCTCGGCGAATGCGAGCAGCGTGGCCGCGAGCCGGCGGCGCGCGTCGTCGTCGGCCGCGAGCAGGCGCGTGCCCTGCACCGGCGTGAACGGCACCGCGCACAGCAGCTTCGGGTAGTAGGGCAGGTCGTTGCGCTGGTACGCGTCGGCCCACGCCCAGTCGAACACGTATTCGCCGTACGAATGCTGCTTCGCGTAGACGGGCGCGGCGGCAACGAGGCGGCCGGTGCGCGTATCGGTCAGCGTGACGAAGTGCGGCGACCAGCCGGTATCGTCGACCGCGCAGCGCGCGACGTGCAGCGCGTCGAGGAATTCGTGGCGCAGGAACGGCGTCGGCTGCGCGTCGCGCGCGAGCAGCGCGTTCCATTCTTCGGCCGGCACCTCCGCGGGAGACGACAGGATGCCCGTGCGATAATCGATGCGTTCGTGTTTCAAGCGTGAATCCGTACCGTTGGATGTTGCCGGACGCGTGCCGCCGTGGCCCGCGTCCGGGACGTTTTCGTCAGCCGTTCAGGGCGCGCCGCCGGGCTGCGCCGATCCCGTCATGAAGACCCGACTCGCTCTCGCCCAGATCAACGTCACCGTCGGCGATTTCGCCGGCAACGTCGCGCGCATCGTCGCAGCCGCGCGCGCCGCGCACAACGATGGTGCGCACCTGATGGTCGCGCCCGAACTCGCGCTGTCCGGCTATCCGCCGGAAGACCTGCTGCTGCGGCCCGCGTTCTACGCGGCGGCCGCCGCCGCGCTCGACTCGCTCGCCGACGCGCTGAAGGCGTTCGACGGGCTCGCGGTGCTGGTCGGCCATCCGTTGCGCGGCATGGGCGGCGCTCCGCTCGCGTCAGCCGTCGATGGTAATGCAAACCGCCCGATCGAGCGCGGCGTGCCGCCCACCGACACTTTCAACGCGGTGTCGCTGATCGTCGGCGGCGAGATCGTCGGCACCTACCGCAAGCAGGATCTGCCCAACGCCGAGGTGTTCGACGAGAAGCGCTATTTCGCGACGGACGCCGAGCCGCTCGTGTTCGAGCTGAACGGCGTGAAATACGGCGTGATCATCTGCGAGGACGCGTGGCACGCGTCGGCCGCGCAGATCGCGAAGGCGGCCGGCGCGCAGGTGCTGCTGATCCCGAACGGCTCGCCGTACCACATGAACAAGGAAGCGGTGCGCATCGACATCCTGCGCGCGCGGATTCGCGAGACCGGGCTGCCGATGGTGTACGTGAACCTCGTCGGCGGCCAGGACGAGCTCGTGTTCGACGGCGGCTCGTTCGTGCTCGACGCGCAGGGCGCGCTCGTCGCGAAGATGCCGCAGTTCGACGAAGGGCACGCGATCGTCGAATTCGACGGCGCGCGGCCGCTGCCCGGCGCGATCGCGCCCGAGCTATCGACGGATGCGCAGGTGTACCGCGCGCTCGTGACCGGCGTGCGCGACTACATCGGCAAGAACGGGTTTCCCGGCGTGCTCGTCGGGCTGTCGGGCGGCGTCGATTCGGCGCTGGTGCTGGCCGTCGCATGCGATGCGCTCGGGCCCGAACGCGTGCGCGCGGTGATGATGCCGTCGCGCTTCACGGCCGACATCTCGACCACCGATGCGGCGGAGATGGCGCGGCGCGTCGGCGTGCGCTACGACGAGATCGCGATCGCGCCGATGTTCGACGCATTCCGCGCGTCGCTCGCGGGCGAGTTCGCCGGCCTCGCGGAAGACGCGACCGAGGAGAACATCCAGGCGCGCATCCGCGGCACGCTGCTGATGGCGCTGTCGAACAAGTTCGGCTCGATCGTGCTGACGACCGGCAACAAGAGCGAGATGGCGGTCGGTTACTGCACGCTGTACGGCGACATGGCCGGTGGTTTCGCGGTGATCAAGGATATAGCGAAGACGCTCGTGTACCGGCTCTGCCGCTATCGCAACGAGACGGCCGACTACGTGCTGCGCAACGTGATCCCCGAGCGAATCCTGACGCGCGCGCCGTCGGCCGAGCTGCGCGAGAACCAGACCGACCAGGACAGCCTGCCGCCGTACGACGTACTCGACGCGATCATGCGGATGTACATGGAAGAAGACCGGCCGCTCGCCGAGATCGTCGCGGCCGGCTATGCGCAGGCCGACGTCGAACGCGTGACGCGGCTCATCAAGATCAACGAATACAAGCGCCGCCAGGCGCCGATCGGCATCCGCGTCACGCATCGCGCATTCGGGCGCGACTGGCGCTATCCGATCACGTCACGCTTTACCGAGCGTCTCGACTGACCCGTGCGCGGCTTGCCGCACGGCTTACTGCACGGCTTACAATCGGGATCGCGATTTTTCATCCAAACGAGCATTGAGGGACAACCATCATGAAACGCATCACAGCCATCATCAAGCCGTTCAAGCTGGACGAAGTCCGCGAAGCGCTCGCCGAAGTGGGTCTCACGGGCCTGACCGTGACGGAAGTGAAGGGCTTCGGTCGCCAGAAGGGGCATACCGAGCTGTATCGCGGCGCCGAATATGTGGTCGACTTCCTGCCGAAGATGAAGATCGAGGTGGTCGTCGCGGAAGCGCAGGTCGACCAGGTGATCGACGCGGTGATCGGCGCGGCGCGCACCGGCAAGATCGGCGACGGCAAGATCTTCGTGTCGGACGTCGAACGCGTGATCCGCATCCGTACCGGCGAAGAGAACGAAGCGGCCGTCTGAGCACCGTATTCGTCAGTGGGCCGTGCGAAACCGGCCCGCCAATAAAAAACGGTGCGATACCCGGTAGGGTACCGCACCGATACGCGCCTCTCGCAGCAGCGTGGAAAGTGTTGCCGAATCGTTCTTTGGACGGCGCCTGATCAGAACAGGTGCTGGATGCCGGCGTAGACGCCGGTCTGGCTGCCGCCCGGATGCGGGTTGCCGGTCGACACGGCCGTGCCCGCGCCGTTCGCGTTCAGGCTGAAGTTGGCTGTCGAGCTGTTGCGCACCGTCGCGACCTGCACGTCGAACAGCGTGCGCTTCGAGATGTTGTACGTGCCGCCGACCGTGTAGATGTTCGCGTTGCCGCCGCCGTGGTTCGCGTTCACGTGATACACGGCCGCGATCAGCGCCGCCGCCGGCGTGGCCTGCCACGTCACGCCGCCCCAGACCTGCTGGGTGCCGGTGATGCCGTTGTTGACGGCCGGGCCGCCGCTGCCGTCCGCGTGCGACGACTGGTAGGCGGCCTGCAGCTTGAACTGGCCGAGGAACACGTTCGCGCCCGCGAAGTATTCACGCGAGTAGTTGAACACGTCCGAGAAGCGGCCGTTGCTGTCGCGCGTTTCGTCGTAGATGCCGCGCAACTGGAACAGCGAGTTCGTGTAAGTGATCTGCGCGCCGGCTGCACGGCCCGGCTGGCCGGCCGTCGTGTTGCCGTTGAAGCTGGTGGAGTTCGAGAACGCAAACTGGCCGTAGAAGTCGAAGCCGTAGAACTGCGGCGACTGGTACGACACGTTGTTGCTGGTCTTGTTCCAGTTGCGGCCGCGCACCAGCGATGCCGACGACCAGCTCGACTGGCCCAGCGGATCGAAGTCCCACACGCCGTTCGCGATCGCGAGTTCGCGACCGAACAGCAGCGTACCGTAGCGGTCGTTCGAGATGCCGACCGTCGCGAAACGATCCCAGATCGAGCCGGACGTGCCGAGACCGCCGTTCATCGTGTTGAACGCGCCTTCGAGGTGGAACAGGACCTTGTTGCCGCCGCCGATGTCCTCGCTACCCTTCAAGCCCCACAGGCTCGTGCCCCAGTCGCCGCTTTCAGCGCGTACTCGGTGGCCGTCTTGCAGGCCGTTCATGTACTCGATGCCTGCATCCAGGCGGCCATACAGCGTGACGCTGCTCTGCGCGTGCGCCGTCACCACCCCAGCAGCCATCAGCGCGGCCGCGACCAAAGCTTTCTTCATCATCTCCTCCATACCCTGTCAAAAAGTCAACCCAGACTGCACGAGATGCCCGGAGCGCGAGCGCCGGGCAAAAGCGGGATAACCAGGGAGACCTCGTGCAGGGCCGGTAAGCGCGGCACGCGGGCAAGCAGACGGAAAACCGTTGAGCGGTCCCGCGCAGCCGGGTCGGCCTGCGGGGTCTCCTTGTATTGTCGTGAAGCTAAACTACATTTCACGAACTTCGTTTTGCTACTTTGGTTACTAATTTAGCAAAAATACAATTTTGTGGCGATGGAAATCGTTGTTTGACTAACACCTGTCGCCAATTTGCCATGCAACACAGTGCGCAACAGGTGCCATAAGGGTTCGCAATTACCGGAAAACCCTTGTCCCGCAAGGGAGACATGAATTCCGCGTACATGGGTCAAGGATTGCCACTATTGACGTTGCAGGGGCGCGGGCGTAAGCGCGAAAGAGGTGAAATCGGTAAGTATTTCGTAATGATTCGGCGGCCGCTGGATGCCGCTGTCCCATGCCTGCAACGCCCGCCGCATAAGGCGTGCGGCTGCGGCGTATCGAGTTCAGCCGGGGCCCGGCCGTGCGTCGAGCAACTGCGCGCGAATCCAGCGGTGCGCATCGGTGCGTGCATGCTTCGCGTGCGAGTAGACCTTCAGCGTGTAGCGAGGGATTTCGAACGGCGCGGGGAAGATGCGGATCGGCGCCGCGTGCCGCAGCGCCTGCGCGGCGCGGTTCGGCACGGTCATCAGGAGTGCGGATTCCGCGATCACGAACGGCGCGGCGAGCACGGTCGGCAACTGCACGGCGACCTGCCGCGCGAGGCCGAGCCGGTCGAGCACGTAGTCGACGACGCCGCGCGCTTCGTTCCACGGCGTGACGACCACGTGGCGGGCCGCCAGGTACTGGTCGAGCGTCAGCCGCCGGCGGATGTCCGGATGCGCGGCGCTTGCGATCACGACGTAGTCGTCGGAGAACCAGTCGAAATCCTCGATACCCGGCGCGTCGGCCGTCGATTCCTCGTGGTAGCCGAGCGCGAAATCGATGCGGCCGGCCGCCAGCTCGTCGACGGAAATCTTCCGGTCGGAATGCACGACGCGGATTCGCAGCCGCGGCGCGACATGCTGGATGCGGGCGAGGAACGCCGGCAGCACCGCGAACGCCGTGTAGTCGGTCGCGGCGAACACGAACGTGCGATCGCTTTGCGCGGGATCGAAGCGGCGCGCGCGGGCGAGCCCCTTCGACATCGCGTCGAGCGCGTCGCCGGCCCACGTGGCGATGTCGTCGGCGCGCACGGTCGGCTGCATCTCGTTGCCGAGGCGCACGAACAGCGCGTCGCCGATCGCGTCGCGCAGCCGCGCGAGCGCGTGGCTCAGCGCGGACGGGCTCATCGCGAGCTCGTGCGCGGCCGCGGCGACCGACCGGTGGCGGTACAGCGCGTCGAACGCGAGCAGCAGGTTCAGGTCGAGACGGCGCAGGTCGGGATGCATCATGTTCAGGTCAAGATGAAGAAACTGCACTTCCTGCAGGCTTGGCATGAACGTAGCATGACGGTCCGATCGGCGCCAGCGCGGTTGCGCGGCGCCGTTTTCCGTTTCAAGTCCGGGCCGGAGGAGGGCTCAACTCGTGCAAATCGACATCCGTACTGCCACCGTCGCCGACGTGCCGCTGATCCTGCGTTTCATTACCGAGCTGGCCGTCTACGAGAAGGCGGAGCATGAAGTGATCGCGACGCCAGCGTCGCTCGAGCGTAGCCTGTTCGGCGAAGGTTCACCGGCGCGCGCGCTGGTGTGCGAGGTCGACGGCGAGCCGGCCGGCTTCGCCGTGTATTTCTTCTCGTATTCGACCTGGCTTGCCCGGCAGGGGCTGTATCTCGAGGATCTGTACGTGTCGCCGCGCTTTCGCGGCGCGGGCGCCGGGTTGCGGCTGCTGAAGGCGCTCGCGCGGATCGCGGTCGAATCGGGCTGCGGGCGATTCGAATGGAGCGTGCTCGACTGGAACGAGCCGGCGATCCGTTTCTACGAGAGCGTCGGCGCCGCGCCGCAGAGCGAATGGGTGCGTTACCGGCTCGCGGGCGACGAACTGCGCGCGTTCGCCGACGGCGCGCCGGTGAGCGCCGCGTAAACGCAAAACGGGCGCCCCGCGGGGCGCCCGTTCGCACGTCGTGCGTTGCGTACGTTACGTGCGTTACTTGAGGCTGCCCGACAGGAACCCGCGCAGGCGTTCGCTCTTCGGGTTGGCAAACACCTCGGCCGGCACGCCTTCTTCCTCGACGCGGCCCTGGTGCAGGAACATCACGTGATTCGACACGTTGCGCGCAAAGCCCATCTCATGCGTGACGACGATCATCGTGCGGCCTTCCTCGGCGAGCTTCTGCATCACCTTCAGCACTTCGCCCACCAGCTCCGGGTCGAGCGCAGACGTCGGCTCGTCGAACAGCATCACGTCCGGATGCATTGCCAGCGCGCGCGCGATCGCGACACGCTGTTGCTGGCCGCCCGACAGGTGCGACGGATACTGCTTCTCGACGCGCGGCGCGAGGCCGACCTTCTCGAGATACGTACGCGCGCGATCCTCGGCTTCCTTCTTCGGGATGCCGAGCACGTTCACCGGTGCTTCCATCACGTTCTCGATCACGTTCATGTGCGACCAGAGATTGAAGTGCTGGAACACCATCGACAGCTTGGTACGCACGCGCTGCAACTGCTTCGGATCGGCCGCGCGCAGCGCGCCGGCCTTGTCGAGGGCGGTGCGTACTTCCTCGCCGTCGACGAAGATGCGGCCGGCGTTCGGCTGTTCGAGGAAGTTGATGCAGCGGAGCATCGTGCTCTTGCCGGAGCCGGACGAGCCGATCACGCTGATCACGTCGCCGGCGTTCGCCTTCAGCGACACGCCCTTGAGCACCTCGTTGCTGCCGTAGCGTTTGTGGAGATCGTCGACGAAAAGCTTCTGGGTCTGGGAATTCATCAATAGTCCTGCGGAAACTTACTTGCCTTGCGGGCGCAGATACGCGAGCCAGCGGCGCTCGGCCTGGCGGAACAGCCACACGAGCGCGAACGAGATCGCGAGGTAGAGCAGGGCGGCGATGCCGAACGCGTGGAACGACATGTAGGTGGCCGAGTTCACGTCGCGGGCGATCTTCAGGATGTCCGGCACGGTCGCGGTGAACGCCACCGTCGTCGCGTGCAGCATCAGGATCACTTCGTTGCTGTACAGCGGCAGCGCGCGGCGCAGCGCCGACGGCAGGATCACGCGGCGGTACATCGTGAACGGCGTCATCCCGTACGCGCGCGCGGCTTCGATCTCGCCGTACGACGTCGCCTTGATCGCGCCCGCGAAGATCTCGGTGGTGTACGCGCAGGTGTTCAGCGTGAACGCGAGCAGCGTGCAGTGCATCCCGTCGCGGAAGAACGCGTCGAGCATCGGCGTGCCGCGCACGGCCTGCAGGCTGTAGAGGCCCGTGTAGCAGAGCAGCAGCTGCACGTAGAGCGGCGTGCCGCGGAACACGTATGTATAGAGCCACACGGCGCTCGACAGCCACTTCCTCTTCGATACGCGCGCGACCGCAAGCGGTACCGACAGGCAGAAGCCGAGGCCGATCGACACGACCAGCAGCCACAGCGTGATCGCGACGCCGGTGATGCGATAGCCGTCGGTGTAGAGATAGTTGCGCCAGTATTCTTGGATGAGTTCGATCATAGGTCAGCCTTGCGGACGCCGGTCGAGTAGCGCTTTTCGAGCCACATCAGCACGAAGTTCGAGATCGTCGTGATGGCGAGGTAGACCGCTCCCGCGATCAGCGTGAAGAAGAAGAACCGCAGCGTGCCCTTGCCGGCGTCCTGCGACGCCTTCACGACGTCGGCCAGGCCGATGATCGACACGAGCGCGGTCGACTTCACGAGCACCTGCCAGTTGTTGCCGATGCCCGGCAGCGCGAAGCGCATCATCTGCGGGAACATGATCCGCGTGAATACCTGCCAGTTCGTCATCCCGTACGCGCTGCCGGCCTCGAGCTGGCCGCGCGGCACCGACAGGAACGCGCCGCGGAACGTCTCGGTGAAGTACGCGCCGTAGATGAAGCCGAGCACGAGCACGCCGGCGAGGAACGGGTCGATGTCGATCTGGTCCCAGCCGAGCGCGTCGGTCGCGATGTTCAGCCAGATCTGCAGGCTGTAGAACAGCAGCAGCATCAGCACGAGGTCGGGCACGCCGCGGATCAGCGTCGTGTAGACGGTGCCGATGCCGTGCGTCACGCGGTTGCGCGACAGCTTTGCACCCGCGCCGAGCAGACCCAGCAGGAACGACAGCGCGAGCGAAAGCACCGCCAGTTTGACGGTTTGCCAGGTGCCTGCGAGGATCAGCGGGCCGTAACCTTGTAGAAACATATGTGGTCCCTGGTGTGGTCCCTGAGGGCGCACGCGGTGCGCCGCGAAAGACGCGCCCGCCAAGCTGCGCGGAACGCCCCGTGCGTATCATGACCGTCCGCCCCGGCAACGGTGCCGGGCCAGCCCGTCGCGCGAGCGGCGGGCAAGGGGGCGGGCGGCGCGTGGTTGACTGCCAGTACTGCCCGGACGCAGGGCCGCCCCCGCATCCGTTGCTTCTTCTTGTCGGCGCTCAGCGGGCCGAAGCCGAATAGACGCTGAACGAGAAGTACTTGTGCGACAGCCGGTCGTACGTGCCGTCCTTGTGCATGTCGGCCAGCGCGTTGTTGATCTTGAGCTTCAGGTCCGTATCTTCCTTGCGCAGGCCGATCGCGGTGCCGTCGCCGATCGTTTTCGGATCCTTCACTTCCGGCCCGGCGAATGCGAAGCCCTTGCCGCGCGGCGTGCGCAGGAAGCCGTAGTCGGCCTGCAGTTCGTCCTGCAGCGTCGCGTCGAGGCGGCCCGAGCCGAGGTCGGTATAGACCTGGTCCTGATTCTGGTAAGGAATGACCGTCACGCCCTGCGGTTCCCAGTACGCCTTCGCGTAGGTTTCCTGCGTCGAGCCCTGCTCGACGCCGACGCGCTTGCCTTTCAGCGACGCGACCGTCGGCAGCAGCGGCGAGCCGGTCTTTGCGATCATCCGCGCCGGTGCGTCGTACACCTTGTCGGAGAAGTCGATCTGCTCGCGGCGCTTGTCCGTGACGGTCAGCGACGACACGATGACGTCGTACTTCTTCGCCTTCAGCGCCGGGATGATCCCGTCGAGGTCCTGCGCCACCCACACGCATTTCACGTTGATCCGCTTGCAGATCTCCTTGGTGAGATCGACGTCGAAACCGACGATCTCGCCGCTCGGCGCGGTCGACTCGAACGGCGGGTAGCTGGCATCGACGCCGATCCGCACGGTCTTCCACTCCTTCGCGAAGGCGCTGCCCGCCACGAGGGCGAGGGCGGCGCACAGGGCGGCCTTCTTCATTTCCATCCTTCTGTTGCTGACTTTCCGGGGGCGCTCGCGGCCGGTCGGACCGGGCGCCGCGGCGTATTCTAGACGGCCAAAATTCGCCGATCGGCGTTCTGGCGATGGCGGCCGCCGGACGGGCGAACGCCAAAAGGGCGGTATTTTACCCGAACGCGATACCCGGAAAACGGCAATCCGGCGCGATCGATCGATTCTTCGATTCTTCGATTCGGCTGTTGCGGCAATCGCGGTATTCTCGGCGGGTATTGCGTCAATTGCGGTCGTGGATGCAACGATCCGGCGCGCGGTCGATGGATTGCGGCGTGGACGCGATCACGTTCGCACGCGGCCGCGCGGCCGAGGTGTTGCTGTTCGACGTCGTGTGAAACAAAAAAAGGGACGCGAGCCGGTGCCCGCGTCCCCTTCGGCGCCGCTCCGCGGAGCGGCTTGCCGGCTTACTGCACCGGCGCCGATGCGCCCTTGGCCGCACGATGCTGTTCCCAGCGCTCCTTCATCTTCTCGTGGCGCTGTTGCATCTGCGCGTACTGCTGCTTGAGCGCCGTGCTGACCGTGGTCTTCTGCTGGTCGTTCAGTCCGTTGTAGAACGCGAGCCACGCGGCTGACGTCTGTTCGCGCAGTTGCGCGTTCTGCTGTTCGGCCTGCTGGCGCGCGGCGTGCATCGCGTTCAGGTCGAGGATCGGCTGGTTCTGCTGCGCCTTGAACTGCTCGCGCATCTGCTCGTGGCTCTTGCGCATCGCATCACGGTTCTGCTTCATCGTATTGACGGCCGTCTGCCATTGCTGTTCCTGCGACGCGTTGAGCTTCAGCTGGTCGTGCAGTTTCATGATTGCGCCGAACGGGCCGCCGTCGTGCCCGTGCATCTGGTGCATGCCGGGGCCGCCCGGCGGCGGCATGTCGGTGGGCTGCGCGGCATGCGCGGTGCCGAATGCGAGAGCGAGCACAGTGGCGGCCGCGATGGCCGCGCGGGAAGTCTTCTTATACATTTCAGAAACTCCTTGTATCCAAAGGGTCCGGCGATGCGGTACGGGGAAAGCCGTGTACCGCATCCGGTAAGAAGCAGGTTAGCGATGCCGGCCCCGGCCGGTGTTACGTGGGGCGGCGGCCCGGTTACCGCGCATTACAGTTCCCTTGCGCGGTAACCCGCAGTAACCCTTTCATCCCTTTGTTTCGTTCTTCGACTCCGCCCTCGCGCGGTAAACTTCGAGCCATGACTACCCAGATCCTCATCGTCGACGACGACCAAGAACTCCGAGACCTGCTGCGCGACTATCTCGTGCGCCAGGGGATGGAAGTGTCCGTGCTGCACGACGCGGCGACGCTCGAGAAGCGTCTCGAGCGCGAGCGGCCCGACCTGATCGTGCTGGACCTGATGATGCCGGGCGTGGACGGCCTGACCGCGCTGCGCCAGTTGCGCGCGGCCGGCGACGACATTCCCGTGATCATGCTGACCGCGCGTGCGGACGACGTCGACCGCATCGTCGGGCTCGAACTCGGCGCGGACGACTACCTCGGCAAGCCGTTCAACCCGCGCGAGCTGCTCGCGCGCGTGCAGGCCGTGCTGCGCCGCCGCCGCGCGACGCCGTCGGCGGCCGCGCCCGAACAGCGCGAACCGTTCGCGTTCGGCCGCTTCGTGCTCGACTTCCAGGCGCGCACGCTGTCGGTCGACGGCAAGCCGGCGACGCTGTCGAGCAGTGAATTCGCGCTGCTGAAGATCTTCGTGAACCATGCGCTGCGCACGCTCACGCGCGAGCGGCTGCTCGAGCTGCTGCACGGGCCCGAGTACGACGGCACCGACCGCGGCATCGACGTCCAGGTGTGGCGCCTGCGCCGCATCCTCGAAACGGATCCGTCGACGCCGCGCTTCATCCAGACGGTCCGCGGGCGCGGCTACGTGTTCGTGCCCGACGGCGAGGCCCATGCGCAAACCCATTGATTCGCTGTTCGGGCGGCTCGCGCTGCTCGTCGTCGGCGTCCTGCTCCTGTCGCACTTCGCGTGGTTTTTCGCGATGCGGCTCGAGCGCAACCAGATGCAGACGCGCTACGCGGTCGAGGAGGCCGCGTTCCTGGTCGACGCGGTGCGCCAGCACGTCGAACGCACGCCCGACCAGCCGTTGCCGTCGCGCGTGCGGCTCGTGACGCCGGACAGCGCCGACGTGCCGAACGGCGATCTGTCGAACCTGCCGGCGGCACTCAAGCGGTTCCGCGACGATGTCGGCGAGCGGATGCCGCCCGGTACGCGCGTCGAGATCGGCGCGCCGGGCCATCCGCCGGTGCTGTGGGTCAAGGAGCCGACCGACCGCAACTGGATCGTGGTGCCCGTGCAGCCGCTGCGTCCGCCGCGCTCGCTGGACCGGATGCTGTTGTGGCTCGGTACGATCTTCTCGGCTGGCGTGATCGCCGCGCTGTTTGCGGCCTGGCAGCTGCAGCAGCCGCTGCGCTCGCTCGCGCGCGCGGTCGCGCGCTTCGGCCGCGGGCAGCCGGTGCCGCCGCTGCGCGAGCGCGGCCCGCGCGAGCTGCGCCAGCTCACGCATGGCTTCAACCAGATGGTCGAGCAGGTGTCGCAGGCCGACAACGACCGCGCGGTGATGCTGGCGGGCGTTGCGCACGACCTGCGCACGCCGCTTGCGCGGATGCGCCTGCGCGCGGAAATGATGGACGACGCGCGCTTGCGCGACGGCGTCGTGCGCGACGTCGACTCGATGTCGCACATCGTCGACCAGTTTCTGGTGTTTGCGCACGGCGGGTCCGATCGCAGCGAGCCGGTGCCGGTCGACCAGGCGTGCGAGCGGATCGCACGCAGCTATCGTGCGGTCGCGCCGAACGCACCGACGGTCCAGACGCGGCTCGACGCCGATCCGGGCTTCCGGCTGCCGACGGCGACGCTCGACCGGATCCTGTCGAACCTGCTGGACAACGCGCATGCGTACGGCGCGCCGCCCGTATTCGTCGAGACGGCGCGCACGCCGACCGGCTACGTGCTGGCGGTCAGCGACAGCGGCGGCGGGATCGCGCCGCGCGACCTCGCGGTCGCGACGCGGCCGTTCGTGCGGCTCGACCCCGCACGCGGCGGCAACGGCCACAGCGGGCTCGGGCTTGCGATCGTCGAGCGGCTCGTGCTCAGGCTGGGCGGGACGTGCGACATCGGCAACCGCCCCGAAGGCGGCCTGCGCGTCGCGATGACGTTCCCGTTCGAGGTCGTGCCGAAGGACGAACCACACGAACAAGCCGCGTAAGCGGCTGCGGCGCCTGCCCGAGCAGGCGCCGCGCGGCGTCATTCGCCGAACAGCGTGCCGAGCGTCTCGGCTGCATTGCTGTCGATCGTGTTGTAGGTCACGGTGGTGGCCTCGAAGATGTAGACGGTCGTATAGCGGCCGAGGCGCTCCAGGATTTCCTCCTGCAGCGATTCCGGCACGACGTTCATGTTCAGGTACCACGCCGTCGACGACAGCCGCGTCTGGAACGACCCGTACTCCTGCATCAGTTCGTAGAACGCGTCGGCATCCTGATCGCGGCAGACGATCACCAAGTTTCCTGCCATTCCCTTCCTCCCGCTCGTCGATCGATCCCCGAGGTCTGTTTACGTATGGAGCGCGCATGCGTTGCCACGAGAACGGCCGCAACAGACCCTGGGGGCTAGCCCCGATCATACCCGCTTCGCCTTGTCCGGCTGTTGATGCCCGGCACGGTTTGCACCCGCGTGCCGATGGCGGGTTCACGGCCGGCCCGGATCACGGCATAATTCGGGCCTGCATGCCGGCCGAAGGACTGCGGCCGGGCTGCTCCGTACCGTGCACCCGCCGCCCGCGCGCCGGGCACGATCCGTGCGCCGCCTGCGCGGCGGCCGCCGTCGCGCCGTCCCCGGACGGTTGTACCTGAAATACAGGTTGGTGTAGTGTCGTGCCGTCGCGGGCCGACTCGACCGCGACCGCGCGGGGCGCAGCTTGCACGCACGGCGCATTGCGCCCGCGCGAGATCGTCAGTCAATCGAATTACCGCGCCCGTGCGCTTTGCCATGAATCAACATCGACTGCCGGCTTCGTTCGGCCTTACCGGGGAGGGCGCCTGATGGACGTCGGATTCTTCAATCCGAACCGGACCGCCAACGCGTCCGCGTGGCGCGTTCTGCCGAACCGGTGGGACTTCATCGCGTTTCCGCTGATCATCTGCCTGATCGCGATGGCGGTCGTCGGTTTCCACGAAACGATGGCGCCGATCGGCGTGCTGCAGACGCAGAAGATCTCGCTCGATCCGTCGAACCTGCCCGAATACGCGTTGCGCACCACGCTGCGGATGCTGGCCGCGATGGTCGCGGCGCTCGTGTTTACGCTCGTCTACGGCACGCTCGCGGCCAAGAGCCGTCGTGCGGGCATGGTGCTGATCCCGATCCTCGACATCCTGCAGTCGGTGCCGGTGCTCGGGTTCATCTCGTTTACGGTCACGTTCTTCCTCGCGCTGTTCCCGAGCCGTGTGCTCGGCGCGGAGCTTGCGGCGATCTTCGCGATCTTCACGAGCCAGGCGTGGAACATGACGTTCAGCTTCTACCAGTCGCTGCGCACGGTGCCGCGCGATCTCGATGAAGTGTCGCGGGGCTTCCACCTGACGTCCTGGCAGCGCTTCTGGAAGCTCGAGGTGCCGTTCTCGATGCCGGGCCTGATCTGGAACATGATGATGTCGATGTCGGGCGGCTGGTTCTTCGTCGTCGCGTCGGAGGCCATCACGGTCGGCAACCAGACGATCACGCTGCCGGGAATCGGTGCATATCTCGCGCAGGCGATCTCGGAGAAGAACTTCGGCGCGATCGGCTGGGTGATCCTCACGATGACGGTCGTGATCCTCGCCTATGACCAGTTCCTGTTCCGCCCGCTCGTCGCGTGGGCCGACAAGTTCCGGATGGAGAACACGAGCTCGGGCAATGCGCCGGAATCGTGGCTGCTCGACCTCGTGCGCCGCACGCGCCTGATCCATCAACTGCTCGTGCCGGCCGGCTGGTTCTTCGCCAAGGCGGCGCGGATTCCGCTGCGCCTGCCGCTGTCGGGCGCGATGCGCTTCACGCTGCCGCGCGTCGAGAAGAAGGCGTCGCGCACGGTCGACATCGCATGGGCGGCCCTCGTGCTGATCGGCACGGCCTATATCGTGTGGCGTGTCGTCAGTTTCGTTTCGACCGGCGTGACGATGGCCGAGGTCGGCCATGTGATCATGCTCGGGCTCATCACGCTGCTGCGCGTGGTCGTGCTGATCGCGATCGCATCGGTGATCTGGGTGCCGATCGGCGTGTGGGTCGGGCTGCGCCCGAGGCTGGCCGAGAAGCTGCAGCCGCTCGCGCAGTTCCTCGCCGCGTTCCCGGCCAACCTGCTGTTCCCGGTGTTCGTGATCGTGATCGCGCGCTTCCACCTGAACCCCGATATCTGGCTGTCGCCGTTGATCGTGCTCGGTACGCAGTGGTATATCCTGTTCAACGTGATCGCCGGCGCAACGTCCTACCCGAACGACTATCGCGAAGCGGCGACGAACTTCCGCATCCGCGGCTGGCAATGGTGGCGGCAGGCGATCCTGCCCGGCATCTTCCCGTACTACGTGACCGGAGCGATCACCGCATCGGGCGGCGCGTGGAACGCGAGCATCGTGTCGGAAGCCGTGCAGTGGGGCAACACCAGGATCGAGGCGCACGGCCTCGGCGCGTACATCGCGCAAACGACCGCCGCCGGCGACTTTCCGAAGATCATCCTGGGCATCGCCGTGATGTCCCTGTTCGTCACCCTGTTCAACCGTCTGCTGTGGCGTCCGCTGTATGCCTTCGCCGAAGCGAAGCTGCGGCTCGACTGAGACCGATTGAGAGCGAAACGCGATGCACAATCCGAATGCTGTAAACGCCCCCGTCCAGACGTCCCAGCCGCCGCGCCTCGGCGAGGAAATCCTGCGCGTCGATCACGTCTGCCGCGGCTTCAACAAGACGCAGGGCGAGCTGCTCGTGCTCGACGACGCGAACCTGTCGCTGCGCGAAGGCGAGATCGTCGGGCTGCTTGGCCGCTCCGGCTCGGGCAAGTCGACGCTGCTGCGAATCATCGCCGGGCTGATCGAGCCGACCGGCGGTGAAGTGACCTACCTCGGCCAGCCGCTGCGCGGCCCGGCCGAAGGCGTCGCGATGGTGTTCCAGACCTTTGCGCTGTTCCCGTGGCTCACCGTGCTGCAGAACGTGGAGGCCGGTCTCGAGGCGCTCGGCGTCGGCGCGCGCGAGCGGCGCGAGCGCGCGCTGGCCGCGATCGACCTGATCGGTCTCGACGGCTTCGAGAATGCGTACCCGCGTGAGCTGTCGGGCGGCATGCGCCAGCGCGTGGGCTTTGCGCGCGCGCTCGTCGTCGATCCGACGATCCTGCTGATGGACGAGCCGTTCTCGGCGCTCGACGTGCTGACGGCCGAGACGCTGCGTACCGACCTGCTCGACCTGTGGACGCAAGGGCGGATGCCGATCAAGTCGGTGCTGATCGTCACGCACAACATCGAGGAAGCCGTGTTCATGTGCGACCGGATCCTCGTGCTGTCGTCGAATCCGGGCCGTGTGATCGCCGAGATCAAGGTGCCGTTCAAGCACCCGCGCAACCGTCTCGATCCGGCGTTCCGCAAGCTCGTCGACGATATCTACGCGAAGATGACGGCCCGCCAGACCGGCGAGGCGACGAAGAAGGGGCTCGAGCTCGGCAGCTGGCTGCCGCAGGTGTCGACCAACCTGATGGCCGGCCTGATCGAAACGCTCGCGATGGCGCCGTACCATGGCCGTGCCGACATGCCGGAAATCGCGCGCACGCTGCATCTGGAAGTCGACGATCTGTTTCCGATCGCCGAAGTGCTGCAGTACCTCGGTTTCGCGGACGTGCGGGAAGGCGACGTGTTTCTGACGCCGCCGGGGCGCGTGTTCGCGGAATTCGGTACGCAGGAGCGCAAGCTGATGTTCGCGGATCACCTGCTGAAGCACGTGCCGCTCGCCGCACGGATCAAGAAGGTGCTGAACGAGCGTCCGGGCCATCGTGCGCCGCGCGTGCGCTTCGAGCAGGAGCTCGAGGATTCCCTGTCGGACGGCGCGGCCGAGGAAACGCTCGACGCGGTGATCGACTGGGGCCGTTACGGCGAGATCTTCTCGTATAACGACCAGACCGAGATCTTCAGCCTCGAGGACGTCGAGTCCTGATCGATCGTGCCGGGCCGTGCGGCCCGGCAGCCGCGTGCGCCGCGCGTCATGCAGCGCATCGCCCCGTTACTGCAAATTGCCCCAGCGGTCGACGGCCGGTTCGGCCGACGCCCACTTCCAGTGCGTGCCTTGCTGGCACGCATTCGCGAAATACCAGTCGGCCTTGTCGCCGTCCCTCACCGAGAACGCGAATTCCTTGCACAGCGCGAGCGCCGACGAGTACGCGCGCGTGACGCGCACCTCGCCTTCGCCGTTTTCCAGCGGCAGCGTGTTCTTCACCTTCCACGGTTTCACTTCGCCGACGGCCAGGCTGCCGGCCGCCTTCGCGATCGCGTCCTGCTGGTTCTGATGGAGCTGCTTCATCGTGCGGTTGACGGCCTCGTCGGTCGCGGCCTGCACGGCAATCCCGACGCCGACGCCGACCGCCGGGTTCGCGGTGACGAGGCCCGTCGCCGCGCCGGCGAGCGCGCCGCTCGCCGCGCCGACCGACCCGCAGCCCGACAGCGTGGCCGCCGCCGCGCAAAGCGCGCCGATCGCCGCGATACGGATCGCGACGCTCATTGCAGCGCGCCCCAGCGTTCGGTTGCCGGTTCGGCCGACGCCCATTTCCACACGGGGCCGTCGCGGCAGATGGTGGCGACGTAGAACGCCGATTGCGCGGCCTTGTCGGGCTTCGCGGGCGTGTCGACCGCGAACACGATTTCCTTGCAGTCGAGCGGACCGACGCTGATCGTCCGGCTGACCGTCACGCGGCCCTGTTCGTCGTCCTCGATCGGGAACGAGTGGTGCGTCGACCACGGCGCGACGCCGCCCACGTCGAGCGGGCCGGCCGCCTTCGCGATCTGTTCCTGCGTGTAGCGGTGCGCGACGCGCTGCGAGTACTGGACGCCCGCACGCGCGCCGGCCACGGCGCCGAGGCCGATGCCCGTCGCGACGGCGGCGTTGTTGGTGACCTTGGAAGCGATCGCGGCGCCCGCGATACCGGCACCGGCTGTCGCGCCTTCGCTGTACAGCGAGTTGCAGCCGGACAGCAGTGCGGCTGTGGCGAGTGCGGCCAGCACGACGCGCGCCGGCACGGTCCGGCGCGACGATTCGAAACGAATGTTCATCCCTGAATGCAAGTCCTGTCTGGGTGAGCGGCGACGCATGCGCGCCCCATGCCGCGTCATTGTTTCGCAATTGTCATAGGAAAAATGCAAAGCTTTGACAAATCGCCGGACGGCATGTCGCGCGTGCGCGCGGCGCTATTTTCGGACAGGTGGCTGACGAGGGGTCGAAACGTTACAAATTGAAGGTAATTGTTACCTTGGCGTGCGAGGAACCGACCTAGACTGTTTTGTTATGGAATGTTTCTACGACGGCTTCGAGCCGCACCGCATATGAGACACCCAGCCATGCGTCGTTCGAAACGGTTTTCGCACCGGCCATCCGAAGCGGGGGCAGACAACCCGCGTCCGCAGACCGACGCACCACCCGCACCGCCTGCCGGTGAGCCCGGCGAGACGCCGTCCGACGGCGATCACAACCAGGGCGGCGCCCGCCCGGAAGGGCTCGACTATCAACGCGACCTCGGCCAGGAACAGGACGCTTGATCCCGTCGTCGCATTCCGCCGTCGCATTTCATTGCATTTCTCGGAACTGAATCGCCGCGCGGCCGCCTTCGGGCAGCCGCGTCCGCCTTGGCGCGCGCGCCGCGCCAGCCAATCGAATCGAGGAGGGGAAGCCGCATGAGCAGATTGATCGTGGTATCGAACCGTGTCGCCGCCGGCGAGGACACGCGCCCGAGCGCGGGCGGCCTCGCCGTCGGCGTGATGGACGCGCTGAAGGAAACGGGCGGCGTCTGGTTCGGCTGGAACGGCGAGATCGTCGGTGCGCCGGACGCCGAGCCCGCGATCCAGCGGGACGGCAACGTGACCTACGCGACGGTCGGGCTGACCCGGCGCGACTACGACCAGTACTACCGCGGTTTCTCGAACGCGACGCTGTGGCCGGTGTTCCATTATCGCGGCGATCTCGCGCGCTTCGACCGGCAGGAGTACGCAGGGTATCTGCGCGTGAACGCAATGCTCGCGAAGCAGCTCGCCGCGCTGCTGCGGCCCGACGACCTGATCTGGGTGCACGACTATCATCTGCTGCCGTTCGCGCATTTCCTGCGCGAGCTCGGCGTGAAGAACCCGATCGGCTTCTTCCTGCACATCCCGTTTCCGTCGCCCGACATGCTGCGCCTCGTGCCGCCGCACGAGGAACTCGTGAAGTTCATGTGCGCGTACGACGTCGCGGGCTTTCAGACCGATGCCGACAAGCAGGCGTTCACCGACTACATCGAGCGGCGCGGGATCGGCGCGGCGAGCGAGGACGGGATGCTGCACGCGCACGGCCGCGTCGTGAAGGTCGCCGCCTATCCGATCGGCGTGCATCCGGACGCGATCGCGCAGGCGGCCGTCCAGTACGGCGCGCGCAAGCCGGTGAAGATGCTGCGCGAGGCGCTCGACGGCCGCAAGCTCGTGATGAGCGTCGACCGCCTCGATTATTCGAAGGGGCTCGTCGAGCGCTTCCAGTCGTTCGAGCGGATGCTCGCGAACGCTCCGGGCTGGCAGGGGCGCGTGTCGCTCGTGCAGATCGCTCCGCCGACGCGCTCCGACGTGCAGACCTACCAGGACATCCGCGAAACGCTCGAAGGCGAAGCCGGCCGAATCAACGGCCGTTTTTCGCAGCTCGACTGGACGCCGATCCAGTACCTGAACCGCAAGTACGAGCGCAACCTGTTGATGGCGTTCTTCCGGATGTCGCAGGTCGGCTACGTGACGCCGCTGCGCGACGGGATGAATCTCGTCGCGAAGGAATACGTCGCGTCGCAGGATCCGGCCGATCCGGGCGTGCTCGTGCTGTCGGAGTTCGCGGGCGCGGCGGCCGAGCTGACCGGCGCGCTCCTTGTCAATCCGTATGACCTGTCGCAGATGGCCGAGGCGCTCGAGCGCGCGCTGTCGATGCCGCTCGCGGAGCGGCAGGCGCGTCACGAGGAGAACCTCGCGCGGCTGCGCGAGAACGACCTGTCGGTCTGGCGCGATACGTTCGTCGCCGACTTGCGCAGTGTCGCGGCGGCCGTATCGGTCACGCAGCGCGCGGGCCGGCGGGTCGCGCATGCGTGAGTTCGTGCACGGAGCCGGGGCCGAGGGCGACGACGCGACCGGCGATGCCACCGGCCGTTTCTTCGTCGTGACGGGCGGCCCGGGCTCGGGCAAGAGTACGTTGCTCGACGCGCTCGAGCGCGCCGGTTTCGCGCGCTCGCAGGAGGCCGGGCGAGGCGTGATCCGCGACCAGGTGGCCGTCGACGGCCACGCGCTGCCGTGGCGCGACCCGGCCGCGTTCGCCGAGCTGATGCTGAGCTGGGAGATGCGCTCGTACCATCTCGCGCGGCACGCGCGCGGGCCCGTGTTCTTCGACCGCGGTGTGCCGGACGTGGTCGGCTACCTGCGGCTGACGGGGCTGGCCGTGCCCGCGCACGCGGAAGCCGCGGCGCGCCGTTTCCGTTATCACCGGCGCGTGTTCATCGCGCCGCCCTGGCCGGACATCTATGCGCAGGACACCGAGCGCCGGCAGGATTTTGCGGAAGCCGTGCGCACCTACGACGCGATGGTCGATTGCTATACGGCGTACGGGTACCGGCTGATCGAGTTGCCGCGCGTGAGCGTGAAGGCGCGCGTGCGCTTCGTGATGGACGCGCTCGACGCCGCCTGACGCGCCGGTGCGCCTGTGTGTGCGGCGCGCGTTGGTGTCAGGCCGCCGCGTCCGGCCGCGGCGACGCGATGCGCAGCATGCTCACGACCGCGGCCAGCGCCGCGAAGGCCGTGGCGACATAGAGCGCAACCGTCGGCCCGCGATCGGGCGCGAGCCCGAAAATCAGCGCGACGAGCGCGGCGCCGAGCGTCTGGCCCGTCAGTCGCGCGGTGCTCAGCATGCCGCCGGCGCCGCCGCTGCGCTCGCGCGGCGCCGACGACAGCATCGCGCGGTTGTTCGGCGACTGGAACAGTCCGAAGCCTGCGCCGCACAGCGCCATCCGCCACACGATGTCGACGGTGCCCGGGTGCGCGCCGATCGTCGCGAGCGACAGCAGCCCGGCCGCGAACAGCGCGAGCCCGATCCCGCCGAGGATGCCGGCCGAATAGCGGTCGGACAGCACGCCCGCGAGCGGCGCGGCGAACACGATCACGAGCGGCCACGGCGTCATGTACAGGCCGGTCTCGACCTGCGAGAAGCCGAGCGAATTCTGCAGCCAGAACGGCAGCGCGACGAACGCGAGCATCTGCGACGTGAACGACGCCGTCGACGTATAGACCGACAGCGCGAACATCGGGATGCGCATCAGGTCGACGGGCAGGAGCGGCGCCGGCTGCGACAACTGGCGTTTCACGAAGAAGTAGCCGACGACGAACGCGACGGCCAGCTCGGCCGCGACGTATGCATGGCGTTCGCCGTGGCCGAGCCCGTCGACGGCCGTGATCAGCAGGCCGAACACGCACGCGTTCATCAGCGCGCTCGGGAAATCGTACGGCGCGTCGTGCAGCGGGTTGGCCGGCAGCGCGCGCAGGCTGCCGAGTACCGCGGCGATGCCGATCGGCACGTTGACCGCGAACAGCCACGGCCACGACGCGAACGACAGGATCGCGGACGCGACCGTCGGCCCGATCGCGGACGACAGCGCAACCACCATCGCATTGATCGACAGCCCGCGCCCGAGCATCGACGACGGGTAGATCATCCGCACGAGCGCCGCGTTGACGCTCATGATGCCGGCCGCGCCGAAGCCCTGGATCACGCGCATCACGGCCAGCATCGGCAGCGAGCCGGCGAGTGCGCAGCCGAGCGACGCCGCGGTGAACAGCGCGAGCCCGGCGATGTAGATGCGGCGATAGCCGACGCGCTCGCCGAGCGACGCGAGCGGCAGCAGCGTGATCGTGACCGCGAGCTGGTACGCGTTGACGATCCAGATCGACGCGGCGTCGGATGCGTGCAGGTCGCGCGCGATCGTCGGCAGTGCGACGTTCGCGATCGCGCCGTCGAGCACGGCGAGCGTGATGCCCAGTGCGACGCAGACGATCGCCCAGTAGCGTTGCGGAAGCGGCAGGCCGGTATCGGCGTTCATGACGGGAGCGAAAGCGTGGTTGTCCGCGCGCCCGGTTTCCGGTTGCGTGCGCAACCATGTGAAAGGGCGGAGGCGGCGATGAACGGCCCGGCCCGCGCGGCTGCGCCGGACCGGGGCCGCTCGAGTGTATCACCGGGCCGCATTACGCGACGCCGGCGCGCGCGGCTGCCGGCCGGCGCTGGCGTTCAACCCTCGAAGTCGAGGCCGCCGAGCCGCACGAGCGGGTCGGCCTGCGTGCGCGACGCGAGATCGATGTCGCGTGCGCCCTGCCACGCGCCCAGCTTTTTCGGCAGCGCGGCCAGGTAGTGCTCGAAGCGCTGCGGGCCGTCCGGCTCCATCAGCCGCTCGATTTCGTCGGTGTCCCAGGTCAGTTCGAGATTCAGCGGATGCACGAAGCCGCTCACATGCTCGTGCGGCGCGCTGCGGATCTGTACGCGCGTCGGGTGCCCGTGCCCGCCGTACGGGACGACGCCGGTCAGCACGTGATCGGCGAAGAAGGCGGCGATTGCCTGCGCGATGCGCGGCGCGAATTCGGTATCGAAACGGCGGGCGGTTTCGGGCTGCATGAAGGCGTCTCCTGTGTGCCGAAAATCGTAGCACGGCGGTGACGCGTTTCGGCGTGCGTGATACGCGTAATGGCGCGTTACCACTTGCTGCATCTATTACGGCCGCGTGCCGCCACAATGCATCGCATCCAGTACCACTTCGCGTGGGAGTCCATCATGAAAAAGATTGCCGCAGTGTGTGTCCTCGCCGGTTCGCTCGCCGTGGCGGGCCCGGCGTCAGCGCATGGCCGCGACGGCGGCGCCGTCATCGGCGCGTTGATCGGCGGCGCGGTGCTGGGCGCGATCGTGACGTCCGCGATGAATCCGCCCGTCGCGTACCAGGCGCCCGTGTACCAGGCACCGGCCTATCAGCCGCCGACGTACTATCAGGCGCCTGCGTACCAGCAGCCTGCCTATCCGACCTACCAGCAGGCGGAGTACCAGGACGACGGCCCGAACTATTGCTACGACCGCTACCAGCGCGCGTATGTGTGCGGTGCGCCGGTGTCGCGCGGCTACGCGCAACCGGCCGGCTGGTAAGCAGGCAGGGCAGGCGGGTGTGCGACGCGTGATCGGGTTCGGTGCCGGCTGGCCGGCACCCACTGAAGTTTGCTTTGCCGGACCGGACGACAAAAGGCCCTCGCTTTTACGCGAGGGCCTTTGTTTTTCCGCGCCCGTCCGTTCGTCCGCGTGACGCGCCGGCCGTCGGCGGGCCGTGCGCGGATACAAACGGTTGCAAATGTGCGTCAGTGGCGATGGCCGCCGCCGCCTTCGCCGCGCCCGCCGCCGTCGTTCCAGTCGCCGCGGCGTCCGCCGCCGCGCCCCCAGCCGTTGCCGCGATCGCCGTCCCAGCGATGGTAGTCGCGCCGGCCGCGATCCCAGTCGCGCCCGCCGCCACCGCCCCAGATGTTGACCGTGCCGTACACGGGGGAAGGGCCGTACGCGTAGCCGGGATCGGAATAGTAGGGCTGTCCGTAGCCGTATCCGTATCCGGCGTCGGGAGCGACGACGCAGCCGGCCAGCAGGGTCGCGACGCCGGCGGCAGCAATGAGCTTCAGCATGATGTTCTCCGTTGGTTGCTCTATAAGTACCGCGCGCGGGGATTGCCGGCTGTTCGGAATTGTGTCGTCAAATTACAGCGTCGTAAGGTCTCGCGACGAAAGTGTTAGCATCCGGGGCTCATTTGTTTTTCAGGAGCACATCGATGAAATTCGCGATCCGGGCCGCGCTGGTCGCTTTCTGCGTCACGACTGCCGCCGCGTGCGTGGCCGGCCCCGCATCGGCGCCCGCCGTGCCGGCCGAGTCGATCAAGATGTTTCCGCAGGCAGCGGCCGGCCAGCAGCGCGCCGTGATCGCGCTGCCCGCGCTCGAGAACGAGGGCGATGCACGCGTCGAGCTGATGATCGGCAAGACGCTGCAGACCGACTGCAACCAGCAGTGGTTCGGCGGCGAGCTGACCGCCGAGGACGTGAAGGGCTGGGGTTACACGTACTACCGGCTTACCGACGTGAAGGGGCCGGCATCGACGCTGATGGCGTGCCCGGGCCAGGCGCCGCAGCAGCGGTTCGTGCAGGTGCGCGGCGACGGCCAGCTGCTGCGCTACAACAGCCGCCTGCCGCTCGTCGTGTATGTGCCGGACGGCTTCGACGTGCGCTATCGCGTGTGGCATGCGTCGAAGGACGTGCAACAGGCGGAGAAGCAGTAACGTGCCGGCTCGCGCGGCTTCGGCGTCCTGCGGCTAGACGCCGCTCGCGCCGACGAGCGCCGGCCACGCGGCGAGCGCGGCCTGCGCGATCGCCTCCAGATCGCGGCGGCTCGCGCCGTCGCGCGCCTGGATCGACATCCCCTGTTGAACCGTCACGTAGTACCGCGCGATTGCGTCGAGGTTCGCGTGCGCCGCGATCTCGCCGGTCGCGACACCTTGCCTGAGGCGCTCGCGCAACGCTTCGACCGTGCTTTCGCGCATCGCGATCAGCGTTTGCCGGACGGTGTCGGAACGCTCGGCCGGGTGCAGCGCCGACAGCACGATCAGGCAGCCGGCCGGCTTCGACCGCCGCGTGAACACGCGCGCGGTATCCATCAGGTAGTTCCGCATGGCGTCGTGCGCGCTGCCGGCCTGTTCGACGCCGTCCCAGATTTCCCGTCCCTCCGTTGCGCGGTAGTGCTCGAGCGCCTGCCGGAACAACGCTTCCTTGCTGCCGAACGCCGCATACAGGCTCGGTGACGCAATGCCCATCGCGGCCGTCAGGTCCGCCATCGACGCACCCTCGTAGCCGAGCCGCCAGAACACCTCCATTGCGCGATCCAGCGCCGCCTCCTTGTCGAAGCTTCTCGGTCGGCCCCGTTCAGCCATTGCATCCATCCTTTCGTCGATATCTGTATCGATCGATAAAATAATTCAATTGACAGCGCCGCGCAACTTGCCACATTCTGTGTCGACCGTTACACAAATAAGGAAAGGAGCGAACATGAATCGACTTCACGGCAAGCGTGCACTTATCACGGGCGGCAGCCGCGGCATCGGCGCGGCCATCGCGAAACGGCTGGCGGCCGATGGCGCGGACGTCGCGATCACTTACGAAAAATCGGCCGAGCGGGCGCAGGCCGTCGTCGCCGGCATCGAGGCGCTGGGCCGCCGCGCCGTCGCGATCCAGGCCGATAGTGCCGATCCGGTCGCAGTCCGCAACGCGGTCGATCGTGCCGCGGAAGCGTTCGGCGGTCTCGACATCCTCGTGAACAACGCAGGGATCTTCCGCGCAGGCGCGCTGGGCGACCTCACGCTCGACGATATCGACGCGACGCTGAACGTGAACGTGCGCGCGGTGATCGTCGCTTCGCAGGCGGCGGCGCGGCATCTCGGGGAGGGCGGGCGCATCGTGTCGACCGGCAGTTGCCTCGCGACGCGTGTGCCCGATGCGGGGATGAGCCTCTATGCGGCGAGCAAGGCCGCGCTGATCGGCTGGACGCAGGGGCTCGCGCGCGATCTCGGGCCGCGCGGCATCACGGTCAACATCGTGCATCCGGGGTCGACGGATACCGACATGAATCCGGCCGACGGCGAACATGCCGGTGCGCAGCGTTCGCGGATGGCGATTCCGCAGTACGGCAAGGCTGATGACGTGGCGGCGCTCGTTGCGTTCGTCGTCGGGCCGGAAGGGCGGTCGATCAACGGGACCGGGTTGACGATCGATGGCGGCGCGAACGCGTAAATGCCGATGCCCGGCTGATTTGGCCGGGCGGCGTTGCGTTCGTTATCGGCAGCCGAGCCGTTGATGCTCGGTTTCCAGGTCGGCCCGCTTGTCGTAAGCGCGCAATTCGTTACGCGGCTTGCCGTCCGGGCCGATTCCACGCACGATTTTCTGGCCGCGGTCGGGTGCATGCGTTACAGCATCGATGCCGGCGGCCAGTTCCCTGCAGCGTGCGTCGGGGGAAGCGTTTTCCGGGCGCGGTGCTGCCGCGCCGGTGATGTTGGCGATGCCCGGGCTGACGTAGCGCTGCTTCGCGTGCGCGGTGCCGGATGTGGTGCCGGTATCCGCGGCGTGCGCCGTGCAGGTCAGGGTCGAAAGCGCGGCCAGTGCCGCGATCGTTCGAATCATGGTCGGGTCCTTGGGTCCGTTGTACATGCAAAGGTTCGGGATTCTACGCAATGCCCGGTGCGTGTCCGTGGCGATCGGGAAAAGTGCGATCACATGTCGCATGTCGTGGAGATGAATCGAAGAGGACCGCCAACGGTGTGCGCGTGAGGCGCACAGCGCAGCCGGTCGGGCGAAGGAGTTCATTTACAAAAACGCCGGGCGTACTTACGATGAGGCCACCTCGGGCTCGCAAGAAATCGTATGCGTACAGTCGATCGAGTGATGCTTGCCGCGCTTTGCCTTGGCCTCACCGCGTGCGGCGGCGGCGACAACAATGCCGCGCCGGCAACGCAGACGGTTGCGAGCACACCTACATCCGCCGCCGAGCCTGCCAGCGCGGCATCCGGCACGATGCCCTCGTCGACGAATCCCGTCAGCCCGGCGCCGGCGGCCAGTCCGGCCGGTACGACGCCTGGCGCGACGCTTTCACCCACCCCCGGCGCAAATCCTGTTCTCGTCGCTGACGTAACGGTCTTTCCGGTCGCCGACGGCAGCGATCAGGCCGACGCGATGCAAAAGGCATTCGACAGCCTGAAGGCCGGCCAGCGCCTGGTCATCGCGCCGGGCCGCTACGTCGTCGGGCATTCGCTCGCGGTGACCGTGCCCCAGGTGGTGATTTCCGGATACGGCGCGACGCTGGCTGCCACGAATCCGGCCGACCAGACCATCGTGATGAGCGGCGGCCGGTTCGACGCTCGTGGGCGTGACGCTGGCCGGCACCGGCACGACGCGGCTCACGACGCCGGCTTCGACCAAGGTCGAGGTGACGGGCGCGGGCGTCCAGGTGCTTCGCGTGACGATAGACGGCGGCGCCAGTGGCGGGATCTTCGTGTTCGGCGGCAGCGGCGTCGCGATCGTCGGCAATACGGTTCGTGCGACGCTTGCCGACGGCATCCATACGACCTACGGTTCGACCAACGTGCTCGTGCAGAACAATACGGTGACGGGTACCGGCGACGACCTGATCGCCGTCGTCAGCTATGTCGGCGACGGCCGCGTCAACAGCAATGTGCTGATCGACCATAACGCGGTGTCCGGCAACGCGTGGGGGCGCGGCATTTCGGTGGTCGGCGGCCAGGCCGTGACGATCTCGAACAATACGGTCGACGGCGTGCAGAAGGCCGCGGGCATCCTGGTTGCACAGGAGGACAGCTGGAAGACCTACGGCGTGTCGAACGTCGTGATCGCCGGCAATGTCGTGTCCAACATCCAGAATTCGAGTGTGAACAACGGATTGCAGCCGACGCAGCAGGCGGCGATCGAGCTCGACACGTGGACGGGAACGGTCGCGGACGTCGCGGTGACCGGCAACCGCGTGTCCGGCTCCGGTTATGCGGGTTTCCGGGCGTATGGAAACGTGTGCTCGTTCAGCGTGACGGGCAATACGTTCTCGTCGATCGCGGGCTCGCCGGTGTCGCTGTTGTCGAGCGGTTGTGCGGCGAGCCAGATCGTCGTCGACGCGAACCGGCTGGGCGACGGCAGCGTGCTGGCACGACCGTCAGGGTCGTCGGCGACGGGTGCGTTTACCGTGACGGGGGCGGATGTGAGTCTTATGCCGCAGGTGCGGACGGGAGTGATGTGAGGAGCGGGGGCGGGGTTCGGCGTGCGGACGGGTACGGTCGCCTGATGGCGTTGTGCGTGCGCGGTTCCGGCAGATCTCTCGGCTGTAAAGGGTCTTGCGGCGATATCCGACCATCGATGCCGACAGAAATGCCAACCGGCTACGGAGTATAGGCAGGGTAGGTCGAACGACGGCAACCGATCCGTTCCAGCGGTCATGGATTCACCATCGAAGGTAAACTTGTAGAGGTAACTACAACAAAGTAGCATTCAATACATGAATGCTATCTCTGCTTGGTCGATCCTCGTTCTGACCCTTCCCACCCAGAACGCTACGGCCCGCATGCGGGTCTGGCGCGCGCTCAAGGCGAAAGGCTGCGCCGTGCTGCGCGACGGCATCTACCTTCTACCCTACACGGAAGAGCATGAAGGGGCGCTGCGCGAACTCGCGGGCGTGATTGCCGAAAGCGGCGGCACCGCTCACCTGTTACGCGCGCCGAGTCTTGACGCGTCACAGGAGCTGGAATTCCGAATGCTCTTCGATCGCGGAGAGGATTACGCCGCCTTCATCCAGACACTGACCGAAGCCCGCAAGACGCTCGCCGGACAGTCCGCCACGGAACTCACGCGCCTGCTTCGCCGCGTACGCAAGGATTTCGACGCTGTCAGGGCGATCGACTATTTCCCGGACGACGCGGCCACACGTGCCGAAGTCGCGCTGCAGGATTTCGTCGCGCTTGTCGACACCGTGCTGTCGCCGGGCGAGCCGCACGCCGCAGAGCGCGCCATACGCCTGCTCGCGATCGACGAGTACCAGGGGCGCAAGTGGGCGACGCGACAGCGCATGTGGGTCGATCGCGTCGCCAGCGCGTGGCTGATCCGCCGCTTCATCGACCCGCGTGCGCACTTCATCTGGCTCGCGTCGTCTTCCGATTGCCCGGCTGACGCGCTGGGCTTCGATTTCGATGGTGCTGCATTCACCCATGTCGGCGAACGCGTCACGTTCGAGGTCCTGCTCGCGAGTTTCGGGCTCGATCAGGATTCGGCACTGCTGCGGCTCGGGGAGATCGTGCATTCGCTCGATGTAGGCGGTCCCGCCGTGCCCGAGGCGATCGGCTTCGAGGCCGTGATGGCCGGCACGCGTCAACGCACGGAAAACGACGATCAGCTGCTGGAACAGATGAGTGCGGTGCTTGACTCGCTCCTTGCGCACTTTGCGTCGAACGGAAAGAACGAAACCGGGGGGCGGCCATGACCACGACGGTGACGACAAACGCGCCGGGTTACTCGCTGGGCCAACTGGTCGGATACATGTTGCGACTCGGTGCGCTGGGCTTCGGCGGTCCCGTCGCGCTTGCCGGATACATGCGCCGCGATCTCGTCGAACGGCGAGGGTGGATCACGGAAGCGGACTACAAGGAAGGCATCACACTCGCGCAGCTCGCGCCCGGGCCGATGGCTGCCCAGCTCGCGATCTATCTGGGGTTCGTCCACTATCGCCTCCTTGGTGCGACGCTCGTCGGATTCGCGTTCGTGCTGCCGTCGTTCCTGATGGTGCTCGCGCTCGGGTTTGCCTACTCGCACTTCGGCGGGCTGTCGTGGATGCAGGCGGTTTTCTATGGCGTCGGGGCAGCGGTGGTCGGCATCATCGCGATGAGCGCGTACAAGCTCACGACGAAAACCGTCGGCAACGACAAGCTGCTTTGGGCGATCTTCCTGACGCTCATGATCGTCACGTTCGTGACGGAATCGGAAATCGCATGGCTCTTCATCGCCGCCGGGTTGATCGGCTGGCTGTGGCGCGCTCCGCCCAAATGGCTGAACAAGAGCGGGTTGAATGCGCTCGCCGGCGCCAATCTACCGGCGGCCAGCGGCATGCTGAGCGGCATCGATCTCCCGCAACTCGTACAGATCGGCGCGTTCTTCGCGAAAGCGGGTGCGTTCGTGTTCGGTTCCGGGCTCGCGATCGTGCCGTTCCTGTATGGCGGCGTCGTGACCGAGCACCACTGGCTCAACGACAAGCAGTTCGTCGACGCGGTCGCGGTCGCGATGATCACGCCCGGCCCGGTCGTGATCACGGTCGGCTTCATCGGATATCTGGTGGCGGGGCTGCCCGGCGCGATCGTCGCAGCGCTCGGTACGTTCCTGCCGTGCTATCTGTTCACGGTCATTCCCGCACCCTACGTGAAGAAGTACGGCCATCTGCCGAGCGTCAAGGCGTTCGTCGACGGCATCACGGCGGCTGCCGTCGGTGCGATTACGGGCTCCGTCCTCGTCATCGCGAAGCGCTCGATCGTCGACATTCCAACCGCTGTTCTCGCCATTGCAACCGTTCTGCTGTTGTGGCGTTTCAAGAAGCTGCAGGAACCGGTAATCGTCACTGCGGCGGCACTCTTCGGGCTGGTGGCCTACCCGTTGCTGCACCATTGATTTGCATGGTGCGGCGGCGATCAAGACGCACCGGACGACATTCGTTCGGTGGTGAGCGAGGAAGTCGACCGACCGTGCGGTGGTGTCGGCGTACCCACTTCGCTAGACAGGAGAAGCGCCATGAAGTGGATTACGCGTGAACGACCGAAGATCGATCGCATCGCATGCCCATGGTTGATCGCCCGGTTTATCGACGACGCTGCGGAATTTCTCTACGTTCCGGGCGCGGACGTACTGCGATTGGCGGACGAAACGGGCGCGGTTCCCTACGACGTGCCAGGCGTCGAGCTTGGCCACCACGGCGAGCGTTGCAGCTTCGATGCGTTTCTCGACAAGTATCGACTGAATGACCCGGCGCTGCTCGAACTCGCCGCGATCGTGCGCGGCGCGGATACCGGACGGCTCGATCTCACGCCGGAAGCCACCGGCCTGTACGCGATCTCGATCGGCCTTTCCACGAACTTCGCAGACGATCACGAGCAACTGCGGCACGGCATGGTGATGTACGACGCGCTCTACGCGTGGTGCCAGCGTGAGGCACGTGCCTAGCAGCCGGTTCGCGTCGTCGCTTGCCGGTCGGATGCTGCCGGCGGGAGCGGACCGGGCCGCATCGCTCATCCTCGCAAGCCGCGGCATGCGCGGTTTCTGCGATGGCTTCATTGCCGTGCTGCTGCCTGCGTATCTGCTGTCGCTCGGGTTTTCGCAACTGGACGTCGGCTTGATCAGCACCACGACGCTGATGGGTTCCGCGATCGCGACGATCGCAGTCGGCATGCTGGCGAGCCGCTTCACGCAGCGGCGCATGTTGACGCTCGCGGCGGCGTTGATGGCCGCAACGGGCATCGGCTTCGTGAGCTTCGCCACGCTGTGGCCGCTGCTCGTCGTCGCCTTCGTCGGCACGCTCAATCCGAGTTCGGGCGATGTCAGCCTGTTTCTGCCGCTCGAACAGTCGCGTCTGGCGGAAGCCGCCGGCGGCGACGTTCGCACTGCACTGTTTGCACGATACAGCCTCGTCGGGGCCGTATCGGCGGCGGTCGGTTCCCTGACGGCAGGACTGCCGATCTGGGTTGCGTCGCATACCGCAATCACGGCGCTCGGCGCGATGCGCGGCATGTTTCTCGTCTATGCGGTGACGGGCGTCATCGTCTTCATGCTGTATCGGCGATTGCCGCGCGCCGATGCCCGTGCGTCGAAGGCGGCGCCCCCGCTCGGCCCGTCGCGTCCCATTGTCGTGCGGCTTGCGATGCTGTTCAGCATCGATGCGTTCGCGGGCGGTCTCGTCGTCAACTCGTTGTTGTCGCTGTGGTTGATGCAGCGCTTCGGACTCTCGATCGCCGCTGCTGGTCAATTCTTCTTCTGGGCAGGCCTGCTCTCGGCCGGCTCGCAGCTTGCGGCCGCGCCGCTATCGCGCAGGATCGGCCTGCTGAACACCATGGTGTTCACGCATATCCCGTCGAGCGTCTGCCTGATTGGCGCCGCTTTCGCGCCGTCGCTGCCGCTTGCGTTAGCGCTGCTGCTGATGCGCAGCGCACTTTCGCAAATGGATGTGCCGACGCGAACCGCCTACGTGATGGCGGTCGTCACGCCTTCGGAGCGCCCGGCAGCAGCCAGCTTTACGTCTGTTCCGCGTAGCCTCGCAGCCGCTGTCGCGCCGACGTTGGCCGGCGGCTTGTTCGGTCTTGGCTGGCTCGGTGCCCCGCTGGTCGTATGCGGCGCATTGAAGATCGCGTATGACCTGTCGCTGCTGGCAGCTTTTCGACAGGTCAAACCGGACGATGACCGGGCGCGGTAGTGCTGTCACGGTGGAACGACAAAGAAGCGAGGAGCCGTGCAAAGCGACGCGTCGATGCGAAACCTGCGCGCCTCCTGTCAACCCATGTCGATGGAAGGCTCGCGGTGTTTGTGCTGCGGGCGACGACGTCTCGGTACAAGCCGCAACCTGCTTTTTATCGTTCGCCTCGGCGACGGGGAAGTGATTGCTTTCGATACGCATGCGCTACGCGCGATCGCACGGATCGCAGACGTATCGTCGGTGCATGGGGTGCTTGCCGCTCTGGAACTATCGCGCATATGTGCATCTGCAACCGGTACTGACGAGATCGCGCGATCGACGCAGCGATACCGAAAATCGTCGCGCACATGTCGGGCGGGCAGTACCCGGACGGTATGGCCTATGCGCCCGACGCGCGCAAGCTAGCAAGCTGTATGTACCAGCAAAAATACCTACACTTTTCCGGCTGCCACTGAGCAGCCTTGGGTAACGCTGGGGCTAGATGGCTGCCAGACGGGCCTGATGAGCGGGGGGCTTGTGAATCTCGGGGATGGTTTGGGGCTTGGCTGGTCCCCCCGACAGGAATCGAACCTGTATCTAGCGCTTAGGAGGCGCTTGTTCTATCCATTGAACTACGGGGAGAGCCATGTCCGGGCGATCGCGCGAAAAACGCGAACCGGACGGCGATGTGGACAGCGCGCAGAGTATAGCAAACGCGCGGCGCATCGGCGGGCGGATTGCACGCCGACGCGCGTATCGCGCGGTCAGCCGCGATCAGAAATCGACGACGACGAAATCTTCCTTGCCCACGTCGCACAGCGGGCACCGCCAGTCGGCGGGAATGTCGGCAAAACGGGTGCCGGGCGCGATGCCCTCGTCGGGCAGCCCTTCCGCTTCGTTGTAGACCCACCCGCAAATCAGGCAGACCCAGCTCTGGTATTCGGTTACTTCGCTCATGTAGCGCTCGTGATAATGAAAACTCGGTAGTGCCGTCCGCAGCCTCGCCGGCGGACGAAAGGCGCAATGTTACCGGAATTTCGCCGAACGCCTGCGCAACGTCGTTTTAAACGTACGCATCGCGAACAATGGGTGTCATCGCGTGCGGCGGGCTTGCAGTGTATGCTTCGTGGGCCTGTCAATCTGAAGGAGGAAACGATGCTCAACAGAAAGTGGATCGCGGGTGCGGTTTGTGTCGCGGCGCTGGCCGTGTCGACGCTTGCGCGCGCGGAAGCGCGCGTGTTCTTTGTCGAGCCGCAGGACGGCGCGACGGTGTCCAGCCCCGTGCACGTGAAGTTCGGTCTCGAAGGCGTGGCGCTCAAGCCGGCCGGCGACATGACGCCGAATACGGGCCACCATCACCTGCTGATCGATGGCAAGCCGGTGCCGAAGGGCGACGTGATCCCGGCGTCCGACCATTCTCTGCATTTCGGCAAGGGTCAGACCGAAACCGATGTGAAGCTGTCTCCCGGCCCGCACACGCTGACGCTGCAGCTCGGCGACGGTGCGCACCGTTCGTACGGCCCCGAAATGAGTTCGACGATCACGGTCAACGTGAAGTAACCGCGCATCCCGCGCCGGCGCCCGATGCGCCATGCACGGGATGGTCGGTCGACCGGCCGCGGGCATCGGGCCGGCATTCGCCCGTTCACGCGGTCGCGCGCAATCCGCGGCCGGCATCCGGCACCGGAAACCGGCCGCAAGCCATACATGGCACCGCTCCATCGCACCGCGTCGACGCGGTTCGAGTGCCGCTCGCAGGGCTAGTCCGTCCGGCCATACCGGTGGCGGCGTCCGCGACCGGTACAATGGGCGCTTCCGATTCCTCTCTCTCCGCCGTCTCCCCATGTCGCTCTATTCCATTACCGGCGCGCAGCTCGCGTTCGGTCACGTCGCGTTGCTCGATCACGCGGATTTCTCGCTGGAAGCCGGCGAGCGCGTCGGCCTGATCGGCCGCAACGGCGCGGGCAAGTCGTCGCTGCTGAAGATCGTCGCCGGCCTCGCGAAGCCCGACGACGGGCTGGTCACGCGCCAGCAGGAACTGGTGACCGTCTACGTGCCGCAGGAGCCCGAATTCGAGCCGGGCGCGACGGTGTTCGATGCGGTCGCGTCGGGGCTCACGCACACGCGCGAACTGCTCGAAGAATACGATTCGATCGCGCACCGCCTCGCGGATATACCGGAAGGCGCCGAGCACGATGCGCTGCTCGCGCGGATGAACGCGCTGCAATCGTCGCTCGACGCGCACGACGCATGGAGCTGGCGCACGCGCGTGTCGATGACGCTCGCGCAGATCGGCCTGCCGGACGGCGACGCGAGCGTCGACGCGCTGTCGGGCGGGATGCAGAAGCGCGTCGCGCTGGCGCGCGCGCTGGTGCTGCAGCCCGACGTGCTGCTGCTCGACGAACCGACCAATCACCTCGACTTCGACGGCATCCGCTGGCTGGAAGAGCTGCTCGTCGCGCAGCGCGCGGGCCTGCTGTTCATCACGCACGATCGCGCGTTCCTCGACCGCGTCGCGACGCGCATCGTCGAGCTCGACCGCGGCCGGCTGCTGTCGTACCCGGGCAATTTCTCCGCGTACCAGACCCGCAAGGCTCAGCAGCTCGAAGTCGAGCGCGTGGAAAACGACAAGTTCGACAAGCTGCTCGCGCAGGAAGAGGTGTGGATCCGCAAGGGCGTCGAGGCGCGCCGCACGCGCAGCGTCGGTCGCGTCGCGCGGCTCGAGCAGATGCGTCACGAGCGCGCGGAGCGCCGCAATTCGCAGGGCAACGTAAGGCTCGACGTCGCGCAGGGCGAGAAGTCCGGCAAGATCGTCGCGGAGCTGACCGACGTGACGAAGCGCTACGGCGGCCGTACGGTCGTCGACCGCTTCTCGACGACGGTCATGCGCGGCGACAAGATCGGCTTCGTCGGCCCGAACGGCGCGGGCAAGACCACGCTGCTCAAGCTGATCCTCGGCGAGCTGAAGCCCGACGAAGGCACGGTGCGCACCGGCACGAACCTTCAGGTCGCGTATTTCGACCAGATGCGCGCGCAGCTCGACCAGGAGAAGAGCCTCGCGGATACCATCAGCCCCGGCAGCGAATGGGTCGAGATCGGCGGCGTGCGCAAGCACGTGATGAGCTATCTCGGCGACTTCCTGTTCGCGCCGGAACGCGCGCGTTCGCCGGTGAAGTCGCTGTCGGGCGGCGAGCGCAACCGGCTGCTGCTCGCGCGCCTGTTCGCGCGTCCGGCCAACGTGCTGGTGCTCGATGAACCGACCAACGACCTCGACATCCCGACGCTCGAACTGCTCGAAGAGTTGCTGGCCGACTACGACGGCACGGTGCTGCTCGTCAGCCACGATCGCGCGTTCCTCGACAACGTCGTGACGTCGGTGATCGCGGCCGAAGGCGACGGCAAGTGGCGCGAATACGTCGGCGGCTTCACCGACTGGCAGATCCAAAGCGAGCGCTCGGAGCAGCTCGCGCAGCAGGAAGCCGCGAAGCGCGCGGTCAAGGAGGCGGCGCCCGTCAAGGAAGAGCCGGCGAAGAGCGCCGCGGGCCGCAATGCGCAGCGCACGGTGAAGCTGTCGTTCAACGAGCAGCGCGAACTCGATTCGCTGCCGGAGAAGATCGCCGCGCTCGAAGAAGAGCAGAAGACGATCAATGCGCAGCTCGAGGACGGCTCGATTTTCGCGAAGGATCCGCAGGAAGGCACGCGCCTGACCGAGCGGTTCGCGGCGATCGACGACGAATTGCTCGCCTCGCTCGAACGGTGGGAAACGCTCGAGGCGAAGCGCAAGCCGGCATAACGCGCGTCGCGCGCCGCGCGGCCGGCGATGGCCGCGCGATGATCTCGCGATTGGCATGCCACGTGGAACCAGTAAAATACCGCGCGTCCCGGGTAGCGCAGCACGCCGCGCGCCCGCTTTCGGAGCAGTCCAAGCACACCGTTGTTTCGATTCGCTTTTTTACGGAACTCAACGTTTTGTCCACGACGTTATCCACACGAGGTGTGGACAACGTCCCGATGAATGACGAAATTCAGCGCCTATGTCAACGAAGAAACCCAGCGCGGCCTATAGCGAAGCATCGATCAAGGTGCTCAAGGGTCTCGAGCCGGTCAAGCAGCGGCCCGGCATGTACACCCGTACCGAGAATCCGCTGCACATCATCCAGGAAGTCATCGACAACGCGTCCGACGAGGCACTCGGCGGCTACGGCAAGCAGATCACGGTCACGCTGCACACCGACCAGTCGGTGTCGGTCGAGGACGACGGCCGCGGCATCCCGTTCGGCATGCACCCCGAAGAAGGCGTGCCGGTCGTCGAGATCGTGTTCACGCGCCTGCATGCGGGCGGCAAGTTCGACAAGGCCGCGGGCGGCGCGTATACGTTCTCGGGCGGCCTGCACGGCGTCGGCGTGTCGGTGACGAACGCGCTCGCGACGCGCCTCGACGTAACGGTCTGGCGCGACGGCAAGATCGCCGAGCTCGGCTTCGCCGACGGCGACGTCGTGAAGCCGCTGACGACGCAGGGCGCGGGCCGCGGCGAGAAGAAATCCGGCACGCGCGTGCAGGTGTGGCCGAACCCGAAATACTTCGATTCGCCGAACCTGCCGCTCGGCGAACTGCAGCGCCTGCTGCGCTCGAAGGCCGTGCTGCTGCCGGGCGTCGAGGTCGTGCTCGTCAACGAAAAGACCGGCGAGCGCCAGACGTGGAAGTACGAGGACGGCCTGCGCGGCTACCTGCTCGACGAGATGAACGGCAGCGAACTGCTGATCCCGCTGTTCGAAGGCGAGCGTTTCGCCGATTCGCGTTCGGGCGACGATACGTTCGCCGAGGGCGAGGGCGCGTCGTGGGTCGTCGCCTGGAGCGAGGAAGGCTCGCTCGTGCGCGAGTCGTACGTGAACCTGATCCCGACGCCGGCAGGCGGCACTCACGAATCGGGGCTGCGCGACGGTCTCTATCAGGCGGTGAAAAGCTTCGTCGAGCTGCACAATCTGCAGCCGAAGGGCGTGAAGCTGCTCGCCGAAGACGTGTTCGCGCGCGTGTCGTTCGTGCTGTCCGCGAAGGTGCTCGATCCGCAGTTCCAGGGGCAGATCAAGGAACGCCTGAACAGCCGCGACGCGGTGAAGCTCGTGTCGTCGTTCTCGCGCCCCGCGCTCGAACTGTGGCTGAACCAGCACGTCGAGCACGGCAAGAAGCTTGCCGAACTCGTGATCAAGCAGGCGCAGGCGCGCACGCGCGCGGGCCAGAAGGTCGAGAAGCGCAAGAGCTCGGGCGTCGCGGTGCTGCCCGGCAAGCTGACCGACTGCGAGACCGAGGATATCGAGCGCAACGAGCTGTTCCTCGTCGAGGGCGATTCGGCGGGCGGCTCCGCGAAGATGGGCCGCGACAAGGAGTACCAGGCAATCCTGCCGCTGCGCGGCAAGGTGCTGAATACCTGGGAAACCGAGCGCGACCGCCTGTTCGCGAACAACGAAGTGCACGACATCTCGGTTGCGATCGGCGTCGATCCGCACAGCCCGGACGACACCATCGACCTGTCGAACCTGCGCTACGGCAAGATCTGCATCCTGTCGGACGCGGACGTCGACGGCTCGCACATCCAGGTGCTGCTGCTCACGCTGTTCTTCAAGCATTTCCCGCAACTGATCGAGCGCGGCCACGTGTATGTCGCACGGCCGCCGCTGTTCCGCGTCGACGCGCCCGCGCGCGGCAAGAAGCCCGCGCAGAAGCTCTATGCGCTCGACGACGGCGAGCTGGAAGCGATCCTCGACAAGCTGCGCAAGGACGGCGCGCGCGAGACGCAGTGGAGCATCAGCCGCTTCAAGGGGCTTGGCGAAATGAGCGCCGAGCAGCTTTGGGACACGACGATGAACCCCGACACGCGCCGCCTGATGCCGATCAAGCTCGGCGAGCTCGACTTCGACGCGACCGTCGCGCGGATGACGATGCTGATGGGCAAGGGCGAGGCAGCCGCGCGGCGCGGCTGGCTCGAGGAAAAGGGCAACGACGTCGAAGCGGATATCTAGCCCCCTGCGCGCGGCCGGGCATGACGCCCGGCCCGGCCTCACGCCACTTACGAATACGGAATTCAGATGGACGACAACACTTCCGATCTCTTTGCCAGCCCCGACGCGCCCGAGAGCGACGCGCTGACGCTCGGCAACTACGCGGAGCAGGCGTATCTCAGCTACGCGGTCAGCGTCGTGAAGAGCCGCGCGCTGCCCGACGTGTGCGACGGCCAGAAGCCGGTGCAGCGCCGGATTCTGTTCGCGATGAACGAAATGGGCCTCGGCCCGGACGCGAAGCCGGTGAAGTCGGCGCGCGTGGTCGGCGACGTGCTCGGTAAATACCACCCGCACGGCGACCAGTCGGCATACGACGCGCTCGTGCGTCTCGCGCAGGATTTCTCGCTGCGCTACCCGCTGATCGACGGGCAGGGCAACTTCGGCTCGCGCGACGGCGACGGCGCGGCGGCAATGCGTTACACCGAAGCGCGGCTCACGCCGATCGCGAAGCTGCTGCTCGACGAGATTGACCAGGGCACGGTCGACTTCATGCCGAACTACGACGGCTCGTTCGACGAACCGAAGACGCTGCCGAGCCGCATGCCGTTCGTGCTGCTGAACGGCGCGTCGGGCATCGCGGTCGGCCTCGCGACGGAAATCCCGTCGCACAACCTGCGCGAAGTGGCGGCCGCGGCGGTTGCACTGATCCGCAATCCGAAGCTTTCGCACGCGGAGTTGATGAACCTGATCCCCGGCCCGGATTTCCCGGGCGGCGGCCAGATCATTTCGAGCGACACGGAAATCGCGGCGGCCTACGAAACGGGCCGCGGCAGCCTGAAGGTGCGCGCGCGCTGGAAGATCGAGGATCTCGCGCGCGGCCAGTGGCAGCTCGTCGTCACCGAGCTGCCGCCGAGCACGTCGGGCCAGAAGGTGCTCGAGGAAATCGAGGAACTGACCAACCCGAAGCTCAAGCTCGGCAAGAAGACGCTGACGCCCGAACAGCTCAACACGAAGAAGGCGATGCTCGACCTGCTCGACGCGGTGCGCGACGAGTCGGGCAAGGAAGCGGCGGTGCGGCTCGTGTTCGAGCCGAAGTCGCGCACGATCGATCAGACGGAATTCGTGAACACGCTGCTCGCGTACACGAGTCTCGAATCGAACGCGACGCTGAACCTCGTGATGATCGGCGCCGACGGCCGGCCGGGCCAGAAGGGCCTGCTGACGATCCTCGACGAATGGGTGAAGTTCCGCCAGCTGACGATGACGCGGCGCACGCGCCATCGTCTCGCGAAGGTCGACGACCGCATCCATATCCTCGAAGGGCGGATGATCGTCTTCCTGAACATCGACGAGGTGATCCGCATCATCCGCGAGTCGGACGAGCCGAAGGCTGCGCTGATGAACGCGTTCGGCCTCTCCGAGCGGCAGGCCGAGGACATTCTCGAAATCCGGCTGCGCCAGCTCGCGCGGCTCGAGAAGATCAAGATCGAGAAGGAACTCGAAGCGCTGCGCGACGAGAAGGCGAAGCTCGAGGAACTGCTCGCGAACGAAAGCGCGATGAAGCGGCTGATGATCAAGGAGATCGAGGCCGACGCGAAGCAGTACGGCGACGAGCGCCGCACGCTGATCCAGCAGGAAAAGCGCGCGACGTTCGAGGCGAAGGTGGTCGACGAGCCGGTGACGGTCGTCGTGTCGCAGAAGGGCTGGGTACGCGCGCTGAAGGGCCACGGGCTCGACCCGGCCGGCTTCACGTTCAAGGCCGGCGACCATCTGTATGCGGCGTTCCAGTGCCGCACGCCCGATCGCCTGATCGCATGGGGCAGCAGCGGCCGCGTGTATTCGGTCGACGTGTCGGTGCTGCCGGGCGGGCGCGGCGACGGCGTGCCGGTCACGTCGCTGATCGAGCTCGAATCGGGCTCGCACCTGATGCACTACTACGCGGCGCCGGCCGACCAGCAACTGCTGCTCGCATCGAGCAACGGCTTCGGCTTCCTCGCGAAGGTCGGCGACATGGTGAGCCGCGTGAAGGCCGGCAAGTCGTTCATGACGATCGACACGGGCGCGGTGCCGCTCGCGCCGATGCCCGTGCTGCCGAACGCGACGCAGGTCGCGTGCCTGTCGAGCGGCGGCCGGCTGCTCGTGTTCGGGATGGACGAGATGAAGACGCTGTCCGGCGGCGGCCGCGGCGTGATCCTGATGGCGCTCGACGACAAGGAAACGCTCGTGCAGGCGCTCGCGATCGATCCGGCGGGTGTCGTGCTGATCGGCACCGGCCGTGGCGGCAAGGCGCAGGACGACACGCTGTCGTATGCGGGGCTCGCGCCGCACATCGGCAAGCGCGCACGCAAGGGCCGCGCGCCGGAGTCGAAGCTCAAGGTCGTCAACGAGCTGCGTCCGCTGCTCGGCTGACGCCGCGCACGATCGTCCGGTTCGATCGCGATCGAAGGCCGCACTTCCGCTTCGGCGGACGTGCGGCCTTTTCTTTGGGACCGCGGATGCGGGTGATTCGGGTCAGCAAGCGTGGCGCTGTCACGCGGAACTTGCAAAATATTGTCAAATCGCGCCTGGGGCCTGAACCGCGCGGCGACAGGCCGGTCGAACGACGTTCGATGCCGCGTGCGACGCGGCCGTTCGCAGCACCCACCCCATCACAGGATTGTCGCCATGTCCCACGCTGTTGCCGTCGCGCTGTTTCTTCATCTGCTGGCCGTTGCCGTGTGGGTGGGCGGGATGGTCTTCGCGAACTTCTGCCTGCGTCCGGCATTGTCCGACCTGTCGCCGCAGCTCCGGTTGCCTCTGATCGAAGGCGTGTTCGGCCGCTTCTTCAACTGGGTGGCGGGTTCCGTGATCGTGATCCTGCTGTCCGGCGGCTTCCTGCTCGTGGAATTCGGCGGCGCGCGCGCGACGTGGTCGCTGCACGCGATGGCCGGGCTCGGCGTCGTGATGATGCTGATCTTCGGGCACATCCGCTTCGCGCTGTTTCCGCGCATCCGCCGCGCGGTGCAGGCGCAGAACTGGCCGGACGGCGCGCGCGCGGTGAACGCGGTGCGCCTGCTCGTCGTCGTCAATCTCGTGCTCGGTGTCGTCACGGTCGGTGCGGCCGTGCTGTCGCGCGGCTTCTGATCTTCAGGCGCATGCCGGCGCCAACCGCGGGCGCGCCGGCATGCGCCGCTACGCGGCCAGCATCGCGTCGAGCAGCCAGGCGCCGGCCGGGCCGAGCGGGCGGTTGCGCGACCATACCGCATCCACCCGCACACGGCGCGGCCAGCCGCGTGCGCGCAGTTCGCACAGGCGATCGCGCGCGAAGTGGTCGACCATCCAGCGCGGCAGCTCGGCCCAGCCGAACCCCAGCACCGCCATCTCCAGCAGCATCAGGTAGCTCGGCGCCAGCCAGTGCTGCGTGCCGACGACGATTCGGTCGTCGGCGCTGCGGCCTTCCGTTTTCACATAGGTGTTGAGGCGCAGTTCGCGCACGTCGCGCAGCGCCGCGTGCGGCACTTCCGTATCGCCGTATTCCGCAAGCGCATGCGTGCGCCCGACGAACAGCCCGATCTCCGATTCCTCCGCCACCGTCGCCGCGCCGATATCGGCCGGGTAGGCAGCGCGCGCGGCCATCAGCCCGAGCTGCGCGCGACCCTGCTGGATCAGGTCGAGCACGTCTTCGTGCTCGGCGATCTGGCATTCGAGCTCGAGCGCCGGAAAGCGCCGTTCGAGTGCCATCAACGTTTCCTCGTAGCGCTTCGACTGGTACGTATCGGACACGACGAGCGTCAGCCGTGCTTCCTCGCCGCGTGCGAGCCGCGCGGCCGTGCGGTCGATCGCCGCGCCGGCCTCGAGTGTGCGCTGCACCTGCGGCAGCAGCGCGCGCCCGGCGTCGGTCAGCGTCGGTGCGCGCGTCGAGCGGTCGAACAACTGCACGCCGAGATCGATCTCGAGGTTCGCGATCGCCTCCGACACGGTCGACTGGCGCTTGCCGAGCTTGCGCGCGGCGGCCGTGAACGAGCCGAGCAGCGCGGCTTCGGCGAATGCGAGCAGGGCTTCGGGGGCGTGGCGCATGTGGCGCTCCAGACTTTGTCGTATCGGTAAAACCGATGATATCAAACTGGATTCATGCGGTTGCGCCGATCAAAATGACCGACATGAATGACGTAACGAATCGGAGGGAACCATGAAACAGATGAACAAAACGGTGACGGAACGGCTGCTGCATGCGCTGACGTTCGAGCTGGTCGCGATCGCGCTGTGCGCGCCGATCGGCGCGTGGCTGCTCGACATGCCGGTATCGCACGTCGGCGTGCTGACGGTGATGGTGTCGCTGATCGCGATGGCGTGGAACATGACCTTCAATACGCTGTTCGACCGCTTCGAACGGCGCGCGGGGCTGTCGCGCACGCTCGGCATGCGGATCGCGCACGCGGTCGTCTTCGAGCTCGGCCTCGTCGCGATGGTGGTGCCGGTTGCCGCGTGGTGGCTGAACGTGAGCCTCGTCGAGGCGCTGCTGCTCGACCTCGGCATCGTGCTGTTCTTCCTGCCGTACACGTTCTGCTTCAACCTCGCGTACGACGCGCTGCGCGCCCGCTGGATGGCACGCCGGGTCGCGGTGCAGGCGGGGTGAAGCCGCCTGGTGCCGGTGAGTGCCGGTCGAGTCCGGTAGAGTGACGGCCGCCCGTCAGCGCGCGGCCCACAGCCACACGCCGCAGACAACCGCGACCGCGCCGTAGACGGCATAGACGGGCACCCTGAGGCGCGTGAAGCACAGCGTCGCGAACGCGCCCGTCAGCCAGTAAATCGGGTCGGCCGGCTCACGATGCAGAATCTTCACGACGGCGACGACGAGAAAGCCCGTCGTCGCCGCGCGCAGCAGGCGCATCCCGTGCTCGAAGCGCGAATGGCGCTTGAGCCGGGACAGGTGGTTCTGAGCAAACACGACGAGACAACCCGACGGAATGAACAGCGCGGCCGTGGCGAGCAGCGCGCCGACCCAGCCGTCGGTCAGGTAGCCGAGAAACGGCACGACGTTCAGCAGCGGCCCCGGCGCCACGGGGGACAGCGCGAACGCCAGTGTGAAGTCGTGATCGGAGATGCCCGTGGCCGGCGAGACGAACAGCGTCTTGAGCACCGGCAGCGCGGAGAAGCCGCCGCCGAACAGCGTCATGCCGGCGCCCGCGAGGCGCGGCCACAGCAGTTGCTCCTGGTAATCGCCTGGCAGCGGCACGGCGAACAACGCGACGAGCACGCCGAGCAGCACGAGCAGGTTGCGGTCGCGTCTCGACAGCGTGAAATCGACCGCGTCGCGTTGCGTCGGCCCGGTCAGCCAGCCCGCTGCAAACGCAGCGAAAAGAATCCCGACGAAAGCGGCCGGACTATGCGCGAACGCGAGCAGAATCGTCGACAGCGCGGCGATCGCCTGTTCGAGCCGCGTGCGCGCGAGCATGCGCAACTGCTTGACCCACGTGATGCCGATCAGCGCGGCGAGCACCATCCCGAAGTGATTGATCAGCATCGGCGCGGCAAGCGAGCGCACGAGCGGCGTGCGATAGAAGATCGCGAACAGCGTCATCAGGATGGAAAACGGCAGCACGCTCGCGATGCCGGCGACCCATGCGCCGGCGCGACCGTGCAGCGTCTGGCCGACCTGCACCGCAACATTGCAGCCGACGGGACCCGGCACGAGCCACGCGAGCGCGACGAGATCGCCGAATACGTGCGGTTCGATGCGCTGCAGCCGTTCCACGTAATGGCGTTCGAGTTGCGCCATCATCGAAAGCCCGCCCCACGAGATCGCCGAAATGCCGGCGACGACCTTGAACAAGGTCCATAGGGATGCCGGTGCCTCTTCGACACGAGCGGTCACTTCGACTTCGACGGTTGTCATGATTGTGGTGTTGGCGCAGGGCCGGATCTCGCGCATGTGGGCGTGCCGGCGGCCCGCCGATACGTTGGCCCTCCCAATTGTCCGCCGCGCATCGTGACATCGCCATGCGCGAAAACGCTAGTTAATGAACCAGGCAATCGGATCGGAAAACGAAATAATTGCGGCAGTGCGCAACGCACGCCGCGGCCGGGCCATGGTGCGCTCAGGCGCCCGTGCTGCCGGTCGCGCGGTGCGCGATGACGTTCGGATGGTCGCCGCGCACGCCGAAGCGCGCGATCAGCGCGGGAATCGCGTCGGCCGGCACCGGGCGAGAGAACAGGAAGCCCTGCGCCTCGATCTCGCCGAGCGCGGACAGCCACGTGATCTGCTCCTCGGTTTCCGTGCCTTCGACGACGACGGTCAGGCCGAGCGAGCGCGCGAGATGCACGATCGACGACACCATCACGCACACGCTGCGATCGGTCGGGATCGCCTGCACGAACGAGCGATCGACCTTCAGCGTGTCGACGGAGAAGCGGTGCAGGTACGACAGCGACGAATAGCCGGTGCCGAAATCGTCGAGTGCGATCCGGATGCCGAGCTTCTTCAGCGCGACGATCTTCTCGGACACGAGTTCCGGATATTCCATCATCGCGGTTTCGGTGATCTCGAGTTCGAGCCGGTTCGCGTCGATGCCGGTTTCCTGCAGCGTGCTCGAGATCGTCTCGATCAGGTCGCCGCGCCAGAACTGCACGGGCGAGATGTTGACCGCGAGCGTCAGCGTGTCGTGGCCCTCGTCGCGCCAGCGCGCGATCTGCTCGCACGCGGTGCGGATCACGAAGTCGCCGATCGGCACGATCAGGCCCGTCGATTCGGCGATCGAAATGAATTCGTTCGCGGAAATGATCCCGTGCTCGGGGTGGTCCCAGCGCGCGAGCGCCTCGAAGCCGGTAATGGTGCGGTGCGTGAGGTCGATTTTCGGCTGGTATGCGAGGAACAGCTGCCCCTCGGCGAGCGCGACGCGCAATTGCTGTTCCCAGCGCATCAGGTGGTCGGCACGGTGCGACAGGTGCGGCGCATAGAACTGGTAGCAGTTCTTGCCTGCGTCCTTCGCGCTGTACATCGCGAGGTCGGCCTTCTTCAGCAGGTCGATCTCGCTTTCGTTAGCGACGGAGTGCAGCGCGATGCCGATGCTCGCATGCAGCACGAACGAACTGCCGCGCACGTCGAACGGCTCGGCGAACATCCGGATGATCGCTTCGGCGAGGTGCACCGCGCGCCGCTCGACGTCGTCGCCCTTCATCACGACGACGAACTCGTCGCCGCCGATGCGCGCGAGCGAGCCTTCGTCGCCGACCGCATCGGACAGGCGCGACGCGGTCATCTGCAGCACAATGTCGCCGGCGTTGTGGCCGAGCGTGTCGTTGACGGTCTTGAAGTTGTCGAGATCGATGAACAGCAGGCCGAGCCGCGACAGGCTCGTCGGCATCGACACGTCGTTGCGCAGCCCGCGCAGCGTCGCATAGCGGTTCGCGAGGCCGGTGAGCAGGTCGAATTCCGCCAGCTGCGTCATCTCGCGCTCGCGGCCGAGCAGCTTGCCGATCAGGCCCGTCGCGACGCCGAAGAACGCGAGCATCGCGAGCGTGATGAAGCTCGTCATCAGCAGGTAGACGTTGCGCGTGTGGTAGTAATCCGCGAATTCCTCGGTCTGCGACAGCCCGACCATCACCGCGAGCGGGTAGCCGTCGAGGTGGCGGTACGACACGATGCGTGTCACGCCGTCGATCGGGTCGATGATCGTGCCCGTCACGCGCTCGGCGATCGGGTAGACGCCCGATGCCGAAAACGCGCCCGGCGCGTTGCTGAGCGAGCCCGTGCGCCGCGCGAGCACGCCGCCCGTGTCGGACACGACCGCGATCACGCCTTCCTTGCCGATCGCCGCGTTGTTGTAGAAGTCGTTCGTGAAATAGCTCGGGTCTTCCGACACGACGACGATGCCCGCGAAGCTGCCGTCCGGGTTGTTCAGGCGCCGCGTCATCTGCAGCGTCCAGTGGCTCGACACGCGGCCGAGCACGGGCTTGCTGATATAGAGGCGGTCGTCGTTGTGCGCGAGGTGGACCTTGAAGTGCTCGCGATCGGACAGGTTGATCGGCTGCGGATGGATTTCGGCGGTGTTCGCGAACAGGATGCCCCTGGCGTTGACGAGCGACACCTGGATCAGCGTGTCGCTCGGCACGACGCCTTTCTCGACGGTGCTCGCGAGATTGAAGCGCGCGGGCGACTTCTCGAACTCGAACTTGACGAAGCGGGTGATCTGGTCGACCTGGTGGATCGCCTTGACCGTATGCTGCTCGAGCGCGGAGGACAGGATCGCCGCGGACGCCGCGGCTTCCTTGTACGCGCTGTCCTTCTCGACCGACAGACGCGCGACGATCACGGCCCACAGCAGCGCAAGCGCCAGCATCCCGAGCAGCGGGATCGCGAATAGCGCACGCCGGCGCGATTTGCGCGGCGCGCGCAGCGGCCGGGTAGGCGGCGTAGGGTTGGACCGGGCGGAGCTCATCGAAGAGGGTGGCGTCCTGCTCGCGTGCGCCATCCGTCGGGATGGCCGGCTATGGTTCGGGTCGCCCCGGCGTCTGTTCGTTCGCGGGATGCGCAACCATCGACAGACCTCCGAAACAACGGATTAGGCCCGATATTACTGGCTGGAGGGTTTTTGCGATAGTTGGGCGAATCGGAGGGGCGCCGGACGGGCCGGCGCCATCGCACATCGCGAAATGTCAGTCAGGTGACCGGAACGTGCCGTCGACGACCGTGACGGTGTGGCCGCCGATCCATGTCGTGCCGTCCTCGTCGTAGCTGACGAAGATGCGGCCGTCGCGGCCGATCGCCGTGCCCTGGCGGGCCGTATACGATCTGCCGGGGCGGCGTTCCTGCCGCGTCAGCAGCCCGGCCAGCGCGGCGTTGGCGCTGCCCGTGACGGGGTCCTCGCCGACGCCGAAGCCGCCGCCCGTCATCAGGCAGCGGATTTCGAACGTGGCGGGGCCGCCGTCGGCGTGCGGCGCATAGACCGCGAGGCCGTGCGTGCCGTAGCGGTGCGTGATCGCTTCCAGCGCGGCCGGATCGGGCGACAGGCCGATGCATGCGTCGGCCGACGTCAGCCGCACGACCAGCCACGGCGCGCCGTTGTCGACCGCGCACGGCTGCGCATCCAGGTCGAGCGCGTCGCTGCGCAACGCGGCAGCCAGCGCCGCGTAGTCCGAACGGTCGAGCGGCGTGACGCGTGCCGGCGGCGCGGCGAACGCCCAGCCGTCGGCCTGCTCGCGCAGCGCGACCCGGCCGACCCCGCACTGCTGGATCAGCCGGCCCGGCGTGCGCGGCCGCGCGCCGCTTTCCAGGAACGCATGCGCGGTGCCGAGCGTCGGGTGGCCGGCGAACGGCAGTTCGCCGCCCGGCGTGAAGATTCGCACGCGGTAGTCGGCTTCCGGATCGGTCGGGGTGCAGACGAACGTCGTCTCCGACAGGTTGGTCCAGCGGGCGATCGCGAGCATGTCGTCGTCGCCGAGCGAATCGGCGTCGAACACCACGGCGAGCGGGTTGCCCTTGAACGGTACCGACGTGAACACGTCGACCTGCTTGAAGCGGACGAGATGACCGGGCATCGCGCTGCGCCCGTTACGCGACTTCGGCGATCAGCTCGATCTCGACGCACGCGCCGAGCGGGATCTGTGCGACGCCGAAGGCCGAGCGAGCGTGCTTGCCCGCATCGCCGAACACTTCGGCGATCAGCTCCGACGCGCCGTTCGTCACGATGTGCTGTTCGGTGAAGTCGAGCGTCGAGTTGACGAGGCTCATCAGCTTGACGATGCGCGTGACCTTGTTCAGGTCGCCGGTGTGCGCGTGCAGCGTGGCGAGCAGGTCGATCGCGATCGAGCGCGCGGCCGCCTTGCCGTCTTCCGTCTGCAGATCCGCGCCAAGCTTGCCGGCCCAGACCTTGCCGTCCTTCTTCGCGATGTGGCCCGACAGGTAGACCGTATTGCCGCTTTGCGCGCTCATCACGTAGGCGGCAGCCGGTGCGCCGGCGGTCGGGAGCTCGATGCCGAGCGACTTCAGTTTGTCGTAGACGTTAGCCATGCGTTCGATTCCTCGTAGAGAGTCGTGACAGGAAAAGGGTGGGATCAGAGGCGCTCGCGCAGCAGCTTGCCGAGGCGAGCTACGCCTTCCTCGATCTTCTCGGGCGGCACCGTGACGAACGACAGGCGCAGCGTGTTCTGCTGCGCATCGTTCGCGAAGAACGGTGCGCCCGGCACGAAGGCGACGTGGTTGTCGACGGCCGTGGCGAGCAGCTTCATGCTGTCGATCTGCGCGGGCAGGTTCACCCAGATGAACATCCCGCCTTCCGGGCGGTTCCACGTGACGCCTTCCGGCATATGGCGTGCCAGCGCGCCGAGCATCGCGTCGCATTGCGCGCTGTACAGTTCGCGGATCGTCGGGATGTGCTCGTCGAGGAAGCCGTCCTTGATCACTTCGTGCGCGATACGCTGCGTCAGCGTCGGCGTGTGCAGGTCGGTGGCCTGCTTGGCCTGTACGAGCTTGAAGTGGAGTTCCTCGGGGGCAATGATGTAGCCGATCCGCAGGCCCGGTGCGAGCACCTTCGAGAACGTGCCGAGGTGCACGACGTGGTCGGGCGCCATCGACAACATCGTCGGCAGCGGCTCGCCGCGGTAGTTCAGGGCGCCGTACGGATCGTCTTCCAGCACCGGGAACGGGCTCGTCTGCGCGAACGCGGCGAGCGCGCGGCGGCGCTCGACGGGCAGGCGGCGGCCGGTCGGGTTCTGGAAGTTCGGCTGCGCGTACAGGAGGCGCGCGCCTTGCGTGAGTTCGGGCGTGAGGCCTTCCGGCAGCAGGCCCTGCTCGTCGGTCGGCACCTGCACGTAGCGCGGCTCGTACAGCGAGAACGACTGCAGCGCGCCGAGGTAGGTCGGCGTTTCGACGAGGATCGGGCTGCCCGGATCGATAAGCGCCTTGCCGAGCAGGTCGAGCGCCTGCTGCGAGCCGGTCGTGATCAGCACCTGCGACACGCGTACGCTGTAGCGCTCGGCGATCCACTCGCGCAGCGGCAGGTAGCCTTCGGTCGCGCTGTACTGGAGCGCGGCGGCCGGCGCGTCGCGCAGCACGCGGTCGGCGGCGGCGCGCATGCGCTCGGCCGGGAACGTCGCGGGGGCGGGCAGGCCGCCGGCGAACGAGATGACCTCGGGGCGTTCCGTGACCTTCAGGATTTCGCGGATCGCAGAGCTCGTCAGCTTGCGGGCGCGTTCGGAAAGCTGCCAGTGCGGCGGATGCAGGTCGCTCGGATTCATAGTCTCCTCGTTCGGATATCGTGGTCAGTCAAGAAAGGTCGTCCGGGCGGATCGCTTCGACGCTTCCGGGTAGGCATGCGCGAGCGCGGTCGAGCCTTCGCGGCTGGGTGGGCAAAACCGATCAGGCAAAACAGCCATTATGGCGCACCTGTTCAGCCGGCGCGAGCCGGTTGCGCGGTGGTGGCGACCGCCGAGCGGCGCCCGAGCACCACGGTGGCGATCACGGCGGCCGCGAACAGCCACGTCGACGGCGTGACCGTTTCGCCGAACAGCAGCGCGGAAAATGCAATCGTGAAGAAAATCTGCAGCAGCTGCACCTGGCCGACGCGCGCGATGCCGCCCATCGCGAGCCCCGCGTACCACGCGAAGAAGCCGATGAACTGCGAAAAGAGGGTCACGTACCCGAACGCGAGCCACGTGCGCAGCGCGAGCGGGCCCGGATGCGCGGCATGCTGCAGCCACGCGAGCCAGCCGACCGGCAGCACGAGGAACGGCGCGGACACGACGAGCGCCCAGCAGATCACCTGCCAGCCGCCGATCTGGCGCGCGAGGCGCGCGCCTTCCGCATAGCCGAGCGCGCCGATGCCGACCGCGACGAGCATCAGCGCGTCGCCGGCCTGCACGGTGCCGCCGCCGTCGCGCAGCGCGAATGCGATCACGAGCGCGCTGCCGGCCACCGCGCTGGCCCAGAACGCCTTCGACGGCCGCTCGTGCGACAGCCATGCCGCATACAACGCGACGAACAGCGGCTGCAGCCCGTTGACGACCGCGCCGTGCGAGGCCGGCACGGATTTCATCGCCCACGCGGAGAACACCGGATACGCGATGATCACGCCGGCCGACGTGATCGCGAGGCTTTTCAGCTGCGCGCGCGTCGGCAGCGGCTCGTGGCGCCACCACAGCAGCAGGCCGGCCGGCACGGCGGCGGCGAGTGCGCGGCCAAGCCCGTTGAGCAACGGATTGAGTTCGGACACGACGATGCGCGTCATCGGCAACGTCAGGCTGAAGATCATCACGCCGATCAGGCCGAGCAGCATGCCCCGGGTTTCGCGCGAATTCATGTCGAAGGTGTCTCCGAATTGCAGGGTGGTTGTAATGGACGGGCTTTCAGCGCAGCGTGCGTGATCCCAGCGGCGTATCGAATTCGGCGACCAGCGCGGGCGGGCCGTCGCCGGTTTCCAGGTCGAGCAGGTGGGCGGCGCCGAGCCAGTCGAGCTGCTCGCGGATGACCTCCGCGCGCGGGTGGGCACCCTTGAGCGACTTCAGCGCGACGTCGTCGTTCGGCAGCGATTCGGCCGGGTGGTGCGGGCTGTCCCACTGGATCAGCGACGGCACGAGGCCGTCGCCCGCACCCTGCCATGCGGGGAACGCGCCGACGTCGGGCACCGTGAGGCCCCAGCTCAGGTCGCCGCGTCGCATCGCGACGACGGGCGGGATGCGGGCCGGGTACTGGCTCTGCCACAGCGCGAGCCGGCGCGGGCGGTCGACGCGCGCAACCCAGTGCGCGAGAAACGGGCCCTGCGCGAGCCGGGCGTGCATCGCCGGATCGTCGAGCCCGAACAGCCGCGCGCGCGGCGGCCCTGCACCGTCGTCCGGGGCGGGGGCATCGGGGTCGATCGCGATCACTTCGAGGTAGAGCCCGCCCCATGCGCCGAACAGCGCATTGTGGGTCCGCATCAGCGGGTGGCGGCCGCCGCCGGCCGGTTCGATGCCGAGCGCGTCGGCGACATGGCGCACGCCTTCGTCGAGCGTGCGCGCGGCGATCACGAGATGGTCGAGTGTCAGGGAACGGGCTGGCATGAACGTCGGTCGGGGAGCGAAAGTGTCATGGTAGGCGGGCGTTGCGCCGGGCGGTTGCCGGACCGGCCGGCGCACGGGCCGCGGATCAGGCCGGCCGGCGCGGCTCCAGGTGCGGCGGGGCCGGAACGGCGGCCGCACGGTCGCCATTGCGGTCAACTGTAATCGTCGGCACCGGCACAGTAACGGTACAATCGGCGCGATAGCCTTCGGTACAGTTGGAGTTGCCGCCTCATGTCCACCGTCCCCCTCGCCCAGATTCCCGTGCCGCACGATACGGCCACGCTCACGCTCGTCGACCAGCTGGTCCAGTGGGCCCGGCGGCGCATCGACGAGCGCGTGTTCCGTCCCGGCATGCGGATGCCGTCGATCCGCAAGCTCGCGCTCGACAAGAGCGTGTCGCGCTTTACCGTCGTCGAGGCGTACGAGCGCCTCGTCGCGCAGGGTTACCTCGACTCGCGGCGCGGCTCCGGCTTCTACGTGCGCGAGCGCACGGCCGGCCCGCAGCCGGTCGACAACGTGGCGCGCGTATCCGAAGCCGCGCCCGTGCACAACACGATCGACGTCGTCTGGCTGCTGCGCAACATGCTGCACACCGTCAGCCCGGAAAAGGGGCCCGGTCTCGGCTACCTGCCGGGCCGCTGGCTCGACGGCGAGCTGATCACCGGCGCGCTGCGCGCGCTCGGGCGCCAGTCCGGCGCGCAGATGCTCGGCTTCGGCACCGCGCAGGGTTTCCTGCCGCTGCGCCAGCAACTGCAGACGCGCCTCGCCGAAGTCGAGATCGGCGCGACGCCTGACCAGCTGGTGCTGGTATCGGGGATCACGCAGGCAATCGACCTGATCTCGCGGATCTATGTGCGGCCGGGCGACGCGGTGATCGTCGGCGATCCCGCGTGGTTCCAGATGTTCGGCCGCTTCGCGTCGCAGGGCGCACAGCTCGTCGGGATGCCGTACACGCCGGACGGCCCCGATCTCGACGCGCTCGAGACGCTCGTGCAGATGTGGCGACCGAAGATGCTCGTGATCAACTCGGTGCTGCAGAACCCGACCGGCACGTCGCTGTCGGCCGCGCAGGCATTCCGGATCCTGAAGCTCGCGGAGGCGTACGACTTCCTCGTCGTCGAGGACGACGTGTACGGCGACCTGTGCCCGCCGAGCTATCCGGCCACGCGGCTCGCGAGCCTCGACCAGCTGAAGCGCGTGATCTACCTCGGCAGCTATTCGAAGACGCTCGCGGCGAACCTGCGGGTCGGCTACGTCGCGTGCGCGCCGGAGATCGCGAAGGCGGTCACCGACCAGAAGATGCTGGTCGGGATGACGACGCCCGAACTCAACGAGCGCGTGCTTTACAAGATCCTGACCGAGGGGCATTACCGGCGCCATGTCGAACGGCTGCGCGCGCGGCTCGACGGCGTGCGCGACAAGACCGCGCGGATGCTCGAGCGCACCGGGCTGGGGCTCTTCGCGATGCCGGCGGCCGGGATGTTCCTGTGGGCCGACACGGGGGTCGATTCGGACGCGCTCGCGGCCGCCGCGCACGAAGAGGGGTTCCTGCTGACGCCCGGCAGCCTGTTTTCGCCGCAGCAGTCGCCGTCGACGTGGACACGCTTCAACGTCGCGAACTGCGGCGATCCGGCGTTGCCGGGGTTTCTCGCGCGCTATATCGATTCGGCGGTGCGGCGCGCGTCGTGACGCGGCGCGGCACGCGGGCCCTTGAAATCGGGCGCACCGGCCCCAGATAGGCGCGCGAACCGCCGGCGCCGGGCGGTCGCCCGTGCGCGGGCCTCGCGGCATCGCGCGCCGGCCGCCTGCGCCACACCATTCAAGTTCAAGTAAGAGGAAACAATATCCATGGCACATGAAACGATGAGCTTTCAGGCAGAGGTCAAGCAACTCCTCCACCTGATGATCCATTCGCTCTACAGCAACAAGGAAATCTTCCTGCGCGAACTGGTGTCGAACGCGTCCGACGCGGCCGACAAGCTGCGTTTCGAGGGGCTCGCGGACAACGCGCTGTACGAGAACGATCCGAACCTGCGCATCCGCATCGGCTACGACAAGGCCGCGCGCACGATCACGATCGACGACAACGGCATCGGCATGAGCCGCGACGAGGCGATCGCGAACCTCGGCACGATCGCGCGTTCGGGCACCAAGGAATTCTTCACGAAACTGTCCGGCGACCAGCAGAAGGACGCGGCGCTGATCGGCCAGTTCGGCGTCGGCTTCTACTCGGGCTTCATCGTCGCGGACAGGATCACCGTCGAGACGCGCCGCGCGGGCCTGCCGGCGAACGAAGCCGTGCGCTGGGAAAGCGCGGGCGAGGGTGATTTCACGATCGACGCGATCGAGCGCGCGCAGCGCGGCACGACGATCACGCTGCATCTGCGCGAAGGCGAGGACGAGCTGCTGTCGTCGCACCGCCTGAAGTCGATCATCCAGAAGTACTCCGACCACATCGCGCTGCCGATCCTGATGCAGAAGGAAGAATGGGATCAGGAAAAGGGCGAGATGGTCCTGAAGGACGAGGACGAGACCGTCAACCAGGCGAGCGCGCTGTGGACGCGTTCGAAGAGCGACATCACCGACGAGCAGTACACGCAGTTCTACCAGCACGTCGCGCACGACCACCAGGATCCGCTCACGTGGACGCACAACCGCGTCGAGGGCCGCAGCGAATACACGCAACTGCTGTTCGTGCCGTCGCACGCGCCGTTCGACCTGTGGAACCGCGACTATCGCGGCGGCCTGAAGCTGTACGTGAAGCGCGTGTTCATCATGGACGACGCCGAGCAACTGCTGCCGCAATACCTGCGCTTCGTGAAGGGCGTCGTCGATTCGGCCGACCTGCCGCTGAACGTGTCGCGCGAGATCCTGCAGGAAAGCCGCGACGTGAAGGCGATCCGCGAAGGCGTGACGAAGCGCGCGCTGTCGATGCTCGAAGAGCTCGCGAACGCGGAAGAGGATGCCGGCAAGGAAAAGTACAAGACGTTCTGGGGCGCGTTCGGCCAGGTGCTGAAGGAAGGCCTCGGCGAGGATCACGCGAACCGCGAGCGCATCGCGAAGCTGCTGCGCTTCGCGTCGACGCACGGCGACACCGATGCGCAGGACGTGTCGCTCGCCGACTACGTGTCGCGCATGAAGCCCGAGCAGAGCAAGATCTACTACGTGACGGCCGATACGTGGCAGGCCGCGAAGAACAGCCCGCATCTCGAAGTGTTCCGCAAGAAGGGCGTCGAGGTGCTGCTGCTGACCGACCGCGTCGACGAATGGATGCTGTCGTTCCTCAACGAGTTCGACGGCAAGCCGCTCGCGAGCGTCGCGCGCGGCGACCTCGATCTCGGCGAACTGAACGACGAAGAGAAGAAGGCGCAGGAACAAGCGGGCGAGGCGATCAAGCCCGTCGTCGAGAAGATGAAGGAAGCGCTCGGCGACAGGGTGAAGGAAGTACGCGTCACGTTCCGCCTGACCGATTCGCCGTCGTGCCTCGTCGCGGACGACAACGACATGAGCGGCTACCTGCAGCGGATGCTGAAGGCGGCCGGCCAGAACGCGCCGGCGATGCAGCCGATCCTCGAGATCAACCCCGAGCATGCGCTCGTGAAACAGCTGAACGCCGACAGCGCCGATTTCGGCGACTGGTGCCATCTGCTGTTCGACCAGGCGCTGCTGGCAGAAGGCGGCATGCTCGACGATCCGGCGAGCTTCGTGAAGCGGACCAACGCGCTGCTGCTGTCGCGCGCCGCGTGAACGCGCGCATGCGATTCGACGGCGGTCAGGCCGGCTGGCGCGAGACGCCGCGGCCTGGCTGCACGCTCGACCAGCGCGACTGGCTGACGCGCGGCGGATCGCTGACCGCGCATCTCGCGCGGCTCGGCCGCGTGAACGTGCGCGTGACGCGCGAGGCCGTCGACTGTCCGTGGTTCGACGAGCCCGACGCGCTCGCCAGTTCGCCGCGCGCACCGATGTGGGTGCGCGAGGTGCTCCTGTCGGTCGACGGTACGCCGTACGTCGCCGCGCACAGCATCGCGCCGCTCGCCGCAAGCAAGGGCGTATGGCAGGCGATGCGGCGGCTGCGCACGCGGCCGCTGGCGGAGCTGCTGTACAGCGATCCGCAGGTCGAGCGCTCGGCGCTCGTCAGCCGGCGCGTGATCGCCGGCCATCCGCTGTATGCGCTTGCCAGTCATGCGCTTGGCGCAGGCGCGCGAGCGCCGCACGCGTTCGTGGCGCGGCGCTCGGTGTTCCAGCGTCACGGCAAACCGTTGATGGTCACCGAGTGCATGCTGCCGGCGCTGTGGCGTCATCTCGACGCGCATGGCGACGGGCCGCGCTCGGGCGGCCAGGGCGGAGGCGCGTGATGCTGCAGGGCTTCGGGCCGGTGGTCGGGCCGAATACGCATACGATGATCCTCGGCAGCTTTCCGGGCGAGGCATCGCTCGATGCCGCGCAGTATTACGCGCATCCGCGCAATCAGTTCTGGCGGCTTTTGGGGGCGGTTCTGCGTGAGCCGGAACTGCACGCGCTCGCTTACGATGCGCGGCTCGAACGCGTGCTAAAGCACGGCATCGGCATCTGGGACGTGCTCGCCGCGTGCCATCGCGAAGGCAGTCTCGATTCGGCGATTCGGAATGCGAAGCCGAACGACTTCGACTCATTGCGTGAGCATGCGCCGTTGCTGAAGAAGGTCTGCTTCAACGGCAAGACGGCAGGGCGGTTTGCTGAAGTGATCGGCGCCGCCGGTTACGAAACGCTCGTTCTGCCGTCTTCGAGCCCGGCAAATGCTTCGCTTTCGTTCGAGCAAAAGCTGCTGCGTTGGCGCGAAGTCGAAAATTAGCCAGACCTCAACCGGTTCGAACGACTTCGATGCGCTGCGCGAGCATGCGCCATCGCTGAAGCGTGAAGCTAGAAGCGCTCGACGCGTACCTCGACCGAGTCCTTGGGCACGGTCAGCCGCGTGCGGTCGAGCAGGGCATCCGCGGGTGCGGTGCCGTCCGGGTTCAACGGCCTCACTTTGTTGAACACCACGGAAAAACGCTCCGGCGTGACGGTGGCCGACGCATAACCCTGCGCGTCGTGGTCGGCGTAGCGCAGGTCGGGGTTGTTCGTCATCAGGAAGGTGTCGAGTTTGGCCGGGGTGGCGGCCAGCGACGCAAGCGGCGTGCCGCCCCATGCGGCTTTCACGTAGGAATAGAAGGACGCGCTGCTGATGCCTGCGCAGACGAAATCGACTGCCACGGGCGTACCTTTTGCAGGATCGGGGTCGTCCCGCACGACGCCGCACTGAAACGCATGCAGGTCCCCGCTGATCGCGACGACGTTGCGGATCCCCTGTTCGTTCAAGTATGAGAGCAGTTCGTGTTTGTGCGCCGGATAACCGTCCCATGCGTCGCAATCGACCACGAGGCGTGCTGCCGGTGTCTTCGGCGCGCCTGGCATCACGGCCCACAGACGGTTCAACATCACCTCGTTGCCCCACACCTTCCAGGTCGCGGGCGAACCCTTTAGCGTGGCCTTCCACCATTGCGTCTGCTCCGGGCCGAGCATCGACGGCGCGCGTCCAAGCTGCGCGGTATCCCGCGCCTCGAAGCGCTGCAGCACATTCTGGTTGACGAAGTAGCGCGAGCCGGCTGCGTCATCGCCATTGACCGGGTCGTGCCCGTGTGTGCGCGCGACAGCCGCCTCGCTTACGACATGGTCGTCGCGATACAGCCGCTCGTCCGTCATCACGAGATGCATCAGCATGCCGAAGCGAAATTCGCGATAGATACGAATGTTGGTGTACGACGGATTGTCCGGTTCGAAGCGCACGTCGCTCCAGTCCACCGGCATGTACTCCGCCCATGCGCGACTGGCGTTGCGGCGACGCTGCGTCTCCTGCCTTTCCTCGTTGGTGTAGACCTGACGATCCTGCCAGCAGTCGTCGGAAAATTCGTGGTCGTCCCATATCGCGATCATCGGCAGGCGCCGGTGCAGCGTCTGCAAGCGCGGGTCGGTACGATAGGTGCGGTAGAGCGTCCGATAGTCTTCGAGCGTATCGGCATACAGGCGGCCATCGGCGAGAGGTTTTCCGTCAGGCAGGCGCAGCGGAGGATGCGCCGCCTCGACCGCGCCGGGTCTCGAGGCCCCAACCGTTTCATAGATGTAATCGCCCACATGCACGACGAAATCGAGATCGCTTTCGGCTGCCAGCAGGCTCATGGCTTGCCAGTGATTGATGCTCCAGTCCTGGCAGGTGAGCCATGCGAAGCGAACGCGGTCGTTGGCCTCATGGGCATCCGGAGCCGTGCGCGCGACGCCGCTGGCACTCGCGTCGTCGCCGGCGACGAACCGGTAGTGATACGTGATATTCGGTGAGAGCTGCGTGACCTTCGCGCGCACGGTGAAATCATAGGTGGCGCGTGCCCTCAACGGTACGCTGGCGACGAGAGTCGAGAAATCCGGCCGCGTCGATACTTCGAGCCGTAACGGTATCGTGTGCGCGACGCCTTTTGCGCGGTGCCGCGCGTCCTCGAAGACTGGCACGCATCGCGTCCAGAACACGATGGAGCGATCGCGCGGATCGCCGCTGGCGACGCCCTGCGGGAACCGATACCGGCCTTTGCGCACTGTGCCGGCAGACGGGACCGACCGCGGAACGCCAAGCGTACCGGTGGCTGCCGCAATCGTGAAAAAGGTCGACGACTTGAGGAAATGGCGGCGATCCATCGATCCTCCCGATCGGCATACTATGGATGCCGGGAGAGGCGCGTCGCGATGCAGCAGTACGCGATCGTGCCTCGCGAACCTTCAGTGCCGTTCGACTTCTCCGCGCCGAACGGCCGGTTGCGAAATCGAAAGGAGCGGCAACGGACAAACCGAACCCGAAGCTGCCGCGCCACGACTCGACTCCACGGGTCAGGGCTTCGCATCGCCTTGCTTGGCGCCCATGGCCGCGGCAATGCGACTTTGTGCCGCGACGAGTTGGTCATCGGTGGTCGCCACCAGCCACAGACGTGCGTGCTCCTCGATCCGACGGTTGTGGTCCTTCAACGGACCCATCGCGGCAGCGGCCTTCCAGACCACCGGGCCGACTCGGCTGCTCCTGCCCGACGGCGCGCCTACCAGCAGGCAGTAAGGTCCCAGCGGAAGCGATACGAACGGAAGTGCCGGACTGGCGATCACGCGCCAGTCGATGAAGGGTGTATCGCTGATCAGCAGCGGCGTGGGCAAGCCGTAGAGCACACTGAAATCGTACAGCGCCAGCTGCTCTCTCATGCCGACGTAAATTCGCCGGATGTCGTCGACAACCGCCGCGCGGATCTCGTCCTCGAACATGGGTTCCTGCGCGTAGCGGGCAAATGCCTTTCGAGCCTCCCATTGATACGCGCTGAACATGCCGATCTCCACGCAGTCCTGCACTGCGCGCTGAACCTCCGCTACGGAACCGGCTTCCTCTGGCGTGCCCAACTGCGCAGCCCGCAAAAAGCGGGCGAGTCCCGACTCGTGGATCGCAGGACCATCCGCAGATGCATCGTCGTCGGCGTTCTTACCCAGGGGCACGTAGATATATTTCTCGGCAGCGAAATGCGATTTCTTGCCTTCGTCGAACTTGATTTCGCCATCGACGCAGTCCAGATAGCGAGTCCCGATTCGACCGTGCTCCCAAACCCAGTTTTTCAGGAACGGGCGTAGTGGATGTTGTCTGTCGTGATCGGCCATTGAAACCTCCAGGTTTTCCAGTATGAGCCATTCCAGCAACTCTTCTTGTCGTTCGAGGCCATGTGGTCCCTCGTCGTGGCAGCGAGCCGTTGCGGCTCGACGTGGACGGGTGGAAAGGTGGCGGTCTTCATCAGGCAACTTCCTCTAACGCCGATGCGATGCATTATCGTTCACGCCGAGCGCGGTTGCACGTCGGTCGGTCGACGGAGCGCAAGGGGCGATCTGTCTCGGCGGCCCCCACCCGCACCAATGCTATCCTCTCGTCCGCTCATCCAGCGTCACCCAACGAGATTCAATCATGACCCGACTGATCAAGCGTGCGTCCGCCGAGGCGCGTGCGTTCAAGCAAGGCAAGCCGTCCTCCTACAACGGCTCCGAAAAACTCCAGCCGCCGCGCGTGAAGCGCCGCCCGGAAATCGACGAACACGACGACGTGCCCGTGCTCGAAGCGCCGCGCAAGCCGCGCTTCGCGCCCGTCACGTTCTCCGAAGAGGGCGGCGTGCGCTTCCTGCACTTCGGCACCGAATGGGTGCAGGGTGCGATGCGGATTTCGAAGCCGCTGCATATCGAACTCGAATACGCACAGCAGATGATGGCGTGGCTGCTGTTCCTCGAAACGCCCGAGCGGATCGTCCAGCTCGGGCTCGGCACCGGCGCGCTGACCAAGTTCTCGCACCGCTTCCTGCCGCACGCGAAGGTCGAGGCCGTCGAGCTGAACCCGGCCGTGATCGTCGCCGCGCGCACGATGTTCGCGATGCCGCCTGACGACGCGCGCCTCGCCGTGCACGAAGCCGACGCCTGGGATTTCGTCAACGATCCGGCCAATCGCGGCACGACGGGCGCGATCCAGATCGACCTGTACGACGCGACCGCGCGCGGCCCCGTGCTCGACAGCGTCGCGTTCTACCGCGCGGTGCGCGGCTGCCTCGCCGACGCGGGCATCGCGACGATCAACCTGTTCGGCGATCATCCGAGCTTCGTGCGCAACATGAAGCACCTGAACGCGGCGTTCGATCATCGCGTGATCGCGCTGCCCGAAGTGCACGACGGCAACCGGATCGCGATCGCGTTCTCGGGCCCCGCGCTCGACGTGCCGTTCGCGCAGCTCGACGCACGCGCGAAGCTGATCGAGGACACGCTGAAGCTGCCCGCGCGCAAGTGGGTGAAAGCTTTGAAAGAAACGACCGGCGCACGCGACGTGTCGTTCGCGATCTGACGCTTCATGCGCCGGCGGCATGCCGGTGCAACCGCGCGACAAGGGGCGGATCACCTCGGGTTCGCCCCTGCTTGACCGCGTGCTCGCGGCTCCTATACTGGCGCGAAGCCAGCGGAGCCGCAGCCTACCCGTTTTGCCGCTCCTCTCGCCGCCGTACCCGCTCAACAAGATCGATAACCGGGAAAGATGAGGAGACGTCATGGCTCACGATGCCGACGCCAACCGAGCCGCCAAGCGCTGGCTCTGGCTGCTGGTACTGCCGCTGATCGCGATGGTCTGGGTGCCGTCGTACAACAAGGTCGATCCGCAATGGCTCGGCTTTCCGTTTTTCTACTGGTACCAGTTGCTGTGGGTCTTCATTAGCGCGGCGATCACCGCGTTCGTGTACTTCAAGACCAAGAACGCGTGGAAGGCGAGCGGCCCGCAGGGAGGTGCGCGATGAATCTCGGCGCAACCTTCGTCTTCGTCCTGCTGTTCATCGGCGTCACGATCATCGGTTTCCTGGCCGCGAACTGGCGGCGCGGCGATCTTGCCCATCTCGACGAATGGGGCCTCGGCGGACGCCGCTTCGGCACGATCGTCACATGGTTCCTGCTCGGCGGCGACCTCTACACGGCATATACGTTCGTCGCGGTGCCCGCGCTCGTGTTCGGCGCCGGCGCGATGGGCTTCTTCGCGCTGCCTTATACGATCCTGATCTATCCGTTCGCGTTCGTCGTGTTTCCGAAGCTGTGGAGCATCGCGAAGCGGCATGGCTACGTGACGGCCGCCGACTTCGTCAATGCGCGCTACGGCAGCCGGATGCTCGCACTCGCGATCGCGGTGACGGGCATCCTCGCGACGATGCCGTACATCGCGCTGCAGCTCGTCGGCATCGAAGTGGTGATCGGCGCGCTCGGTTTCGACACGACCGGCTTCGTCGGCGACCTGCCGCTGATCATCGCGTTCGCGATCCTCGCCGCGTACACGTACACGTCGGGGCTGCGCGCGCCCGCGATGATCGCGATCGTGAAGGACGTCCTGATCTACATCACGATTGCCGCGGCGGTCATCGTGATTCCCGCGAAGCTCGGCGGCTTCGGGCAGATCTTCGCTCACGTGCCGCCCGCGAAGCTGCTGCTGAAGGCGCCGGACGCGGCGAGCCTGAACGGCTACAGCGCGTACGTGACGCTCGCGATCGGCTCGGCGCTCGCGCTGTTCCTGTATCCGCACTCGGTCACGGCCATCCTGTCGTCGTCGTCGGGCAACTCGATCCGCCGCAACATGGCGATGCTGCCCGCTTACTCGTTCGTGCTCGGCCTGCTCGCGCTGCTCGGCTACATGGCGCTTGCGGCGGGCGTGAAGGACATGCCGCAGTACGCGCCGTACTTCAAGGCGTTCGGCCCGAACTTCGCGGTGCCCGCGCTGTTCCTCGAGTATTTCCCGTCGTGGTTCGTCGGCGTCGCGTTCGCGGCGATCGGCATCGGCGCGCTGGTGCCGGCGGCGATCATGTCGATCGCGGCCGCGAACCTGTACACGCGCAACATCCACCGCGAGTTCATCAACCGCAACATGACGCACGACCAGGAGACGCACGTCGCGAAGCTCACTTCGCTGATCGTGAAGGTCGGCGCGGTCGCGTTCATCCTCGGGCTGCCGCTGACCTACGCGATCCAGTTGCAACTGCTCGGCGGGATCTGGATCATCCAGACGCTGCCCGCGATCGTGCTCGGCCTGTACACGCGCCTGCTCGACCATCGCGGCCTGCTGATCGGCTGGGCGGCCGGCATCGTGTGCGGCACGTGGATGGCGGTGTCGCTGAAGCTCGCGAGCTCGATCTTCACGATCCACCTGTTCGGCCTCGCGATTCCCGGCTACGCGGCCGTGTGGTCGCTGATCGTGAACCTCGTGGTGTCGATCGTGGTGAGCGTGCTGGTGCGCGTGATGGGCATGGCGCATGCGGAGGATCGCACGCGGCCGGAGGATTATCTCGACGTCGTCGAAGGCTGACGCGGGCGGCGCGACGGCCGCCGCCGCGGCTCGCGCGACGCAACAACGAACACGCCCGCCACCGTGAGGTGGCGGGCGTGTTTTTTACGTCAGCCCTGTGCGCGCTTCGCGAGTTCCTCGCGTTGCGACAGATCCTCGACGTTGACCATCCAGTGCACGCCGAAACGGTCCTTCGCCATCCCGAAGCCGAGCGCCCAGAACGTCTTGCCGAACGGCATCGTCACTTCGCCGCCGTCGGCGAGCGCATCGAACAGCTTCTTGCCTTCCTCGACCGTCGCCGGGTTCAGCGACAGCGAATAGCCGGCGTGCGTGCCGGCCGGCTGGCTGCAGTCGCCGTCCGAGCACATGATCATCGAGTCGCCGATCGTGAAGCTCGCATGCATCACCTTGTCGGCCATCTCGGGCGTGATCGCGTGTTCGGGATTCGGCGGCGCATCCTTGAAGTGCATCTTGAACATCGTCTTCGCGCCGAGCGCCTTTTCGTAGAATCGAAGGGCTTCGTCGGCGCGACCGTAGAACGTCAGGTACGGTTGAACTTGCATCGTTGTCTCCTGTAGTGGGTCGGGCCCGCGCGTCGGCGCGGGTTCGGCGTCGTGCAAGATTGACTGGGAAGGGGCACGTCGAGAGGCGGCCGGCGCACCCGTGACGTGGATTGTAGTGCGCGTGCTTGACGATGGAATGAAAAATAAAACGGCCGCGAACATCACGTTCGCGGCCGTTTGCGGCGCGCTTGCTGACGGCTGTTGTCAGTGCTGCTGACAGCCGCTGACGCGCGGCACGCTTCAGCGCAGCGCGTCGATCAGCTTCTCGAGCTTCACCGCATCGGCGGCGAACACGCGGATGCCTTCGGCGAGTTTTTCGGTTGCCATCGCTTCGTCGTTCAACTGGAAGCGGAACGACGCCTCGTCGATCGCCACGCGTTCGGCCGGCTTGTCCTGCAGTGCTTCCGGCGACAGCTTGCGCGAAACCGTCTCGTTGCTGTCCTGCAGCTTCTGCAGCAAATCGGGACTGATCGTCAGCAGGTCGCAGCCGGCGAGTTCGGTGATCTGGCTGGTCGTGCGGAAGCTCGCACCCATCACTTCGGTGTTGTAGCCGAACGTCTTGTAGTACGTGTAGATGCGGCGCACCGACTGCACGCCAGGGTCGTTCGCACCGCCGTCCTTCGCTTCATCCCATTCCGCGCCGGCCTGCTTCTTGTACCAGTCGTAGATGCGGCCGACGAACGGCGAGATCAGTTGCGCGCCGGCTTCCGCGCACGCGGCGGCCTGCACGAGCGAGAAAAGCAGGGTCATGTTGCACTTGATCCCTTCCTTCTGCAGCACCTCGGCCGCGCGGATGCCTTCCCACGTCGACGCGAGCTTGATCAGGATGCGTTCGCGGCCGATGCCGGCTGCTTCGTACAGCTTGATCAGTTCGTGCGCCTTGTCGATCGAGCGCTTCGCGTCGAACGACAGGCGCGCGTCGACCTCGGTCGACACGCGGCCCGGGATCAGCTTCAGGATCTCGGTGCCGAACGCGATCAGCAGGCGGTCGATGATGAAGTCGGTGCTTTCGTTGCGATGATCGCGGACGGTTTTCTCGAGGATCGGCTTGTACGCATCCTTCTGGACGGCCTTCAGGATCAGCGACGGGTTCGTGGTCGCGTCCTGCGGCTTGTATTGCGCAAGCTGCTGGAAGTCGCCCGTGTCGGCGACGACGGTCGTGTACTGCTTCAGCTGGTCGAGTGCGGTAGTCATGGCGATTCGGAAGAAGGGCGCGGGGCGCCGGGTTCTCACGGGCCGCGCGAGCGCGGCGGCGAAGCGAAGCGGCGCCGGGCGCCGCTTTCGATCCATCATTTTAGGCCCGATTCGTGTCGGGCACGTTTTGGGACGTCCCGCGGTGTGCACGTCAACCGCCGCGGCGGGCGGCGAGCCGCGTCACGCCGGGCGCCGCGCGTTCAGGATCACCTGCGTGACGATCCCCGCGACGAGCCCCCAGAACGCCGAGCCGATCGACAGCAGCGTGAGGCCCGACGCGGTGACCATGAACGTGACGAGCGCGGCTTCGCGCTGCTTCACGTCCTGCATCGCGTTCGCGAGCCCGCTCATGATCGAGCCGAACAGCGCGAGCGCGGCGACCGACACGACGAGCGCCTTCGGAAGCGCCGCGAACAGCGCGGCGATCGTCGCGCCGAAGATCCCGGCGACCAGGTAGAACGTGCCGCACCACACGGCGGCCGTGTAGCGCTTCGCGTGATCTTCATGCGCTTCGGGGCCCGTGCAGATCGCGGCGGTGATCGCCGCGAGGTTCACGCCGTGCGAGCCGAACGGCGCGAGCAGCAATGACGCGAGGCCGGTCGTCGCGATCAGCGGCGACGACGGCGTCCGATAGCCGTCCGCGCGCAGCACCGCGATGCCCGGCACGTTCTGCGACGCCATCGCGACGACGAACAGCGGAATGCCGATGCTGACGATCGACGCGATCGAAAACGCGGGCATCGTGAACACGGGCTGCGCGAGCGCGACGTGGAAGCGGCTGAAGTCGAGCAGGCCGAGGCCGCCGGCCACCGCCGTGCCGACGATCAGCGTCGTTACGATCGCATAGCGCGGCGCGAGCCGCTTGACGATCAGGTACGTGAAGAACATCGCGAGCACGAGCGCGGTCTGGAACTGCGCGGCGCGGAAGATCTCGATGCCGATCTCGAACAGGATGCCCGCGAGCAAGGCGGCTGCGATGCCGGCCGGAATCCGGCGCATCAGCGTGTCGAACAGGCCGCTTACGCCGATGGCCGTCAGCAGCAGCGCACACACGACGAACGCGCCGATCGCCTCGGCGTAGGGCACGCCGGGCAGCGACGCGATCAAGAGCGCTGCGCCGGGCGTCGACCACGCGACGACGACCGGCGCGCGAAAGCGCAGCGACAGGCCGATCGTCGTCAGCGCCATGCCGATCGACAGCGCCCAGATCCACGACGAGATCTGCGCATCGGTGAGGTGCGCGGCGCGGCCGGCCTGGAACATCAGCACGAGCGAACTCGTGTAGCCCGTCATCATCGCGACGAAGCCGGCGACGAGTGCCGAGACGGACGTGTCGGCGAAAAAGCGGCGGCCGCCGGCGCGGCCCGCGCTCGCGGTGGGCGAGGGGTTCATGCTATCTCCGGGAGGAGGCCGCCTGGACGCGGCCTTCGTGTCTGCTGGTTGGATGCGTTACTTGCTGAGTGCGCGCATCGCGGTTTCGAGGCCCGCGAGCGTGAGCGGATACATGCGATGGCCGAGCAGGTCGCGGATGACCGCGACCGACTGCCGGTATTCCCATAGCCGCTCGGGCTCGGGGTTCAGCCATGCATGATGGGGGAACTGGTCGGCGAGGCGGCGCAGCCATACGGCGCCGGCTTCCGGGTTGTTGTATTCGACCGAGCCGCCGGGCTGCAGCACTTCGTACGGGCTCATCGTCGCGTCGCCGACGAAGATCAGCTTGTAGTCGGGCGTGAACTTGTGCAGCACGTCCCACGTCGCGGTGCGCTCCGAGTGGCGGCGGCGGTTGTTCTTCCACAGGTGGTCGTACACGCAGTTGTGGAAGTAGAAGAATTCCAGGTGCTTGAATTCGGCCTTCGCGGCCGAGAACAGCTCTTCGGTGCGCTTGATGTGGTCGTCCATCGAGCCGCCGACGTCGAGCAGCATCAGCACCTTCACGTTGTTGTGGCGCTCGGGCACCATCCGCAGGTCGAGCCAGCCCGCGTTTGCGGCCGTGCTGCGGATCGTGCCGGGCAGGTCGAGCTCCTCGGCCGCGCCTTCGCGCGCGAAGCGGCGCAGCCGCCGCAGCGCGACCTTGATGTTGCGCGTGCCGATCTCGACGGAATCGTCGTAGTCGCGGTATGCGCGCGCTTCCCACACCTTCACCGCGGTGCGGTTGCCGTTCGACGGGCCGCCGATGCGCACGCCTTCCGGGTTGTAGCCGCCATGCCCGAACGGCGACGTGCCGCCCGTGCCGATCCACTTGTTGCCGCCTTCGTGGCGTTCCTTCTGCTCGTCGAGCAGTGCCTTCAGACGCTCCATCAGCTTGTCGAGCCCGCCCATCGCTTCGATCTGCGCCTTTTCCTCCGGCGACAGCTCGCGCTCGAGGCGCTTCTCGAGCCAGTCGAGCGGAATGTCGAACGCTTCGGACGGCAGCGCGGACACGCCGTGGAAATACGCGCCGAACGCCTGGTCGAACTTGTCGAAGTACTGCTCGTCCTTGACGAGCGTCATCCGCGCGAGGAAGTAGAACGCGTCGATCGACGGCGAGATCAGCCCGGCCTTCAGCGCTTCGAGCAGCGTCAGGTATTCCTTCACCGAGACGGGCAGCTTGGCTGCGCGCAGCGCGTAGAAGAAATTGAGCAGCATGGCCGGGCCTTCGCGGGTGGGGAGATTACCGGTTGTGCCGGTTCATGTAGACGAGCCGTTCGAGCAGGCTCAGGTCCTGCTCGTTCTTCAGCAGCGCGCCCGCGAGCGGCGGCACGATCTGCTTCGCGTCCGTGCCGCGCAGCGCGTCGGCCGGGAGGTTCTCGGCGAGCAGCAGCTTCAGCCAGTCGAGCAGCTCGGACGTCGACGGTTTCTTCTTCAGGCCCGACACGCCGCGCAATTCGAAGAAACTCTCGAGCGCCGCGCGCAGCAGTTCCTCGCGGATGTCGGGGAAGTGGACCGCGACGATCTTCTGCATCGTCGACGGGTCGGGAAACTGGATGTAGTGGAAGAAGCAGCGGCGCAGGAACGCGTCGGGCAGCTCCTTCTCGTTGTTCGACGTGATGATGACGAGCGGGCGGTGCTTCGCGCGTACCGTCTCGCGCGTCTCGTACACGTGGAATTCCATCCGGTCGAGCTCGCGCAGCAGGTCGTTCGGGAATTCGATGTCGGCCTTGTCGATCTCGTCGATCAGCAGCACGCTCGGGTGCTCGGCGTCGAACGCCTGCCACAGCACGCCCTCGACGATGTAGTTCGAGATGTCCTTCACGCGCTCGTCGCCGAGCTGCGAGTCGCGCAGCCGCGACACAGCGTCGTATTCGTACAGGCCCTGCTGCGCCTTCGTCGTCGACTTGATGTGCCACTGCAACAGCGGCATGTCGAGCGCGGCGGCCACTTCCTCGGCGAGCATGGTCTTGCCGGTGCCGGGCTCGCCCTTGATCAGCAGCGGGCGTTGCAGCGTCAGCGCGGCATTGACCGCGAGCTTCAGATCGTCGGTGGCGACGTAGTGCGAGGACCCTTCGAAACGCATGGCGGCGCTCTTCTTTCTCGGGAAAAAAACCCAGTATAAGTCAGAAGGGCTGTGCGGTTGGGCCGCGCCCGCGTATCGTAGCGGGGCTGTGGCGGGGCGGACCGGGGCGCCTGGTGGACGCGTTCCCCGCCGACGCGGTACAATCTGGCCGTTTTTTTTGGCCTGCGTGGCGATCCGATAAGCAAAACGGCGCGGGCCGTTGCCGCTTAGGCGCCAGTTTCCCCTCAAGCTAGGTTACAAGAGCTATGAACAAATTCGTCGGCAAACACGTCGTTGTCGCAGCGCTCGTGGCGCTCGCGGGCAGCGCGCAGGCGGCCGGTGTGGTCGGCAACCCGAAGGACGGGGCGAGCAAGGCCGCCATGTGCATCGGTTGCCACGGCATCCAGGACTACCGCGCGGCGTACCCGGAGGTCTACCGGGTGCCTGTCCTCGGCGGCCAGAACCAGCAATACCTCGAGAACGCGCTGAAGGCCTACCGCAAGAAGGATCGTCATTTCCCGTCGATGAACGCGATCGCCGGTTCGCTGACGGACCAGGACATCGCGGATCTGGCGGCCTACTACGCCGCCCAGAAGGCCGACACGAAGGACAATCCCTACAAGTAAAGCGCGCGCCGCCGATCTCTCCGGCGGGACAGGAGCATTCATGAACAACGCATTCAAGACGGCGGCGGTTGCACTGGCGGCCGGCCTCGCGATCGGTACCGCGCACGCTGCGGACACCACGAAGGGCAAGGAACTGGTCGAATCGCACAACTGCGCGGCCTGCCACGGCGCGCAGATGAACAAGCCGATCAACGCCGAATATCCGCGCCTCGCCGGCCAGCATGCCGACTACCTCGTGTGGGCGATGCGCCAGTACCAGATGGGCCTGACGAACCCGCTGATCGGCCGCAACAACGCGATCATGCAGGCGCAGGTGCAGAGCCTGTCGGTCAGCGACATGAAGGACATCGCGGCCTACATCGAATCGCTGAAAGAGACCGATCTCGTGTTCAAGAAGTAAGCGCGACGGGCCTGTCGGGCCCGCGCAGCAAAAATACCCCGCCGAGGCGGGGTATTTTTTTGTCCGCGGCCCGGGGCTGCGTGCCGGCGCCGCGGCGCTCAGTCGCGCGACGCGCGGCGCAGGATGCGCTGCAGGTACGCGTCGGTGTCGGGCGGCGTGTTGGTGCGCTGCGCTTCCCAGATCGTCTCGCCGAGGCATTCCATGATCGCGTGCTGCGCGTCGTGGGTCGAGTCGAGTTTCGCCGCCAGCTTGTCGTGCGCGGCGCGGATGCCGGGCGGCTGGTCGATCGACAACTGCTCGCTGATCGCGAGATGCATCGACAGATGCAGGAACGGATTCGTGCGGCCTTCCTCTGGCGTGTAGTTGCGCGCGGCCGCGCCGTCGGCATCGTCGAGTTCGGCGTGGTACTCGGGATGCTCGACGATCCAGTCGGCCGCCATCGCTTCCAGCGGCGTCAGGATCTCGCCTGCGCGCTGCTTGCGCCAGGTCTCGGTGAAAAAGCGACGCACTTCGTCGCGGCTTGGATTGAACATGGTGGGGGAACGTCGTGATTCGGGCGGCGTCGTGCCGCGTCGCGCATTGTACGCCGGGTCGGCGGACGGCGCTGGAGACGGCCCGGCGGCGGGCTGGAGCGGTTGGCGCGGCAAGCGGCAGCGGGGCGGACTGCCTGGCGGTGCGGGTGCGCGGCGATGGCCGGTTGAATCCGCAGCCGGTTGCGGCCGCTCCGTACCGGTCGGCGAAACGGGTAAGCGTGAACAGGCCCTAGGCTTGCCGCCGCCGCGCCGCTAAACTCCGACGATTCCCTTCACCGCGCCGTTCTCATCCGTTCCGTCATGACCGCCACCGCCCGCTCATCGTCCGCCGCCCTGCAGGGCACGCTCTACGTCGCGCTGTCCGCCGCCGCGTTCGGCGCGATGGCGATCTTCGGCCGGTACGCATACGCGGCCGGCGTCGACGTGCTCGGGCTGCTGATCGTGCGCTTCGCGATCGGCGGCGCGGTGCTCGCCGCGATCGCGCGGCACCGCCGTGTCGCGTGGCCGCGCGGACGCGCGCTCGCGCCGCTCGTGGCGATGGGCGCGCTCGGCTACGTCGGCCAGTCATTCTGCTATTTCAGCGCGCTGCAGCACGCGCAGGCGAGCCTCGTCGCGCTGCTGCTGTACCTGTATCCGGCGTTCGTCACGCTGCTGGCCGCGTGGTGGCTCGGCGAGCGCCTCACGCGCGCGAAGGCCGTCGCGCTCGTGCTGTGCGTCGCCGGTTCGGCGCTGATGGTCGGCGGCGGGCACGGCGAGCCGCTCGGGATCGCGCTCGCGCTGGCCGCCGCGGTGATCTATTCGCTGTACATCGTCGGCGGCACGAAGGCGACGCGCGGCGTCGATCCGCTCGCGACCACCGCGATCATCTGCCTGTCGGCGACCGCGACGCTCGTGGCGATCGCCGTCGTGCGGACCGCGGCGTTCGGCGCACCGCCGCGCTGGCCCGCGACGGCCGGCGGCTGGGCGTCGATGCTCGCGATCGCGCTCGTCTCGACGGTCGCGGCAATGCTCGCGTTCTTCGCCGGGCTCGAGCGGCTCGGGGCCGCGCGCACGTCGATGCTGTCGACGCTCGAACCGGTCGTGACGGTCGCGCTCGCGGCGCTGCTGTTCGGTGAAGCGCTGTCGCCGCTGCAGTGGGCGGGCGGCGTCGCGATCCTTGCGGCCGTGCTGGCGCTCGTGCGCGCGGGCGGCGCGGCGGCCGACGATGCGACCGCGACGTCCAACGCGTAGTCGGGGAGGGGAAGGGCGTGTACGTCGTGACGGAGCCTGCGTGGCGGGCCGGCGCGATGCGCCTCTGTCGCGCCTGACGCTTATTCGTTGGGCGGCGGCGTCTTCGGCCTGAATTCGCACAGCGGCTCGATCGCGCAGTGCCAGCATTCGGGCTTGCGGGCCTTGCACACATAGCGCCCGTGCAGGATCAGCCAGTGATGCGCGTCCTGCAGGAATTCCTTCGGCGTGAACTTCTCCAGCGCGGCCTCGACGGCGCGCACGTCCTTGCCCGGCGCGAGCCCCGTGCGATTCGCGACACGGAAGATGTGCGTGTCGACCGCGATCGTCGGTTGGCCGAACGCGGTGTTCAGCACGACGTTTGCCGTCTTGCGGCCGACGCCCGGCAGGCTTTCGAGCGCTTCGCGATCGGCCGGCACCTCGCCGTCGTAGCGCTCGAGCAGGATCCGGCACGTCGCGACCACGTTCTTCGCCTTGGTTCGGTAAAGACCGATCGTCTTGATGTACTCGGTGACGCCTTCCTCGCCAAGCGCGACGATTTGTCGCGGGGTGTTCGCGACCGGAAACATCTTCCGCATCGCCTTGTTGACCGACACGTCGGTCGCCTGCGCGGACAGCATCACGGCGATCAGCAACTCGAACGGCGTCGTGTATTCGAGCTCGGTGGTCGGATGCGGATTGAGGCTCTGCAGCGTTTCGTAGATCGCGTGTCTTTTGCTGGCGTTCATGGAGCGTTCTGGTCGGGCGGTGCGGCCGGGCCGCCTTGGTCGTCGTTGCCTGCGTCGTGGTCGTCGCCATCCGCCGCGGCGGCTTCGGCGTCGCGCTGCGCCTGCTGTTCGGCGAGCCGTTTGCGGCGGGCCTCGGCCGCGTCGATCTGCGCCTGGACGGCCGCGCTCACGCCTTCGGTGTTCTTCGGCCCGGCGCCTTGCCCGGAGAGTTCTTCCTTCTTCTTGCGCGCGCGTTCGAGCGCGGCGGCGATGATCGCGCGTTTCTTCGCGTCGGCATCGTCGGCGGCCGGTGCGGTGGCCGGCGTGCCCGGCTGCGCTGCGGGTTGTTCTGCGGCCGGCTTCGCAGCGCCGGCACTGGCCGCGCGGCGTGCGGCGGCGCGCGCTTCGGCGGCCTCGCGTTCGCGGCGCTGGCGGGCGAGCCGGAGGTCATGGCGTTCGCGCGCGGCATCGGCCTGTTCCTGCGACCACGCGTCCCAGCCCGTGCGATCGCCGGTCACGGGCAGCATCGCGATGCAGTCGACGGGGCATGGCGGCACGCACAGGTCGCAGCCCGTGCAGAGCGACTCGACGATCGTATGCATCTGCTTCGGTGCGCCGACGATCGCGTCGACCGGGCACGCCTGCATGCACAGCGTGCAGCCGATGCACAGGCTTTCGTCGATGAATGCGACGGCACGCGGATGCTCGCTGCCGTTGACGGGGTTCAGCGGAATCACCGGCTTGCCGAGCAGGCCGGCGAGGCGCGCGATGCCTTCGGCGCCGCCGGGTGGACACTGGTTGTAGTTCGCATCGCCGGCGGCGATTGCCTCGGCATACGGGCGGCAGCCGTTATAGCCGCACTTCGTGCATTGCGTCTGGGGAAGCAGATCTTCGATACGATCCGCGAGTGTTTTGGAGTCGGTCACGGTGACAACGGGCGCAGCGGCGCCGAATGGCTCTCGGCCGCGCGGGGCGCGGCCGGAAAGGTTTGCCAAAGCTTGATTATCGCCGATTTCCCGCATTGCGCTGGACGCCGTCTGTGCGCATAATCGAACCGCTTTTTTGCAGGGGCTCAGCAGGAGGGCGGCCGCACGCGGCGCGCCCGTTCCACGGCGGCCGGCGCCGAGGCGGTGGGGGTGCCGGTCCGGATCACGCGGCTCACATAGCAAAACGCCACCATGAATCAGCCAAAAATCAAAAGAGATCCTGAAGGTACGCGCCGTCGCATCCTGATGGCGGCAGCCGAAGAGTTCGCAAGTGGAGGGCTGTTCGGCGCACGTGTCGACCAGATCGCGCGCCGGGCCGAAACCAACGAGCGCATGCTCTATTACTACTTCGGCAGCAAGGAGCAGCTGTTTACGGCCGTGCTCGAACACGCGTTCTCCGCGCTGACCGAGGCCGAGCGCGTGCTCGATCTCGACGGCGTCGCACCGGTCGAAGCCGTCACGCGGCTCGCGCATTTCGTTTGGGACTACTACCGCGACCACCCGGAGCTGCTCAGGCTCATCAACAACGAGAACCTGCACGAAGCGCGCTATCTGCACAAGTCGACGCGGATCCGCGAGATGATGTCGCCGATCGTCGCAAAGCTCGGCAACGTGCTGATGCGCGGCCAGAAGGCCGGGCTGTTCCGCAGCGACGTCGATCCGCTGCGCTTCTACGTGACGCTGTCGGGGCTCGGCTACTACATCGTGTCGAACCGCTTCACGCTCGCCGCGACGCTCGGCCGCGACTTCACCGACACCGACGAGCGCGCGGAAATGGTCCGGATGAACACCGAGGTGCTGCTCGCGTATCTGCTGCGGCGCTGACGCGCCGACCAGCGCCCGCCGGATGCAAAAACGCCGCCGTGCGCAGGCAACGGCGGCGTTTTTTCGTCGGAACGCGGTGCGTCAGGCGGCCTTGCGCGTGCGTACGGCTTTTGCGCGCGGGCTGCTGCCGGCACGTTTCGCCGCCGGTGCGGCCTTGGCGGGCGCGGCGGCCGTGACCGTTGCCTTCTCGCGCGCGCGCTTCGCCGTGGCGGCACGTGTCGTTTCGGCTTGCGCGTTGCCGGCCGGCACGGCCGCGAGCGTCGCGGCCGCCGGTGCGACGGGCTGCGCCTTCGTCGCCCCGGGCTTCGGTTCCGGCGCATGCTCGCGGATGAAGTCGCGCAGCTGCGGGTAGATGATCGTGCGCCAGCGGCGGCCCGAGAAGATCCCGTAGTGACCGCACTTCTCGGCAGTCAGGCTGCGGCGCTGGTCCTGCGGGATGCCCGTGCACAGTTCGTGCGCGACGTGCGTCTGGCCGCTGCCCGAGATGTCGTCGAGTTCGCCCTCGATCGTCATCAGCGCGGTGTGCCTGATGTCCTGCGGACGCACACGCTCGCCTTCGACATCCCACGTGCCTTCGGCCAGCCGGAATTCCTGGAACACGACACGGATCGTCTCGAGGTAATACTCGGCGGCCATGTCGAGCACCGCGTTGTATTCGTCGTAGAAGCGGCGGTGCGCTTCGGCGTCGTCCTCGTCGCCGCGCAGCAGGCTCTGGTAGAAATCCCAGTGCGATTGCGCGTGCCGTTCCGGGTTCATCGCGACGAAACCCGTGTGCTGCAGGAAGCCCGGATACACGTGGCGGCCTTCTCCCGGATAGTTCGCGGGCACCGTGTGGATCACGTTGTTCTCGAACCACGAGGTCGAATGCTGCGTCGCGAGCGAGTTCACCGACGTCGGGCTGCGGCGCGCGTCGATCGGGCCGCCCATCATCGTCATCGTGAGCGGCGTGTCCTCGCCGCGGCTCGCCATCAGCGAGATCGCCGCGAGCACCGGCACCGTCGGCTGGCACACCGAGATCACGTGCAGGTTGCGCGCGCCGATGTGACGGATGAACTCCTGGATGTACGCGACGTAGTCGTGCAGGTGGAACGGGCCGGTCTCGACCGGCACCATCCGCGCGTCGATCCAGTCGGTGATGTAGACCTTGTGATCCTGCAGCAGCGTGCGCACCGTGTCGCGCAGCAGCGTCGAGTGGTGGCCTGACAGCGGCGCGCAGACCAGCACGACCGGCTCGTCCTTCAACTGCGTGACGGCGTCGGCGTCGTCCGAATAGCGCTTGAAACGCAGCAGCCGGCAGAACGGCTTCTCGACGATCGTCTGCTCGACGATCGGGATGTTGTGGCCGTCCTTGACGATCTGATGAAGGTTGAATTCGGGCTTCTCGTAATCCTTGCCGAGCCGGTACATCAGTTCGTACGCGGCGGCCATCCGCGTCGCGCCCGGCATCAGCGAGAACGGGCTGGACGGATTGGCGAACGACTTGGAGGCGGCCTGGGCCCAGGCCGTGAGCGGGCTCAGCATCGCCCGCTGGAATTCGTGCAGTTGGTAAAGCATGCAGACTACTCCCGCGTGGGGGACGGTGCGCAAGGGCGGCGTGAGGCGTCGCGGCGTGCCGTGGGGGTCAGCGGCCGGCCATGTTGCACTGCGGCCGGTCAATCGTGTCGATCATATCGGACAACGATGAATGTTGCAATGCAACATTTCCGCGATTTTTCATCAAAAATTTGCGATTTGACGTTCTCTGAAAAAGCTGCCCGCGCCTCGTTCAGCGCCCCGTGGCCATCGCCGGTGCGGGCTGGCCGGCCGCGCGCGCCATTGCGTCTTCATGGTGCATCAGGTTCATCGCGGTATGCACGAGCGCCACGTGCGAGAACGCCTGCGGGAAGTTGCCGACGAGCCGCCCGGCAACCGGGTCGTACTCTTCCGCGAGCAGCCCGAGATCGTTCGACAGCGAGAGCAGCCGGCTGAACAGGCGGTGCGCGTCGTCGATCCGGCCGAGCAGCGCGTAGTTGTCGACCAGCCAGAAGCTGCACGCGAGAAACGTGCCTTCGCCGGGCGGCAGGCCGTCGTCGTATTCGGTCGTGCGGTAGCGCATCACGAGCCCGTCGTGCAGCAATTCCCGCTCGATCGCTTCGACCGTGCCGACGATGCGCGGGTCTTCCGGCGGCAGGAAGCCGAGCAGCGGCATCAGCAGCACGCTCGCGTCGAGTTCGTCGCTGCCGTAGCTCTGCGCGAACGCCTGCTTGTCTTTGTGCCACGCGTTGTCGCATACGTCGGCATGGATCCGCTCGCGCAGCGCGCGCCAGCGGTCGAGCGAGCCGGGCAGCCGGAACATTTCCGCAGACTTGATCGCGCGGTCGAACGCAACCCACGCCATCACCTTCGAGAACGTGAAATGACGGCGGCCGCCGCGCGTTTCCCAGACCCCCTCGTCGGGTTCCTGCCAGATCTTCTCGAGATGGTCGAGCAGCGCGCACTGCACGGACCAGACCGTGTCGTCGGCCTGCAGCCCGCCCACGCGCGCGAGGTGCAGCGCGGCCATCACCTCGCCGAACACGTCGAGCTGGAGCTGGTTCGCGGCGCCGTTGCCGATGCGTACGGGCTTCGAGTCCTGATAGCCGGGCAGCCAGTCGAGTTCCATTTCCGGCAGCCGGCGTTCGCCGGCGATCCCGTACATGATCTGGATCTGCTCGGGCGAGCCGGCCATCACGCGGCCGAGCCACGTGCGCCATGCGCGCGCCTCGTCGTAGTAGCCGCCGCGCATCAGCGCGAGCAGCGTGATCGTCGCGTCGCGCAGCCAGCAGTAGCGGTAGTCCCAGTTGCGGTTGCCGCCGATCTTCTCGGGCAGCGACGTGGTCGGCGCCGCGACGATGCCGCCGGTCGGCTCGTACGCGAGCGCCTTCAGCGTGATCAGCGAACGGCGCACGGCCGCCGCGTAGCGGCCCTGCACCTGACAGCGGCCCGACCATTCGAGCCAGTAGTTCTCGGTGCGCGCGAGCATCGACAGCGGATCGCGCGCGGGCGGCAGCCGCATGTGCGATGCCGCGTAGCTGAGCGAGAACGGCACGCGTTCGTCGGCGCTCACCGTGAATTCCGCAATCGTATGAAGGTTCTTGCCGGTGAGCGGCACCGGCGTGCGCAGCACGACGGTATCGGGGCCGGCGATCGCCTTCATGCCGTCCTCGCGGGTCAGTTGCGTGACCCACGGGACCGAGAAGCCGTAGTCGAAGCGCAACACGAGCTCCATGCGCATCTTCATCGTGCCGTGGCGGCCGACGACGATCCGCACGAGTTCGGACCAGCCGTTGCCGGGCGGCATGAAGTCGATCACGGTGACGGCGCCGTCGGCGCTTTCGTAGTCGGTTTCGAGAACCAGCGTGTCGCCGCGATAGCGGCGGGTCGTGTGCGTGATCGCGGCGTCGGCGGCCGGCGCGAGCAGCCAGCGGCCGTGCTCGGGCGTGCCGACGAGCGCCGCGAAGCAGGCGCCCGAATCGAAGCGGGGCCAGCACAGCCAGTCGACGGAGCCGTCTTTTGCGATCAGCGCGGCGGTGTGGCCGTCGCCGACGAGGGCGTAGTCTTCGATCAGGGCGGGCATGGGCAGGCGATCCTTGGTTTCGAGTTCACAATGCGGACGGCGGCGCCCGGGCTTCACGCGCCGGCGCTGCGCCCCGTATACTCGGCCGGGCGGCGGAGCGCGTGAACGGCCGGCGTTTCGTCCTATCTCAACACTTGAAGCGACTCGATGCAAGGAGGATTCAATGCCCAACCGTTTACGCGAGCATGACGCACGCGCTTCGACACGAGGGTTCCCGCTTAGGCTCGCTCACTGGATGAAAGGTTTCGCGATCGTGCTTTCCTTGTCCGCGACCCACGCATTTGCGCAGCAATCGCCCGCCCCGGCCGACGGCGTCTACAACCTGCTCGTCGGCACCTATACGGGGGGCGGCAGCGACGGGATCTACGTCTACCGCTTCGATACGAAAACCGGCAGCGTCGCGCCGGTGTCGTCGGCGAAGACCGTGAATCCGTCATATCTGTTGCCGAGCCGCGACGGTCGCACCGTCTACGCGGTCAACGAACTGCCCGGCGACGACGGCCCGGCGACGCAGCGCGGCGGCGTCAGCGCGTTCCGCTTCGACGCGAAGACGGGCGCGCTGACCTTCATCGACCGCGTGTCGTCGGAGGGGAACGATCCTTGCTATCTCGCGCTGTCGCCGGACGGCAAGTACCTCGTGACGGCCAACTATTCGGTTGCGGCGGATCCGGGCGGCAGCTTCGCGGTGTTCCCGCTGCGCGACGACGGCGCGGTCGGCCAGGCCGTGCTGACCGTGCACCATGAAGGCACGGGGCCCGTGAAGGGCCGCCAGGACGGCGCGCACGTGCACTCGACGGTGTTTTCGCCGGACGGCCGTTACCTGTTCGTGCAGGATCTCGGCGCGGACAAGCTCTATGGCTACCGCTATACGGTGGACGGCAGCCGCGGGCTGATCGGCCCGACCGACACGCGCTACACGACGGTGAAGGCCGGTTCGGGCCCGCGTCACATGGTGTTCGGCGCCGACGGCCGGTTCGCGTACGTGACGAGCGAGCTGAATGCGTCGGTCGAGGTGTTCGGCTACCACGACGGCAAGCTGACGCCGGTCGAGACGGTGCCGATGACGGCGCCGGGCTTCAAGGGCAAGGTCGGCGGCGGCGCGATTCATCTGTCGCCGGACGGCCGCTTCCTGTATGCGAGCAACCGCGGCGACGCGAACGACATCGTGATCTACGCGGTGAACCGGGCCGACGGCCGGCTGAAGCACGTCGGCCGCCAGTCGAGCCTCGGCAAGACACCGCGCGAGTTCCTGATCGATCCGACCGGCAAGTGGCTGATCGTCGGCAACCAGGACAGCGATACGTTCTACGTGTTCAGCCGCGATGCCGAAACGGGGCAGCTCGGCGCGAATCCGCAGAAGGTCGCGGTCGGCAAGCCGGTCGACTTCAAGCTGGTGCCGGCGCTGTAAATGACGAAGGGCGCTGCCGATGCAGCGCCCTTCGTGTTCCGGGGCGGCCGGTTTCGCGGCGCGCCCGCGCCGGCCGATCGCGGCCGGGCGGCCGCCTTGCTCAGTCGGCCGCGGCCGGCACGAGCACCTCGCGGCTGCCGTTGATGCCCATCGCCGATACGAGCCCGGCCGCTTCCATCTGCTCGACGAGGCGCGCGGCGCGGTTGTAGCCGATGCGCAACTGCCGCTGCACCGACGAGATCGACGCGCGCCGCGTGCGCACGACGAACGCGACGGCTTCGTCGTACAGCGGATCGGCTTCCGCGTCCGGCGCTTCGCCGAACAGGTCCTGCGTCGCGCCGTCGGCGGCCGGGCCGTCGAGAATCCCTTCCTCGTACTGCGGCTCGCCGAACTGCTTCAGGTACTCGACGATCCGGTGCACTTCCTCGTCGGCGACGAACGCACCGTGCACGCGCTGCGGGTAACCGGTGCCCGGCGGCAGGAACAGCATGTCGCCCATCCCGAGCAGCGATTCGGCGCCCATCTGGTCGAGGATCGTGCGCGAGTCGATCTTCGACGACACCTGGAACGCGACGCGCGTCGGGATGTTCGCCTTGATCAGACCCGTGATCACGTCGACGGACGGACGCTGCGTCGCGAGGATCAGGTGGATGCCGGCCGCGCGCGCCTTCTGCGCGAGGCGCGCGATCAGCTCTTCGATCTTCTTGCCGGCGACCATCATCAGGTCGGCCAGTTCGTCGATCACGACGACGATCAGCGGCAGTTTCGACAGCGGCTCGGGATCCTCGGGCGTCAGCGAGAACGGGTTGCCGATCTTCTTTTCCTTCGCTTCCGCGTCGCGGATCTTCTGGTTGAAGCCCGCGAGGTTGCGCACGCCGACGGCCGACATCAGCCGGTAGCGCTTTTCCATTTCGCCGACGCACCAGTTCAGCGCGTTCGCCGCGAGCTTCATGTCGGTGACGACCGGCGCGAGCAGGTGCGGGATGCCTTCGTAGACCGACAGTTCCAGCATCTTCGGGTCGATCATGATGAGCCGCACGTCCTCGGGCGTCGCCTTGTACAGCAGCGACAGGATCATCGCGTTGATCGCGACCGACTTGCCCGAGCCCGTCGTGCCGGCGACGAGCATGTGCGGCGCCTTCGCGAGATCGGTCACGACCGGGTGGCCGGTGATGTCCTTGCCCATCGCGATCGTCAGTTGCGACGGCGAATGCTGGTACTCGCGCGCGGCAAGGATTTCCGACAGGCGGATCATCTGGCGCTTCGCGTTCGGCAGTTCGAGGCCCATGCAGGTCTTGCCGGGGATCGTCTCGACGACGCGGATCGACGTGAGGCCGAGGCCGCGCGACAGGTCCTTCATCAGGCCGACGATCTGACTGCCGCGCACGCCGAGCGCGGGCTCGATCTCGAAGCGCGTGATCACGGGGCCGGCCGACGCGCCAACGACCGCCACCGGCACCTTGAATTCCTGCAGCCGCTGTTCGATCACCTGGGCCGTCTGCGCGAGGTGTTCCTCGGTGATCATTTCGACGTCGTCGGACGCGGGCTCGAGCAGGTCGAGCGTCGGCAGTTCGACGTTGAACGCCACGGGCGCGTGGAATTCGAACGCGTTCGGGCGCGGCTGGCGCGCGGGGGTGTCGGGGGCCGCGTTTGTGTCGGCCGCGGCCGGTTCGGTTGCCACGGTGGCGATTGCGCCGACGGGGGCGGCAGCGGGAAGCGTCGGCGCGGCAGCGGCAGTCGCCGGCGTGGGCAGGCCCGCGCCGGGAACGGTTGTTGCCGGTTGCGGTGCCGCGATCGATGCGGCAGTCGGTGTCGCGGACACATTCGGCGCCGACCAGCTTGCCGACGATGCGGCAGGGGCGGGCGGTGTAGCGAACGTCGTAGTTGCGGTTGCCGCAGGCGCCGATGCGATCGGCAGGGGCTGCGTCGCGGTCGTTGCCGCGATGGACGCCAGCGATCCGGCCGCGATGACAGGCGCGCCTGCGACCGGTTGAACCGGGGCCGCCGCGGTCGTGGTCATCGGGGTGATTGCGCCCGAGGACGATGTCGTTACGACGGAAGCGGCTGGCGGAACCGGCAGGCTGGCCGCCGGCTGCGGTGTGGTTGAGCCGGATCTGCCGAATGTCGTGCCGGTCGACGGGGTTGCCGGGTTGGCCGACAGAGTCGATGCGGGCGCGAAAGGCTGTGCGGCGATCGAGCCGGACGCGAAACTCACGGGCGCCGGGGGAGCGGGCGTAGGCGTTGCCGCCGGTGCAGGCGCTTGCGCGGTCGAGCTGAATGTCGAGTCCGACGCGCCGGCCGTCGATGGTGCCGTGGCGGGTACAGCGATCGATGCGGGCGTTGATTCGCGGGAGAGTGAACCGTAAGTCTCGCCCGAAACGCCGACCGGCGCCGCCGATACTACCGATGCGACGGCCGGTGCCGATGCGGCTGGCTGTGAAAGCGGAGCGGATGCCGAACTGGTCGCACCGACCGGTGAAGTCGAAGCGACCGGTGCAAAGGTCGGTGCCGAGGCTGCCAGCTGCGAAAGCGAAGCGGGCGCAGTGCCGGTTACGCCGACCGGTGAAGTCGACGCGGCCGATGGAACGGTCGATGCCGATGCGGCCGGCTGCGAAAGCGAAGCGGATTCAGTACCGGTAACACCGGCCGGTGCAGCCGCAGCGGTATCGGGCGCCATGCTCGATGCAGATGCAGGTACCTGCGCGGTCGCACCATGAGCTGCGCCGCCGAGCGGCGAAGTAGCGGCGGCCGAAGCCGTCGGTGCTGCGGCAAACGGTTGAGCTGCCTGCGATTTCGGCAATCCTGCGAAGACGGCCGTATTTGTCGTTGCAGGTTGCACCGTCGGTGGAATCGACGGCGTCCGTGCCCAATCAGTCGCACGCGTGGCGCCCTGCGCGATTGCCGACAGCGGCGCGGTGCGCTCTGCGGCTTTCGGCTCGACGGTTTCAGATGCGGTACGCGATGCAGTCAGTGCCGACCCTGCTGCAAGCGGCACGGCGTCGGAAACGGCGCGTGCCGACGATTCTGCGATCGAAGAAGAGGAGAGGGCTGCAAACGGAACGATCTCCGCGGCGGGTTTGACGTCGGCGTGAGCATCGGCGATGCCCTGCGGCGCATGGGCCGGTGCAAGGCGATCGATCGCAGGAGCCGGTTGCGCGTCGTACTTGTCATCGGTATCGACGGACGCTACCGGTTTGCTTGCAGCGATGTCGTGAACCGCCTCGTCTTGCGGTTGCGCGGAGGCCGCCTCGGCCGGCTCCGATCCCGTCGCGTCCGCCGGCGACGCAGCGATCGGGCTACCGGCCGACCCGTCGAACGCGAAAACCGGCCGGCTGGCGAGGTCTTCCCACGGAGCGAGGTCGATTGGCGCGTCGAACGACGGCGCGGGTGCGATTCCGAATGCCGGCACGGCGGGCGCATCATCGGCGTGCCGGATCTCGGGGGCGCCGTGATGCGAAAACGCCGCATTGTCGATGCCGGTATCCGGCAGCGTCTGCGGGACGACATCGTCGAACGTCGTGGTGCCCGTATCGGCAACCGGAGCATGCGCCGCGCCGGACGCTGCCGGCATGAACGCATCCAGACTGATCGGCGCGTTGTCGTCGTAAGCGGGCGCTGCATCGTGTTCGACCGTGGCGCCGGCGTCATGGGCCGCGACGCGGTGCGTCGCGGAGGCGAACCCGTTCGACACGGCAGCCGACACCGGCGCGGCAACGCTGGCGGCTGTCGCTGCCATACCGGCCACGGTTGCGGCGGCTGCCGCCGCGTGCGCGGCATCGGTCGATTGCGAACCGCCGAGCGTGGCCCATTGTGCGGTGCTGGCCTCGATCGAGCGCAGCGTGTCGTGAACGCTCGGCGCCGGCGTGATCGGCGCTGCGGGTTTTTCCGTCCATGCATAGAGTGGCGCGCGCACCGGCGTTTGCGATGCCGGGCGGCGGCGCGCGGTGTCGGGCGGCAGGCCGGCCGCGCCGATTCCCGCCGCCGGCCGCACGGCAGGGCGCGGCGGCGGCGCGCTGGCCGGCCGCGGCGTGACCGTGGTGTGCGGAGCGGCCTGCTTCAGCGCAGCGGTGGCCGGTCGCGCAGCCGTCGGCCGCGGCCGGACGGGTTCGAATCCGACCGGAAGCGGGGCGGGATCGGGGCGCGGCACTTGCGAGTTCGCCGCCGCACGCGCGAGGCTGGCGGTGCTGCCGGTCGTCGGGGGCGGCATCGCGCTGGCCGGCATCGGCGCGGGCGGTGCCGGCATGCTGCGACCGGTCGCGGTCGGTTTCAGCCAGCCCGACGGCGCAACGGGTTCCGTGTGCGGACGCGGAGGCGTCTTGCTGCGCGGCTTCGGCCGCGCCTGCGGGTCGGGTTTCCACAGCGTCGGGCGCGAATACCGGCCGTTCTGGCGCGGCGCCATCGAGTTGACGGTATGCGCGGTGGTCGGCTGCACGACATCGTCGTCGCGATGCAGCGCGCTGCGCGGCAGGTCGGCGATACCGCGGGCGTCGTCGTCGTCGCGCTCGCGCGACAGCTTGACGCCGAACGACGTGTCGACCCATGCGGCGAACTGGCGCCAGCCGATGCCGGTCAGCCAGGGCAACCCGGCGAAAAACAGCACGACCATCGCGACCGGCGTGCCGATCGGACCGAGCACATGGGCGAAGCCCGTGGAGAACGCGTGGCCGAGCGCGTTCGTGTCGGGGCCCGACAGCGCGCTCGTCAGCGTGCAGCTTGCGACGAACACCGCGGCGAAGCCGAGCCACAGGCGGATCGAGCCGCGGCCGGCGAGGCCGCCGCCGCCGGGCAGCATCGCCTGCACGAGACGCCAGAAGAGAAGGAGGAACCAGACGGCGGAGATGCCGAACCAGCCGAAGACAACCGTGTGCATGCTTTGAAACAGGAGTGGGGAGGGGCGCGCGGGGCGCGACCCGCCGAGTTTAACCGGACGGCGAACAAGATTCTAAGGCGGCGTGAATTCGTTTCACGCCGTGCTGCGCGTGCGTCCGGCACACGCGCGCGACGCGCAACGCGAAGGCGGTCGGCCGGCCTTCGCGCGCGCGGTGCATCAGGGGCTCCGGTGCGTGAAGGTCAGCGTTGCGCCGGCATTGGTCACGATCTGCAGTTGCTTGGGTTCGCGCATCTGCACGCCGGTCTTCTCGATATGGGCGAGCGCGTCGAGGTACGCGTGTTCGAGCTGGCCGCCGAGCGTATTCGGGCAGGCCATCCGCGTGCCGGCGAGCGGCCCGAAGCTCAGCAGGCCGTTCTTGATCGCGTAGGTACCCATGTAGCGGTTGCAGCCCGAGAACCCGCTGGCGCGCCGGATGCCCGAATCGGTCGACAGCGCGAGCTTGATCGGCTCGCCGTTGTCGCCGTGCGGGATCGTGCGCTGCGTGCCGTCGGCGTTCAGCCAGCTGGTGAGCTCCCAGCTCGTGTCGTCGAGCAACTGGACGGCGGCCGGGTTGTACGGGTCGGGGGCGGGGGCGGCGGAATCGGGGTGGGTCGGCATCGCGCAGGCGGCGAGAAGCGTGGCAAGCGTCAACGCGCAGAGCGGCGCGCGCAACGGACGAAGCAGGCCGGTGCGGGCGCGTGCGGCTGCGAACAGGTGGGACATGAGCCTCGTTCCTCATCGGATTCTGATCAAGGCGTAAGAGTAACGCACCCGCCCCGCGGCAGGCGAGCCGACACTTCACGCGCGAAAACGTTCGCAGCCTGCTCGCGCGCGGCGCACGGCCGGGCAGCGGCACGGCGAAACCGCCGAACCGGCGTCGTGGCGCGTGTTAACATCGGAGCCGTTTTCGTCCTCCACCAGAAGCGGGAAATCACATGCAGATCGGTCAGCGGCTCGGTACGCCGCTTTCACCCTCGGCCACGCGCGTCATGCTGCTCGGCGCCGGCGAACTCGGCAAGGAAGTCATCATCGCGTTGCAGCGGCTCGGTGTAGAAGTCATCGCGGTCGACCGCTATCCGGACGCACCGGGCCACCAGGTCGCGCATCGCGCGCACGTGATCGACATGACGGACGCAGCCGCGCTGCGGGCGATCGTCGAGGCCGAGCGCCCGCACCTGATCGTGCCGGAGATCGAGGCGATCGCGACCGACGCGCTCGCGGCGATCGAGGCGGCCGGCCTCGCCGAGGTGATCCCGACCGCACGGGCGACGCAACTCACGATGAACCGCGAAGGGATCCGCCGGCTCGCGGCCGAAGAGCTCGGGCTGCCGACGTCGCCATATGCGTTCGCGGAATCGTTCGAGGCCTTCAGCGCGGCGGTCGCGAAGATCGGCATGCCGTGCGTCGTGAAGCCGGTGATGTCGTCGTCGGGCAAGGGGCAGTCGGTCGTGAAGACCGAAGCCGACGTGAAGCCCGCGTGGGACTACGCGATGGCGGGCGGGCGCGTGAACCACGGCCGCGTGATCGTCGAGGGCTTCATCGATTTCGAATACGAGATCACGCAACTGACCGTGCGCGCGATCGACCCGGCGACGCTCGGCACGCGCACCTACTTCTGCGAACCGGTCGGCCACGTGCAGGTCGCGGGCGACTACGTCGAATCGTGGCAGCCGCAGCCGATGAGCGCGGTGGCGCTCGAGAAGTCGCGCGAGATCGCGCACAAGGTCACCGAGGCGCTCGGCGGGCGCGGGCTGTTCGGCGTCGAGCTGTTCGTGCGCGGCGACGACGTGTGGTTCTCCGAGGTGAGCCCGCGGCCGCACGATACGGGCCTCGTCACGCTCGCGTCGCAGCGTCAGTCGGAATTCGAGCTGCACGCGCGCGCGATTCTCGGGCTGCCGGTCGATCCGGCGCTCGGAACGCCGGCCGCGTCGGCCGTGATCTACGGCGGGCTCGACGAGCGCGGGATCGCGTTCGAAGGCGTGCGCGACGCGCTCGCGGTGCCGGGCGCCGACCTGCGCCTGTTCGGCAAGCCGGAAAGTTTTGCGAAGCGGCGCATGGGCGTCGCGCTGGCGACCGGCGCGACCGTCGACGAAGCCCGCGAACGCGCGAAGCGCGCCGCCGCGGCCGTCCGGCCCGTGTCGGCCCGCTGACGGAACGAGGAGAGGGCGATGGCGCCGATCTGGCTGCGTATCGGAAAGCTGGGCGCCGCGCTGGCGCTTGCCGCGAGTCTCGCGGGTTGCGGCCTCGCGGCCGCGCCGTGCCGGGTGGCATCGGCCGGGCTCAAGATCGTGCCGCTCGTCGGCCATGTCGCGGCCGCGCCGACCGACGCGTGCGCCGACGTCATCGATCCCTGACGACGATAACCGGTGCATAGCCAACAATAACCGCGCCCCGCGAGGGCGCGTTTCCACCCGTCTCGCGAGAGGATCTGCATGATTCGCCAAACCGTCGCCGCACTCGCGCTCGCCGGCACCGCCGTTTCCGTCGCGCATGCCGCGCAACTGACCGTCGAGGAGATCGACGCCGATTCGCGCCAGCAGACCTTCTACCAGTGCGCGAACCAGAAGCAGCCCGTGCGCGTGTCGTACTGGCTCGCGGGCAACGGCCAGAGCTTCGCGCTCGTGCCGGTCAACGGGCGGCAACTGCTGTTCGTCGATACCGTGTCGGCCTCGGGCGCGCGCTATCAGGCCGGCCGCTATACGTGGTGGACGAAGGGCAAGGAAGCGACGCTGCGCGACGAGATCGCCGACCCGAAGTCGCCGCCGCTGCTTGGCGACTGCGTGCAGGTCGAGAAGAAAAAGAAGAAGGGCTGAGCGCCGGGCGCGATCGTGGATCGTGTCCGCCAGGCGCCAGCGCCAGCCGGCTGCCGGACCTGAAGGTTCGGCGCTCAGGCCTGCCGCGGACGCCTGGGCAACGCCATTCTTGATCGGGCCCCTGATGTCGCTCGACGACCGATCGGGATAGCCCGACCGGGCCGTTCGCCGGCCGTGCGGCGCTGTCCGGGCTCGCCGCGCGAACTGCCGCTGCGGCCGTTCGCGGCGTTGTCACGGACAGATGGCCGCGCAGTGCTACAATACGGCCCTTTCCGCCGGCATTCGCGCCGAACGGAGTCCGCACGGCCTGGTGTCCAGCGTTCGCATTGAACCGGTCCCAAGCGCCAGAGCGGCGCCGCGCGGCGCGCCGCGGCTCCGTCTATTTCCGAATTGTGATGAGCGCAGGCCCGGCTGGCCTGACGCACGATGTCCCCGCCGCGCCTTTTGAGCGAAACGCCACCATGTCCGATTCTGTCGCCAAGCCCGTCGACGCAACCTTCGACCAATTCGGCCTTGCCGCCGATATCCTGAAAGCCATTGTGGAGCAGGGCTATACGACGCCGACGCCGATCCAGGCGCAGGCCATTCCGGTCGTGCTCGCCGGCCGCGACGTCATGGGCGCCGCGCAAACAGGCACCGGCAAGACCGCGAGCTTCTCGCTGCCGATCATCCAGCGCCTGCTGCCGCAGGCCAACACGAGCGCGTCGCCCGCGCGCCACCCGGTGCGCGCGCTGATCCTGACGCCGACCCGCGAACTGGCCGACCAGGTCGCCGCGAACGTGCATGCGTACGGGAAGCACACGCCGCTGCGCAGCGCGGTCGTGTTCGGCGGCGTCGACATGAACCCGCAGATGGCCGAGTTGCGCCGCGGCGTCGAGATCCTGATCGCGACGCCGGGCCGCCTGCTCGACCATGTGCAGCAGAAGACCGCGAACCTCGGGCAGGTGCAGATGCTCGTGCTCGATGAGGCCGACCGGATGCTCGACATGGGCTTCCTGCCGGACCTGCAGCGGATCCTGAACCTGCTGCCGAAGGAACGCCAGACGCTGTTGTTCTCGGCCACCTTCTCGCCGGAAATCAAGAAGCTCGCGTCGACCTACCTGCGCAACCCGCAGACGATCGAGGTCGCGCGCAGCAACTCGACGAACGCGAACGTCACGCAGATCGTCTACGACGTCGCCGAAGGCGACAAGCAGGCGGCCGTCGTGCAGTTGCTGCGCAGTCGCGGGCTCAAGCAGGTGCTCGTGTTCTGCAACAGCAAGATCGGCGCGAGCCGGCTCGCGCGCAACCTCGAGCGCGACGGTGTCGTCGCGTCGGCGATCCACGGCGACAAGACGCAGATCGAGCGGATGCAGGCGCTCGACGCGTTCAAGCGCGGCGAAATCGAGGCGCTGGTCGCGACCGACGTGGCCGCGCGCGGCCTCGACATCGCCGAACTGCCGGCCGTGATCAACTTCGACCTGCCGTTCAGCGCGGAAGACTACGTGCACCGGATCGGCCGTACGGGCCGCGCGGGCGCGACCGGCGACGCGCTGTCGCTGTGCAGCCCGAACGAGCGCAAGCAACTCGCCGATATCGAGAAGCTGATCAAGCGTCCGCTCGAAGTGCAGACGCTGGCGATCGACAAGCCGGCGCGCCATCGTCAGGACGACCGTGGCGGCGAGCGTAGCGGCGACCGCAGCAGCGAACGCGGTGGCCGGCGCGAACGCGACGAGCATCGCGGTGCATCGGCGCGCCGCTCGGCCGGTTCCGAGCGCAGCGGTCATCACCGTCGCCACGAAGCGCCGGTCGACGATTTCTTCCTGAAGCCGTATGAGCCGTCGGCGGCGGCGAAGCAGTCGGACGACGCACAGCCCGCGCAGCAGCCCGAGAAGAAAGGGCCGAAGCGCCAGGTCGCCGCGCTGCTCGGCGGGTTCGGGATGCCGCGCAAGCCGTCGGCGTAAGCCCGGCGAACGTGGCGGTGCGGCGCGCGAGCGCTGCCGGAAAAACGGGTGCATGCGATGAGCATGTGCCCGTTTTTTATTGGGGCCGTGATTGGATGGGGGCGGGAGAGGGCGCAAGGGCGAGCGATGCAACCGGCACTCGATCGGCGCGAGACCGGCTGCCGGGCGCGTGCTTTAGCCGGCCAGCGGCCCGAAGCGCCGCGCCCATGCGGCCGTCGCGGCCGCGTAGAACACATCCAGCGTCGTGCCAGCGAGCGCGCCATCGGGCGCGAGACCCAGATGCGCGGCCGCGGCCTGCAGTGCCGGCAGCGGATCGTCGCGCTCGAGCGCGGTCGCGCCTGTCTGCTTGCTGAGCTTTTCACCGTTTGCATCGACGACGACGGGTACGTGCAGATACCGCGGCGTCGGTACGCCGAGGCAGTGTTGCAGATGGATCTGGCGCGCGGTCGAATCGAGCAGGTCGGCGCCGCGCACGACGTGCGTGATGCGCGCATCGGCATCGTCGACGACGACCGCGAGCTGATAGGCCCATTGCCCGTCCGCGCGCTTCAGCACGAAATCGCCGACTTCGGTCGCGAGGTTTTGCGATTGCGCGTGCTGCCAGCGGTCGTCGAACGTGACGATCGCCGCGTCGCCGTCCGGTACGCGCAGCCGCCATGCGCGCGCAGGCTTGCCGTGCAGACCGGTGCGGCAGGTGCCCGGATACGCGAGCGTCGTGTGGCGCTCGTGCGCGGCGCGCAGCGAATCGGCGATTTCCTTGCGCGTGCAGCCGCACGGATAGACGAGCCCCGCTGCGACGAGCTGCTCGAGCGCGGACGTATACGCGGCATCGCGCGTGCTTTGCCATACGGGCGGCTCGTCGGGCGTCATGCCGAAATGCGCGAGCGTCGCGAGGATGTCGTCGGCCGCGCCGGGTACCGTGCGCGGGCCGTCGAGATCCTCGATTCGCACGAGCCATGCGCCGCCGTGCGCGCGCGCGTCGAGCCAGCTCGCGAGCGCGCCGACCAGCGAGCCGAAGTGCAGCGGCCCGGTGGGCGACGGCGCGAAGCGGCCGCGATAGCCGTTCATTTGAGCGCGGGGCGCGCGCTTACGCGGCGCTGGCTGCCTGCGCGCAGGCCGGGCACGACTTGCCGGGCACGTAGCCCGGCGACTGTTGCGCTTGCGGCGTGACGACCGCGCGGCACGCGAAGCACGTGACGTTCTCGGTAGGCTGGAGTTGCGGGTTCAGCGCGGTGCGGTAGTCGAACACGAAGCAGTCGCCGTGATAATGGGCGCCGCCGACTTCCTCGAAATACTTCAGGATCCCGCCTTCGAGCTGGTACACGTTCTCGATGCCGATTTCCTTCATGTGGATCGCGGCCTTCTCGCAGCGGATGCCGCCCGTGCAGAACGACACGACCGTCTTGCCGTCGAGATCGGCACGGTTTGCATCGATCACTTCCGGGAATTCGCTGAACTTGTCGATCCGGTAGTCGAGCGCATCGTCGAACGTGCCGACGTCGACCTCGAACGCATTGCGCGTGTCGAGCATCACGACCGGGCGGCCCGTGTCGTCATGGCCGCGGTCGAGCCATGCCTTCAGCGTGCGCGCATCGACGGACGGCGCGCGACCGAGCTCGGGCTTGATCGCCGGCTTCTTCATCGTGATGATCTCGCGCTTCAGGCGCACGAGCATGCGGCGGAACGGCTGCGAGTCGGACAGGCTTTCCTTGAACTGCAGCGTCGCGAACTTGCCCTCGAACAGCGGATCGTGGCGAAGATAGTCGACGAACGCGTCGGCCGCTTCGCGCGTGCCGGCGATGAACAGGTTGATGCCTTCCGGCGCGAGCAGGATCGTGCCGCGCAGGTCGAGTTCGTTGCAGCGGGCGGTGACGAGCGGGCGCCATTGCTCGTTCGTGTCGAGCGACACGAAGTGGTAGGCGGCGAGGTTGACGATGGTCATGATGGTCCGACGGGAAAACGGCCGCACGGCGGCTCGCAAAAAAGGGTGCGAAGCCGTGGCGATGATTCGAAAAACCGTATTATCCCGCAAACCGCGCGCGCTTCGGCATCTAGCCGTTGGGCAGGCAGCGCGACGCGGCGTCGCGCGCATCGGCCGAACGGCCAGTGCGGGGATTTTTTGGGCAGCCTGCGCGGCGACGCGGCTACAATAACGCCCATGTCAGATCCCCGCTTCGTTCATCTTCGCGTTCACTCCGAATTCTCGATTGCCGACGGCATCGTGCGTCTCGACGACATCGTCAAGGCGGCGGCCGCGGACGGCCAGGGCGCGCTCGCGCTCACCGATCTCGGCAACGCATTCGGCCTCGTCCGTTTCTACCAGGAAGCCCGCGGCAAGGGCATCAAGCCGATCGCCGGCTGCGACGTCTGGATCATGAATCCGGACGATCGCGACAAGCCGTCGCGGCTGCTGCTGCTGGTGAAGGACAAGGTCGGCTACCTGAATCTCTGCGAGCTGCTGTCGAAGGCATGGCTCACGAACCAGTATCGCGGCCGCGCGGAACTCGACGCGAGCTGGCTCGACGGCGAACTCGCGCAGGGGCTGCTCGCGCTGTCGGGCGCGCAGCAGGGCGATATCGGGCTCGCGCTCGCGGCCGGCAACGAAGAAGCAGCGCGCCGTCACGCCGAGCGCTGGGCGAAGGTGTTTCCGGGCGGCTTCTACATCGAGCTGCAGCGGTACGGCCAGCCGGGCGCCGAGGCGTACATCCAGCAGGCCGCGACGCTCGCCGCATCGCTGAAGCTGCCGGTCGTCGCGACGCACCCGACGCAGTTCATGACCGACGACGATTTCACCGCGCACGAGGCGCGCGTGTGCATCTCGGAAGGCGACATCCTCGCGAACCCGCGGCGCCAGAAACGCTTCACGACCGACCAGTATTTCCGCACGCAGGACGACATGGTCGCGCTGTTTGCCGACCTGCCGTCGGCGGTTGCGAACACGGTCGAGATCGCGAAACGCTGCAACCTGAAGCTCGAGCTCGGCAAGCCGAAGCTGCCGCTGTTCCCGACGCCGGACGGCATGTCGCTCGACGACTACCTGGTCCAGCTGTCGAAGGAAGGGCTCGAGACACGGCTCGTGCAGCTCTATCCGGCCGAAGCCGAACGCGACGCGCAGCGCGACACGTACTACAAGCGCCTCGAATTCGAGTGCGGGACCATCACGAAGATGGGCTTCCCCGGCTACTTCCTGATCGTCGCGGACTTCATCAACTGGGCGAAGAACAATGGCGTGCCGGTCGGCCCGGGCCGCGGCTCCGGCGCCGGTTCGCTGGTCGCGTACGCGCTCGGCATTACCGACCTCGACCCGCTGCGCTACAACCTGCTGTTCGAGCGCTTCCTGAACCCGGAACGCGTGTCGATGCCCGACTTCGACATCGACTTCTGCCAGCACGGCCGCGACCGCGTGATCCAGTACGTGAAGGAGAAGTACGGCGCGGACGCCGTGTCGCAGATCGCCACCTTCGGCACGATGGCTGCAAAGGCGGCCGTGCGCGACATCGGCCGCGTGCTCGACCTCGGCTACATGTTCACCGACGGCGTGGCGAAGCTGATCCCGTTCAAGCCGGGCAAGCACGTGACGATCGCCGACGCGATGAAGGAAGAGCCGCAGCTGCAGGAGCGCTACGACCACGAGGACGAAGTCCACCAGCTGCTCGATCTCGCGCAGCGCGTCGAGGGCCTCACGCGTAACGTCGGGATGCACGCGGGCGGCGTGCTGATCGCGCCCGGCAAGCTGACCGATTTCTGTCCGCTGTACACGCAGGGCGACGACGGCGGCGTCGTCAGCCAGTACGACAAGGACGACGTCGAAGCCGTCGGCCTCGTGAAGTTCGACTTTCTGGGCCTCACGACGCTGACGATCCTCGACTGGGCCGAGCGCTACATTCGCCGCCTCGATCCGTCGAAGGCCGACTGGTCGCTCGCGCAGGTGCCGCTCGACGATCCGGCTTCGTTCCAGATCCTGAAGAAGGCCAACACGGTCGCGGTGTTCCAGCTGGAAAGCCGCGGGATGCAGGGCATGCTGAAGGATGCGCAGCCCGACCGCTTCGAGGACATCATCGCGCTGGTGTCGTTGTACCGCCCGGGCCCGATGGACCTGATCCCGAGTTTCTGCGCACGGAAACACGGACGCGAGAAGGTCGACTATCCGGATCCGCGCGTCGAACCCGTCCTGAAAGAGACCTACGGCATCATGGTCTATCAGGAGCAGGTGATGCAGATGGCGCAGATCATCGGCGGCTACTCGCTCGGCGGCGCCGACTTGCTGCGTCGCGCGATGGGCAAGAAGAAGCCCGAGGAGATGGCCCAGCACCGCGAGATCTTCGCCGAGGGTGCGGCGAAGAACGGCCTCACGCGCGAGAAGTCCGACGAGATCTTCGACCTGATGGAGAAGTTCGCGGGCTACGGCTTCAACAAGTCGCACGCGGCCGCGTACGCGCTGCTCGCGTATTACACCGCATGGCTGAAGGCGCACCATCCGGCCGAATTCATGGCGGCCAACATGACGCTCGCGATGGACGACACCGACAAGGTGAAGATCCTGTTCGACGACTGCGTCGTGAACAACCTCGCCGTGTTGCCGCCCGACATCAACCAGTCGCATTACCGGTTCGAGCCCGTTGCCGAAGCCGACGGCAAGCGCTCGCGCACGATCCGCTACGGCCTCGGCGCGGTGAAGGGCAGCGGCCAGAACGCGATCGAGGAAATCCTGCGCGCCCGCGAGGAAAAGGCGTTCACCGACCTGTTCGACTTCTGCGAACGGATCGACCGGCGCGTCGTCAACCGCCGCACGGTCGAGGCGCTGATCCGCGCCGGCGCGTTCGATTCGCTGAACGCGAACCGCGCGCAGATGCTCGCGTCGGTGCCGCTCGCGATGGAAGCGGCCGACCAGGCCGAGGCGAACGCGATGCAGGCCGGCCTGTTCGACATGGGCGCCGAGTCGCCGCACGCGCATGCGCTCGTCGATGAACCGGCGTGGGACGACAAGCGCCGCCTGCAGGAAGAAAAGGGCGCGCTCGGCTTCTACCTGTCCGGCCACCTGTTCGACGCGTATCGCGACGAGGTGCGCCGCTTCGTTCGGCAAAAGGTCGGCGACCTGAAGGAAGGGCGCGACAAGCTCGTCGCGGGCATCATCGCATCGCTGCGCACGCAGATGACCCAGCGCGGCAAGATGCTGATCGCGCTGCTCGACGACGGTTCGGGCCAGTGCGAGATCACGATCTTCAACGAGCAGTTCGAGGCGAACAAGGCGCTGTTCAAGGAAGACGAACTGCTGATCGTGCAGGGGCAGGCGCGCAACGACGCATTCACGGGCGGCATCCGTTTCACGACCGATACCGTGATGGATCTCGAGCGCGCGCGCAGCCGCTATGCGCAGGCCGTGCGGCTGACGATGAACGGCAACGCCGACGCAGCCGCGCTGCGCCGCGTGCTCGAGCCGCACGTGTCGAAGGACGATTCGGCCGCCGCGCACGCGGTCGAAGCGCCCGCGCCGCGCGGCGGCGGGCGTGACGGCGGCCGTCGCCCGCAGGCGCCGTTGCCGAACGGCCTCGCGGTCCAGATCCACTACAGCAACGCGCGGGCACAAGGCGAAATGCGTCTCGGCGACGCGTGGCGCGTGAAGCCGAGCGACATGCTGCTCGCGGAACTGCGTGCGGCGTTCGACGGCAGTGTCGTCGAAATCACGTACTGACCGCATCCCGACCACCGGACGGCTGTCGCGATACGCGGCCCGTCGCATCGCCATCGTGCGGTGCGGCGGGCCGTTTTTACATCTTCGGGTACCCGGGTCTTGGGCCGGCCATGCGGACGCTATACAATCCGGCGCAGTCGCGCTCGCACGCGCGCACACAAACGGGGGCGGATCCATGCGGCGAGCGGCAACGCGCGACAGGGCCGTCCCTGAACAGGATACCGGGGCATCAGCCCGTCGCGACGATAAAAACTGACAGCACCACATGACCATGGCCAACGCGAACCAGACGGGGCGGATCCTCGTGATCCGGATTGATTTTCTGGGCGACATGCTGTGCACGACCGCGTTCCTCGGTGCGCTGAAGGAGCGCTGGCCGGGCGCGGAACTGCATGTGGTCGCGAACCGCTACAACGCGGCCGCGCTGGCCGGCAACCCGGACGTGCACGCGGTTCACACGTACGTGTACAGCCGCCAATGCGAACGCAACGACCGTCCCGGGCGGATGCGCGCGTTCTTCGACCGGCTGCGGCTCGTGCGCCGCCTGCGTCGCCTGCGGTTCGACCTCGTGGTCGTGCCGAACGGCGGCATGCATCGCAGCAGCATGCAGTTCGCGCGCCAGCTCGGCGCGAAGGACTGCCGCTGGCACGATGCCGAGACCGAATTCGACGATCGCAAGCCCGAACACATCGCGCAGCGGCCGATGTGCCACGAGGCGCTGTCGGGGTTCCGGCTCGTGCCCGAACTCGGTCGTGCCGATCTCGACCGCCTCGAGCTGTCGGTTCATCCCGATCGCACGTTGCAGGACGCGTGGTATCGCCTGCTCGGGGAGCGTACGAAGCCGCGCGTCGGTTTGTTCGTGTCGAACAAGGCGGCCGAGCGCCGCTGGCCCGCGGATCGCTGGCGCGACCTCGGCGAGCGGCTCGCGCCGTTCGCCGACGTGATCGTGTTTCGCGATCCGGCCATCTGCAATACCGCCGAGGACGACGCTTGGCGCGACGTGAGCGCGCGCCACGTCGCGCCGTCGTCGGTCGCCGATCTGGTGGCTGCCGCGAGCCTGCTCGATACGATCGTGTCGGCCGACAGCGCACCCGTGCATCTCGCGTCGGCGCTCGGCGTGCCGGTTGCGGCACTGTTCGAGGACCGTCCCGAGAAATACCTGCGCTGGCATCCGCTCGGCGTGCCGCATGTGATCCTGCGCGCCGGCGCGACCGTCGATGCGATCGGTGTCGACGCGGTCGAGCGCGCCGTGCGTCATCTGCTGCCGCAGGCCGGCCATTGCGGCGAGCCGGTGGCGGATGCGGCACGCGCACGGCCGACGGCCGCCGCGACATCCGCGGTCCTGACCATCACTTCATAGCGCCGGAAGCACCGCACACGGTGCAAGCGCCGGCGCCTGCCGCACCGCGCCCGCAGGCAGGGTCGTATCAGGGGTCGCATCAGCGCGTCCTGCACGGCCGGTTCGCGATGCCGCGCCGGCTGCTGCAAAATCCTGTACATTGCCAGCCTTGTTCAGCCAGCTAGACAGACCGATCGCCGTGGCCCTGTTTTCCTCCGCCCGCCCGCCCAGAACCATCCTCGTTGCCGCGCCGCGCCGTATCGGCGACGTGCTGCTGACGACGCCGCTCGTGCGTTCGCTGAAGGCCCGCTGGCCCGATGCGCAGATCGACATGCTGGTTTTTCGCGGCACCGAGGGCGTGCTCGAGCACAATCCGGACGTGCGGCGCGTGATCGTCGTCGCGCAGCGCGCGGGATTCCGCGAGCGGCTGCGCGACGCGCTGTCGATGTGGCGCCGCTACGATCTCGCGTGCGCGGCGCTGAGTTCCGACCGGCCGCGCTTCTATAGCTGGTTCGCGGGTCGCAAACGGGTCGGCCTCGTCGATCCCGACCGCGTCACGTGGCTCACGCGGATGATGCTGAACGGCATCGCGATCAATCACCATGAATCCGCGCATACGGTCGTCAGCACACTTGCGCTCGCACCCGTGATCGGTATCGAGCCGGTGTCCGAGGTCGTCGCACCCGGCATCGGCGACGATCCCGCGCGGCGCGCGCGCTTCGACGCATGGCTCGCGGAGTCGCCGGCGATCCGCGACGGCAAGCCGCTGGTCGTCCTGCATCCGTATCCGATGTTCCGCTACAAGCAATGGCGGCTCGAAGGCTGGGTCGAGATGATCGGCTGGCTGCGCGAGCGCGGCTTTGCGGTCGCGTTGTCGGGCGGTCCGGCCGATCGCGAGCGCGAGTATGCGGAGCAGGTCGCGGCCGAAGCGGGCGGCGACGTGCTGAATCTGGTCGGCCGCCTCACGTTCGGCGAGAGCGCGGAGCTCGTGCGGCGCGCGCGGCTCTTCATCGGGCCCGACACCGGCGCGACGCACGTCGCGGCTGCGACGGGCACCGACACGATCGCGCTGTTCGGCCCATCCGACCCCGTGCGCTGGGGGCCGTGGCCGCAGCACTGGCCCGCGACCGAGAATCCGTGGCCGCTGCGCGGCTCGGGGCGGCACGGGAACGTATGGCTGCTGCAGGGGGAGGGCGATTGCGTGCCGTGCCGGCACGAGGGCTGCGAGCGCAAGGTCGACAGCCGCAGCGATTGCCTCGCCAATCTCGGTGCGCAGCGCGTGAAAGCCGCGGCGGCCGAGATGCTCGGGCTGAATCCGCCGGGCCTGGCCGAGGCGGCCGTCGATACGTCGCGACTGCATCGCGCCGGATCCGACTGACGACTGACGCGCGGGAGACGCGCGTTTTTGCTTCGTTGCAGGCGGCTTGTTTCGCGACGAGCCGCGCAGCCCGCTCGCTTTGACGGCGGGCCTCCGCTGCCGCCGAAGCCGGCTGGCGGCAGCGCGGATGCCGTTACGCGTTACGCGCTGCGCCGGATCGCCGACGTCTCGCGCGGCAGCGCCTCGCCGCGCTCGCCGCAACCGAGCAGGATGCCGGCCAGCAGCACGATCAGGTGACCTTCGGCGAAATCGAGCAGCAGCGAATTCGCAAGGCTGCCGATCGCGAAGATGGCGAGCCACGCGAGCAGCAAATGCTGCGAGCGCGGATCGAGCGTGCGGCTGCCGCGCGCGATCTGCACGATCAGGTTGATGAACAGCAGCAGGCCGAGCAAGCCGAGCTGCACGGCCATCAGCAGGTATTCGTTGTGCGGGTTCGACGTGAGCTGGCCTTCGGCGGCCGTCTTGCCGGCCGTGAGCTTCTCGAATTCGGATTCGAGGCCGCCTGCACCGTAACCGATTATCGGGCGCTGACGAAACAGCTCGAGCCCCTTCTTGTACCACTCGAGGCGCAACCCGGTCGACGTGGCCGCATCACTCTGCCGGTATTGCTGCACTTCCGTCACGACCTTCACGAGCCGGCCGTTGTGAACCGTGCACGCGGCGACTACGAGCGCGACGCCGAACAGGACGAGCACGCCGGCGGCGAGCCCCGCGCGCAGCGCCGATTGCCGGCGCAGCAACAGCACGAAACGCACGGCGACGACGAGGATCAGCAGCAGCGCGATGACCTGCCCCGTGCGTCCCTGCAGCATCACGAACACGTTAACGAGCGACCACGCGGCGACGCCCGCATACGCGGTGCGGGACAGCGCCGTGCGGGCGGCAAGCGCGAGATCGGCCGCCTGGTAGAACAGCAGCGCGCCGAACATGCCGGCGGCGATGTGGTTCTTGAACACCCAGGCGCGCGACAGCGGCAGTTGGGTCGCATACGCGGGCCCGATCGCGGTCAGCCCGAGATAGTTGGTCGTCGACAGCAGCAGGATCACGCACAACGTGCCGAACCAGCAGCGCCGCACGATCGGTGCCCAGTTCGAATGACGGAACGCGAGCACGGCGAAGGGCAGCAGCAGCAGCTTGTCGTACTTGGCGACCCAGTTCCACGCCTTGTTGTGCGGTGCGACCGTATACGCGACGCTGGCAGTCAGCGCGGCGAGGATCAGCAGCGCCGCGAGCGAAGCCGGGTCGGTCACGAACGAGCGCAGGTCGCGCCAGAATTCGGGGGAGATCAAGAGCGCGGCGGCGAACAGCCCGCAGAAGACGTTGGTCAGCGCGGTCGAGACGGGCACCATGCAGAGCGCGGCGACGGCGAATGCACGGGCGGCGGTCAGGCGCCGCGTGGCGGGAGCGGAAAACGAAAGCATCGGAACCTGTCGAATGGACGAATGCGGCTTGCGGACATCGTGCTCGTGCCGCGCGTCCCGGCGGGAGCTCCGGGACGAACGGCGCAGTATACGCGAAGCAGGCAGCGTTTCTGTGCCGTTTTAGGGGCCCGATCAGCTGAACGCGCGCTTGATCCGCGAGCGCAGCAGCGCGCGCTTCAGGCGCCCAGCAACGGCCGGCGTATCGAGCGCGATGCGCGTGCCGGCCGGCTCGCCGCGGTGCAGGTAGTAGCGGTCGAACGTCGCCTGGGTCATGCCCCATTTGTTCAGGAACTGGCGGCGGCCGTCGTTCTTGACGATCTTGCCCGTGCTCTTCTGCTGGAAGTGGTAGACGAGGCTGTCGCCGACACCGAGGAAGATCCGGCAGCCGGCGTCCCAGAATTTCATCGAGAAGTCGTTGTCGCTGCTCATGCCGGGCGACAGCTCGCTGCTGTAGCCGCCGATGCGGTTCCACCAGTCGCGGTGCACGAGCGTCGGCGGCCAGGTCGAGCCGAGCCAGTCCGCGCGCGCGAGCCGCGGGGTCGCATCGACGAGGCCCGCCGCGTCGAAATGTTCGGCGTCGCGGCCGAAATTGCTGACGACGACGCACGGGTTGCGCGTGTCGACCGGCTCGATCATCGTGCCCGACAGCATGAAAAGGTCGGTCGGCATCTGTTCGATGCGGCGCACGAGCGCCGCGTCCCAGCCGGGGCAGCAGAACATGTCGTCGTTCATGTAGACGACGTAGTCGCGCGTCGCGCGCGCGGCGGCCAGGTTCACCGCATGGCAGATGCCGATGTTGGTCGGCGACGCGGTGTGCTCGATCCCTTCGCTGCGCACCCAGTCGAGCGTGCCGTCCGAGCCGTCGTTCACGTGCACGATGATCTGGTGATCGTACGCGGAGTGGCGGCGCAGGCTGTCGACGACGAGCTTGAGGTACGGCAGGTTGTTCCAGGTCGGGATGATGATGGAGAACATGGCGGTCGGATTCGGTGGTCGTCGTGGCGGGCGGCACGCGGTGCAGCCGTCTGGGCGGGCACGCGCGGCGCGGGCAGCCCGGCATTGTAACGCCGGGCCGGCCGCTTGCCGGCGGCGCGCAGGGGCGGGCGCTCAGCGCACCGGTTCGTGGCCGAGTTTCAGGAAGCGGTAATACACGGTCTCCGCGTTGAACACGGCGATCATGAAGCCCGCGCGGCCGTCGAGGAACCCGCGCCGCAGCACGTAGGTGCGCACGAACGCCCAGGCGCCGCGCGCGAGCGCCTTGCCGAAGCCGCCGCGCTGGCCGGCCGCGCGGCGCTGGCGCGCGCCGGCCGTCGAATACGCGTCGAGCTTGCGCACGACGGTTTCGAAATCCTCGTACGAGTAGTGCATCAGCTTGCCGGGCAGGCGTTGCGCGGCGGTATCGAACACGAGGCGCTCGTGCACGAGATCGTCCGAGAAACGCGCGGCGCCGCGCCGGAACAGGCGCGGCACCCAGTCGGGATACCAGCCGCTGTGATGGATCCACTGGCCGCAGAAGCTCGACAGCCGGTCCAGCGCATAGACCTGCGCGGCCGGCGCGCGGATCGCGTCGCGGATCGACCGCGCGAGCTCCGGGCTGACGATTTCGTCGGTATCGAGCGACAGGATCCAGTCGGTGCCGAGCGCGTCGAGCGCGCGGTTCTTCTGCGGGCCGAAGCCCGGCCAGTCGCGCTCGACGATCACGCGCGCGCCGTGCGCCTGCGCGATCGCGACGGTGTCGTCGGTGCTGCCGCCGTCGATGACGACGACATCGTCGGCGAACGACAGCGCATCGAGGCACTGGGCGAGCCGCGCGGACGCGTTGAGGGCGATGAGGGCGACGCCGAGGGAGGGTTCAGCCATGAAATCGTCGGAAGGGCGGAGAAAACGGTGAGCGGCAGTATACCCGCGGCCCGGCCGCCGGCCGCATCGGCCATGACCGTGCCGGCGGGGGCGGTGCGGCTATAATGTTGAGCCCTTTTCGGCACCCGCCCGACAGGGGTGAAATCCCGGGCGGCCACGCGCCGGGCGCCGCATCGCGGCTCAAGAAGGATTGCCTTGGAAACCCAGAACACTCTCCGCAAACCGATGGACGGCACCGGCACCTCGCCGGTCACGGTCCTGAAGCGCCTGTGGCCGTACATCCGGCCGCTCATCGGCATCGTGGTGCTCGCCGTGATGACGATGGGCGTCGTCGCGGCCACCGAAGCCGGCATTCCGGCGCTGCTCAAGCCGCTGCTCGACCACGGTTTCGGCGTGCACGGCAGCGACCGCGCGAAATGGTACGTGCCGATCGCGGTGATCGGCCTCGCGCTCGTGCGCGGCGTATCGCAGTACGCATCGAATTACCTGCTCAACTACGTTTCGAACCGCATCCTGCTGCAACTGCGGCTCGAGATGTTCCAGCGGATGATCCATACCGGCGCGTCGTTCTTCCAGCGCGAAACCGCGAGCACGGTGATCAACGCGATCGTGTTCGAGGTCAACCAGATCCTGTCGGTGCTGACGGGCGTGATGGTCACGCTCGTGCGCGATTCGCTGACGGTGATCTTCCTGCTCGGCTACCTGTTCTACCTGAACTGGCGGCTCACGCTGATCGTCGCGGTGATCCTGCCCGGCATCGGCTGGCTCGTCAGCAAGATCAACCGCCGCCTGCGCCGCCTGAACCGCGAGCACCAGACGCTGACCAACGAGCTGTCGTACATCGTCGAGGAGACGGTCGGCGGCTACAAGGTCGTCAAGGTGCACAACGGCGAAGCGTACGAGATGGACCGCTTCGCGTCGATGAGCAAGCGTCTGCGCGGCTACGCGATGCGCATGACGATCTCGGGCGGTCTCGCGCAGCCGCTCACGCAGTTCCTCGCGTCGATCGCGCTCGCGGTCGTGATCACGATCGCGGTCGTGCAGTCGACCAACGACCAGACGACGGTCGGCGGCTTCGTCGCGTTCGTCACGTCGATGCTGCTGGTGATTTCTCCGCTCAAGCACCTGATCGACGTCAACCAGCCGCTGCAGCGCGGGATGACGGCCGCCGAGCTGATCTTCGGGCTGATCGACGAGCCGGCCGAGCCCCAGGGCGGCGGGCGGCCGCTGCCGCACGCGCGCGGCGAGATCGAGTTTCGCGGCGTGTCGTTCGACTACGGCGCGGCCGAGCGGCCGACGCTCGACCGCATTTCGTTCAAGGTCGCTCCGGGCGAGATGATCGCGCTCGCGGGCCCGTCCGGCAGCGGCAAGACCACGCTCGTGAACCTGCTGCCGCGCTTCTTCGACCCGACGGACGGCGCGATCCTGGTCGACGGCGTGCCGATCGCCGACTATGACCTCCACGCGCTGCGCGGCCAGATGGCGATGGTCAGCCAGGACGTCGTGCTGTTCAACGACACGATCGCCGCGAACGTCGCCTACGGACAGACGCCCGACCGCGCGCGCGTGCAGGCCGCGCTCGAGGCCGCGAACCTCGCCGACGCGGTCGCCGCGATGCCCGACGGGCTCGACACGCTCGTCGGCGGCAACGGGATGCGGCTGTCCGGCGGCCAGCGCCAGCGGCTCGCGATCGCGCGCGCGATCTACAAGGACGCGCCGATCCTGATCCTGGACGAAGCGACGTCGGCGCTCGATTCGGAATCGGAGCGCCACGTGCAGGCCGCGCTCGAACGGCTGATGGAAGGCCGCACGACGCTTGTGATCGCGCACCGGCTGTCGACGATCGAGCGCGCGGATCGCATCCTCGTGCTCGAGGCCGGCAAGATCGTCGAAGAGGGCAGCCACGACGAACTGCTGCGCCACGGCGGCCTCTATGCGCACCTGCACCGGATCCAGTACCAGCAGCAGGCGGCGTGACGCGCGTTCCGTTCGCGTCAAACCGGTGTGCTAGTCTTCATTGGGCAGGCCCGGTCGTTTGCTACGACGTGACAACACGGAGGGAAGGCACGATGAAGAAGATGCACTGCATGATGCTGGCCGCGCTGATCGCGGCGGGTTTCGCCGCGCCGGCCGCGATGGCGCAGGATCACGACAACCACGACAACCACGGCATGCATCGCGGCCATGGCCCGAAACACATGCCGCCCGGCCAGGCGATGCATCGCGAGGACGACGTGCCGCCGCGCTGGGCCGACCAGCCGCGCCGCGACTGGCACAAGGGCGACCGGCTGCCCAGCGAATTCCGCGACCGCCAGTACGTGATCGACGACTGGCGCGGCTACCACCTGAGCCCGCCGCCGCGCGGCTATCACTGGGTCGGCGTGGGCGGCGATCACCTGCTCGTGCAGATCGGCTCGGGCATCGTGCTGCAGATCGGCGAGTAACGTTTCCCGCCGTTCATCCGGTTGCCGGGCGTGCGCCCGGCAACCGCGTCATTTTGCCGTCGCGCGGCGGAACCAGCGCCGCTCGATTCTCGACATCCCCCAGCACACGCCCAGCGCACACACGGTGCCGAGCGTCACCTCGCCGAGCCGCATCAGCGGAATGTCCCACAGCGGGCCGTTGCCCGGAAACAGCAGCACGATCGTCGCGGTCACGCCGCCGAGCCGAGCCGCGCTGCCGACGTTCAGACACCAGCAGCAGACGATCGTGAGCGCGACCGCGAGCGCATAGGCGACGAGGCGATCGCCGCCGAGCGCGGCGCCCGCGAAGCCGAGCACGCCGCCGATCATCGCGCCGACGAACTGGTCGCGCGACAGCGACATCGTGTCCGAGTAGTTGTGCTGCGTGACGGCGATCGCGGTGACCGCTGCCCACACGGCCTGCTCGGTGTGCAGCGCACGTCCGATCGTGTACGCGAGGCACGCGCCGCAGACGGCCTGGATGGCCATCAGCACGCCTTGCACGAAACGCTCGCCGAAGGTCAGCCCCTTGAACAGATCGAAGACCGACTGCTGGATCTGCTGACGGGCTTCGTTGAGTGTCCTGATCGTATCCATCATGAGTTGGCCAAGAAGCGGGTAACGGCGGCGCGCCGGCCTCAATGCGCCTGTTCGGGCGATGCGGCGGCCGGCTCGTCGGCCGCCGCATCGCCGTTCTCGACGCGCGTTTCAGGCATCACGAGCCAGACCAGCAGCACCGCGAGCGCACCCGCGCCCGCGAGCCCGAAGAAGCTGACCGTGTTGCCGAAGTGGTCGGCGACGTAGCCGGCCACGGCCGTGCTGAGCGTCGCGCCGATTCCGGCCGCGAGCCCGAACAGCCCGATACACAGGTTATAGCGGCCCTTGCCGCCCGCGACGTCGGCCGCGATCAGCGGCAGCATCACGCCGAACACGGCGGCGCTGATGCCGTCGAGCATCTGCACGGGCACGAGCAGGTACGGGCTGCTCACGCCGGCGAACAGCAGCGCGCGCACCGGCAGCGCGGAGAAGCCGAGCAGCAGGATCGGCCGGCGCCCCCAGCGTTGCGCGGAGCGGCCGACCCACGGCGACAGCATCGCGACGATCGCCTGCGGCACGATGATGCACGCGGCGATCACGAGCTGCACGTTCTCGCCCATCCCGGCCGTGACTTCGCCGGCCGCGAGGTTCAGCATCGCCGCGTTCGACAGGTGGAACAGCACGACGCACGCCGCGAAGATCAGCATCCGGCGGTCGCGCAGCAGTTCGAGCAGCGTTTCGCGCTCGCCGGCTTCGTCGTGATCGCCGTGGTCGTCGGGCTTCGACGACTGCGGAATCACCTCGTGCGTCGGCTGGATCATCGCGAGCGCGAACAGCGCAGGCAGCGCCAGCACCGCGGTCAGCCAGAACACCGCGCGCGCGGAGAAGTATTCGCCGGTGAGCCCCATCAGGCCCGCCGCGACCGCGCTGCCGATCGACGCCCAGCGCGCGTTGCGGCCGAGCCGGTCGCCGAGGTCGGCGCGGCCGACGAGCGAGAACGAGATCGCGGCCATTGCCGGCACGAGCATGCAGCTCGCGAACCCGTGGAACACCTCGGCGGCGATCACCGGCACGATCGTCGGGCTCGACGCGAGCAGCACCGCGGACAGGATGATGGCCGCGATCGCCCACGCGGCCGCGCCTTTCTTGTTCTTCAGCGCATCGACGGCCGCGCCGCCCGGCACCTGGCTGACCATCGCGCTGATCGTGCCGATCGACAGCACCATGCCGATCTCGCCCTGCGTCCACTTGTGCGACGCGAGGTAGGACGCGATGAACGGACCGAACCCGGTTTGAACGTTTGCAACGAAAAAGTTGAGCCAGTCGAGAGACCGCAGACTGCGAACGCTGACGGAATGCTTGATCGTCATCGGGTGGCACTCGCAGACGAAGCCGGGGCGGAGGCGGCAGGGGGCGGCGGCGAGACCGCGACGATCGGCTTGTCGGCCGCGTAGGGCGGCGACGCCTTGATCTGCGCGTCGTTCAGGTCGAGCTGCGGATGCAGCGCCTTGTCGCGCGTGACGAAGCGCAGCGCGGCCCAGTTCGCGGCGATCGAGCGGCGGTCGGTATTGACGAGCCCGCCGAGGTCGAGCACGACGGCCTGCGGTTGCGCGGCGCGGTCGATCAGCACGTCGACGATGCGGCCGATCTTCGTGCCGTTCGGGCGCTCGACATCGCTGTCGAGCATCGGCAGCCGTGTCGCGGGCGATGCCGCGGCGGAGCCCGTCAGCGGCACGGCCTTCGGCCGCGCGGCGGGCGGCAGGTCGCCCGACGGCACGTCGAGCACGATCGGCTCCTGTTTGCCGCCAGGCGTGAAGCGGAACACGTTCCACGGGAAGATGACCTTACGGTCGCCGACGCCCATGAAGCCCTGCAGGTTGACGATCATCTCGCGCGGCTTGCCGCTCGCGTCGGTGACCATGTCGACCGCGCGGCCGATCACCTTGCCGTTGCGGCGCGCGACTTCGCTGTCGAGCAGCGCATGGATCTGGGTGCGGTCGAGCGCGCGCGTCGCGACGAGCGGCGCGGGCGGCGGAGGCGGCGGCGTCGGCGATTCGGGGCGCTGTACCGGCTTCGGCCGCGTCACCTCGCGGTGCGGCTTCTTCGGCGCTTCCGGTTCCTCCGGCTGCGTCGGCGCCGGTACGGGCGGCATCGTCAGCGGCTCGCCGGCGGTTTCCTCGACGGGCTCGACGAGGGCCTCGCTGATCGGCGCGGGCGGATTCTGGGTCGGCAGCAGCCCGCAGCCGGACAGCAGCACGGCGGCAGCGAGAATCAGGAAGACCGTCGACGACGGAAACGACTTGCGGGATGCGGGAAACGGAAGTCCGCCGCTCATTGACACTCACTCCATGGGTCGGGGGCGGCCCGAGGGCACGCGGCTGGCGATGGATGGCGGGTGCGGGCGGCGCACCACGCGAGGTGAGAGTTTAACGTGTCTTGCTTTCAGGACCGATTTCGATGGCCGATTGGAGGCGGACTGTCGGGAAAAGGAAGGGATCGAGGGCGGGGCGGGGGACGCCGAATAACGGTTGAGGTCGAGGTTGCGGCGCCCGATTAGGGGTATTCACGGTCGACGCGGTGCGAATCGTGTGAGTCGGTGCCGGTCGAGCGAGTGTCGGGCGACGGGGGAGGGAGGGGACCGAAAGAGGAGGCGGTACACACAGGCGCCGGCCTGGCCCGCCGTCATGGCGGGCCGGCGCGGGCGCTGCCCGATGCAGGGCGAAACCGGAAAGTCAGGCGTCCGGATACCAGGCATCGGTGAATTCGCTGACCTTGACGTCGGTCAGTTCCGGCCGTGCGGCCAGCCAGCCGCGCACGATCTCGCGATCGGCGTCGGTCGTCGTGCCGCGCGGTGCGCCGGAGATCACATAGGCGCCGATGCCTTCGTCCGCGGACGCGACGGTCAGCAGCCCGTTCGCTTCGACGAAGTCGATGAACGCGTCGATCAGTTCGCCGCGCTCGAGGTCGGTCATCTCGTTGCGGTAATGCGCGGTCGCGTTGAACGCGAGTTCCTGGAATTCGCCGATGTGGAGTTTCTTGCGCTGACGGCGGTTGTGGCCTTGGCTCATGGTGCGTGATGAATGCGAAAAGGGTAAGTGAAAGGGCGGCGGCGGGCGCTGGCGCGGGATGCGCGAACGGCCCGGGCGCCGCATCGGAGCGCCGCGCGGCGATGCCGGCGGCGGACGGGCGGAACGTTACATCAGCACGATATCGTACTGCTCCTGGCTCAGGTTCGATTCGACCTGCAGCGACACCGGTTTGCCGATGAAGTCGATCAGCATCGCGAGATGCTGCGACTCCTCGTCGAGGAACAAATCGATCACCTGCTGCGCGGCGATCACGCGGAACTCGCGCGGATTGAACTGCCGCGATTCGCGCAGGATCTCGCGCAGGATGTCGTAGCACACGGTGCGCGAGGTCTTCACCTGGCCCTTGCCCTGGCAGGTCGGGCACGGCTCGCACAGCACGTGCGCGAGCGATTCGCGCGTACGCTTGCGCGTCATCTCGACGAGCCCGAGCTGCGAGAAAGTATTGACCGTCACGCGCGTGCGGTCGCGCGACAGCGCCTTCTTCAGCTCGGACAGCACCGCGTCGCGATGCTCGGCGTTCTCCATGTCGATGAAGTCGATGATGATGATCCCGCCGAGGTTGCGCAGCCGCAGTTGCCGCGCGATCGTGTGCGCGGCCTCGAGGTTGGTCTTGAAGATCGTATCGTCGAAGTTGCGCGCGCCGACGTAGCCGCCGGTGTTCACGTCGATCGTCGTCATCGCCTCGGTCTGGTCGATCATCAGGTAGCCGCCCGACTTCAGGTCGACGCGGCGCGACAGCGCGCGCTGGATCTCCGTCTCGATGTTGTACAGGTCGAACAGCGGCCGCTCGCCCGTGTAGTGGTGCAGCTTCGGGCTCACGGCCGGCGTGAACTCGGCCGCGAATTCCGCGAGGCGCTGGTACGTCTCGCGCGAATCGACCTGGATGCGCGTCGTGTCGTCGTTCGCGAAATCGCGCAGCACGCGTTGTGCGAGATCGAGATCCTGGTACAGCAGGCTCGTCGCCGGCAGCCGCTGCGCCTGCGCGACGATCGTCGCCCATGTCTTGCGCAGGTAGGCGACGTCGCCGGCGAGCTCGTCGGAGGTCGCATCCTCGGCGATCGTGCGCACGATGTAGCCGCCTTTCTCGTCCGGCGGGATCACGGCCGTCAGGCGCGCGCGCACGGCCTCGCGCTCGGCCTCGCTCTCGATCTTCTGCGAGATGCCGATATGCGGTTCCTGCGGCAGGTAGACGAGCGTGCGGCCCGCGATGCTGACTTGCGTCGACAGCCGCGCGCCCTTCGTGCCGATCGGATCCTTGATCACCTGGACCATCAGCGTCTGGCCTTCGAACACGGTCTTCTCGATCGGCTGGTGCGGCGTGTTCGACTGCGGCTCGCCCGCGAGGCGCGGATGCCAGATGTCGGCCACGTGCAGGAACGCCGCGCGCTCGAGGCCGATGTCGATGAACGCCGACTGCATGCCGGGCAGCACGCGCACGACCTTGCCGAGATAGATGTTGCCGACCCGCCCTCGCGACAGCGTGCGCTCGACGTGAAGCTCCTGCACCGCGCCTTGCTGGACGAGTGCGACCCGCGTTTCCTGCGGCGTGAGGTTGATCAGGATTTCTTCGTTCATGGTGGGATTCAGAAGGCGACACGCGCGGTACGCAACAGCGCCGCAGTCTCAAAAAGGGGCAGACCCATGATACCCGAATGGGAACCGTCGATCCGCTCGATGAATTCGGCCGCGCGCCCCTGGATCGCGTACGCGCCGGCCTTGCCGAACGGCTCGCCCGTTTCGACGTAGCGCGCGTATGCGTCGTGCGATGCCGCCGCGAAGCGCACCGACGAGCGCGACAGCGCGGGCGGCAGCAGTTCGCCGCGCGCGTCGATCACGGCGACGGCGGTCAGGACTTCGTGTTCGCGGCCCGCGAGGCGCGTCAGCATCGCTAGCGCGTCATCGGCGTCGGCCGGCTTGCCGAGGATCGCGCTGTCGATCGTGACGGTCGTATCGGCAACCAGCACCGGCGCGGCCGGCTTGCCGCTCGCGACGAGGCGCGCACGCGCGGCTTCGGCCTTCGCGACGGTCACGCGCCGCACGTACGCATCGGCGGCTTCGCCGGGCAGTTCGGCTTCGAGCGCCTCGGCGTCTTCGTCGGGGCGCGGCAGCAGCAGCTCGAAGCGTACGCCGATCTGCTGCAGCAGCTCCTGGCGGCGCGGGCTTTGCGAAGCGAGGTAAAGGATCGGGAAAAGCGCGGGGGACGTGCTGGACGGCATGGTGTCGTTATCTCGGTGGGCGCGCGCGGCGCGCGTCTCGAGGACGACACGTCATGCGCGGTGGTAGGGGTGATTCTGCGTGATGCTCCACGCCCGGTAAAGCTGTTCGGCGAGCAGCACGCGCACCATCCCGTGCGGCAGCGTCATGCTCGAGATGCGCAGCAGCACGTCGGCGCGTGCTTTCAGTTCCGGATCGAGCCCGTCTGCGCCGCCGATCACGAACGCGACGTCGCGGCCATCCTGCTGCCAGCCGGGCAGCGCCTGCGCGAGCTGCATCGTGGTCCAGTCGCGGCCGCGTTCGTCGAGCGCGACGAGGCGTGCGCCCTTCGGCAGCGCGGCCTCGATCTTCTGCCGTTCGGCCGCCATCACGCTTTCGGCGCTGCGGCCGCCCGAACGCAGTTCGGGCTTGATCTCGCGCAGCTCGATGCGCAGCTCGGGCGGCATCCGCTTCGTGTATTCGTCGAAGCCGGATGCGATCCAGCCCGGCATCTTGTGGCCGACCGCGAGAATGAAAAGCTTCATCGGGACGATTCGTAACGACTTAACGGCGGCGGGCGGCCGTCTTGCGTGCCGGGCGGGCCGGCGCGGCTTCTTCCTCTTCGTCGTCGTCTTCGCTGGCCGTCGCGAAGCCATTCTGGCCCTTGCCGCCGCCGAGCTTCATCCGCACGGGCTTGTCGCCCCAGATTTCCTCGAGGTTGTAGTACTGGCGCAGGGCCGGCTGCAGGATGTGCACGACGGCGTCGCCGCAGTCGACGAGCACCCATTCGCCGGTTTCCTCGCCCTCGGAGCTGACGATGTCGCCGCCGGCTTCCTTGACCTTGTCGCGCACGCTCGATGCGAGGGCCTTGGTCTGGCGGTTGGAGGTGCCCGATGCGACGACCACGCGGTCGAACAGTTCGGTCAGGTGGCTGGTGTTGAACACCTTGATGTCTTGCGCCTTGACGTCTTCGAGGGCGTCGACGATCACGCGCTGCAGTTTGCGAATATCCATGGAATCAGGTGTGGTAGAGGCGATGTTGAAGAATATAGGCCCATACGGCGGCCGGTACATGCTCGGCCGACGCATCGGGCATTTGCGCATGGCGCGCGATGCATTCGCGCAGGTGCGCGCGGATGTCGGTCGCGGCGATGTCGAACGCGAGGGTCGTGTCGATCAACAGGCGGCCGGCCGGCGTGGCCTTCAGCACGTCGGCGCCGGCCTGCCGTGCGGCGATTTCCTGCGCAACCTCCGGCGGCGCCGCGCCGAGCTCGAAGCCCGGGCGCGTCGACGCGCAGATGTGTGCGTAGTCGAACAGCTTGCGCCAGTCGCGCCACGTATCGAGGCGCACGAGCTGGTCGGCGCCGATCAGCAGCGACAGCGACGCGTCGGGGCCGACACGCTCGCGCCAGCGCGCGAGCGTGTCGACCGTGTAGGTCGGGCCGGCGTGCTCGATCTCGTCGGTCGCGACGGTCACGGTCACGCCCGGCAGCACGAGCGAATCCGCGGCCGCGCGCGTCATCGCGAGCCGATGCTCGGCGGCCGACACGTCGCGCTTCTGGTACGGCTGCCCGGCGGGCAGCAGCACAAGCTCGGTCAGGCCGAGCAGCTCGGCGAACCGGCGCGCGAGCGCGAGATGGCCGTCGTGGATCGGGTCGAAAGTGCCGCCCAGCAAGCCGATACGACGCGGCAGCGGGGCGGGGCGGGCGGTGGTGTCCAGAAACGCGTCCTTTTCTTGGGGCAGCGGGGCGCGCGGGCTCAGACCCAGTCGCGCGGCACGATGAAGTCGCTGTACAGGCGTGCTTCAGGCGTTCCCGGTTCGGGCTGCCAGTTGTAGCGCCAGTTCGCGACCGGCGGCATCGACATCAGGATCGACTCGGTCCGGCCGCCGCTTTGCAGGCCGAACAGCGTGCCGCGGTCGAACACGAGGTTGAATTCGACGTAACGGCCGCGACGGTAGGCCTGGAAGTCGCGCTCGCGCTCGCCGTACGGCAGGTCGGCGCGACGCTCGACGATCGGCAGGTAGGCCTGCAGGAACGCATCGCCGACGCTTTGCATCATGTCAAACGAGCGTTCGAAACCGGGCTCGGAGAAATCGTCGAAGAAGATCCCGCCGATGCCGCGCATCTCGTTGCGGTGCTTCAGGAAGAAATACTCGTCGCACCATTTCTTGAAGCGCGGGTAGAGCTCGGCCCCGAACGGGTCGAGCGCATCCTTGCAGGTCTGGTGGAAATGGCGCGCGTCGTCCTCGAAACCGTAAACCGGTGTCAGATCCATGCCGCCGCCGAACCAGAACACGGGATCCTCGCCCGGTTTCGTCGCGATCAGCATCCGCACGTTCATGTGCACGGTCGGGCAGTACGGATTGCGCGGGTGCAGCACGAGCGACACGCCGAGCGCCTCGAAGCCGCGGCCCGCGAGCTGTGGGCGCGCCGCGCTCGCCGACGGCGGCAGTGCGTCGCCGGCGACGTCGGAAAAGCCGATTCCCGCGCGTTCGAACACGCGGCCGCCTTCCAGAATCCGCGTGCAGCCGCCGCCGCGCAGGCGTTCGGCCGGCCCGCGCTGCCATGCGTCGGTCGCGAGCGGCGTGCCGTCGAGCGCGCCGAGCGCGTCGGCGATGCGTGCCTGTAGGCCCTGGAGGTACGTGCGCACGCGCGCCACGTCGTAGGTCGAATCGGTCATGTCTGGACTGGGTGCCCCCGCCCGAAGCGGGGGCCGTAAAAAAGGCATCTGCCGGGCATTCTATCGAACCCCGGCAGAGAGGCCGCCGCGCGAGGGCGGGGCGGCGGTTGCGATCGTCACACGCTCTTGCGGTTGAGCGCGCGGAAACCGATGTCGCGGCGGTACTGCATGCCTTCGAAATTGATCTGGTTGATCGTGTCGTACGCATGCTGCTGCGCTTCGCGTACCGAATCGGCGAGGCCGACCACGCACAGCACGCGGCCGCCGGACGTCACGAGCTTGTCGCCGTCGCCGAGCGTCGTGCCCGCATGGAACGTGACGGCCTGTTCGGTCTCGGCCGGGATCCCGTTGATGCGGTCGCCCTTGCGCGGCGCGTCCGGGTAGCCGTGCGCGGCCAGCACGACGCCGAGCGCGGTGCGGCGGTCCCAGTCGAGCTCGACCGTGTCGAGCGTGCCCGCGATCGCCTGCTCGACGACCTTCGAGAAATCGCTCTTCAGGCGCGCCATGATCGGCTGCGTTTCCGGGTCGCCCATCCGGCAGTTGAACTCGAGCGTGCGCGGATTGCCTTCCTTGTCGATCATCAGGCCCGCATACAGGAAGCCCGTGAAGCGGATGCCGTCCTTCTCCATCCCGCGCACGGTCGGCATGATGATTTCGCGCATCACGCGTGCGTGCATCTGCGGCGTGACGATCGGCGCGGGCGAATACGCGCCCATGCCGCCGGTGTTCGGGCCGCGGTCCTCGTCGAGCAGGCGCTTGTGGTCCTGGCTGGAAGCCAGCGCCAGCGCATGCTTGCCGTCGACCATCACGATGAAGCTCGCTTCCTCGCCGTCGAGGAATTCCTCGATCACGACGCGCGCGCCGGCGTCTCCAAGCTTGTTGCCCGACAGCATCATGTCGACGGCGGCGTGTGCCTCTTCGAGCGTCATCGCGACGACGACGCCCTTGCCGGCCGCGAGGCCGTCGGCCTTCACGACGATCGGCGCACCCTTCGCGTCGATGTACGCATGGGCTGCTGCGGCATCGGAGAAGGTCTCGTAGTCGGCCGTCGGGATGCTGTGACGCTTCATGAACGCCTTCGCGAAATCCTTCGAGCTTTCGAGCTGCGCGGCTTCGCGGGTCGGGCCGAACACCTTCAGGCCGCGTGCGCGGAACAGGTTGACGATGCCGGCCGCGAGCGGTGCTTCCGGACCGACGAGCGTGAACGCGACGCCTTCGCTTTCCGCGAAATCGGCGAGTGCGTCGAGCGACGTGATGTCGACGTTCTTCAGGCGCTCGTCCTGCGCCGTGCCGCCATTGCCGGGTGCGACGTAGACCATCTGGACGCGCGGCGACTGCGCGAGCTTCCACGCCAGTGCATGTTCGCGGCCGCCGGAACCGACGACGAGTAGTTTCATGGGATTCCCCGCAGACTAGAAAACAGGGCGGCCGGCACGCTCAGGCGCGCCGGCCGCGGATTCGGTCGGGCCGCCGCCGCGACAGGAGCACGGCGGCCGGCATCTCATTCCTCGACGATGACGGCGTTCGTATACACGTCCTGCACGTCGTCGAGGTTCTCGAGCGCGTCCAGGAGCTTCTGCATCTTCGCCGCGTCGTCGCCGGTGAATTCGACTTCGTTCTGCGGCTTCATCGTCACTTCGGCGAGTTCGGCCTTGAAGCCGGCGGCTTCGAGCGCGTCCTTCACCTTCGAGAATTCCTGCCAGTCGCACAGCACTTCGATCGAGCCGTCGTCGTTCGTGTTCACGTCGTTCGCGCCGGCTTCGAGCGCGGCTTCCATCAGCGCGTCTTCCGACGTGCCGGGCGCGAACAGGAACTGGCCGACGTGATCGAACATGAACGCGACCGAGCCGTCGGTGCCCATGTTGCCGCCGAACTTCGAGAACGCGTGGCGGACTTCCGCGACCGTGCGGGTGCGGTTGTCGGTCAGCGTATCGACGATGATCGCCGCGCCGCTGATGCCGTAGCCTTCGTAGCGGATTTCCTCGTAGTTCGCGCCGTCCGCGCCGCCGACGCCGCGATCGATCGCGCGCTTGACGTTGTCCTTCGGCATGTTCGCGTCGGCCGCCTTGTCGACCGCGAGACGCAGGCGCGGGTTCGAGTTGACGTCGCCGCCGCCGAGGCGGGCCGCGACCTGGATTTCCTTGATCAGGCGGGTCCAGATCTTGCCGCGCTTCGCGTCGGCCGCTGCCTTCTTATGCTTGATGTTGGCCCATTTCGAATGACCAGCCATACCTTTCTCCGTGCCCGGGCGCGCTGCGCGGGCGATTGTGCCAATGTGTCGTTGAATCGGCGGCCGTTTCGGCGGGCATGAAGCCGCGGGGCCGCGCGTGTCGAGTGGATCGAGATTTTATCACGCGGCGACCGTCGGATCGGGGCCGCCGCGCATGGCCGAACGGCCGGGCAGGCTGCCGCGGGACACCCGACGGCGCGCCGCGCGGCCGCGCAGGCACGTCAGTTCTTGGTGCCGAACAGGCGGTCGCCCGCGTCGCCGAGGCCCGGCACGATGTACGCGTGCTCGTTCAGGTGCGAGTCGAGCGAAGCCACATACAGCTTCACGTCCGGGTGCGCGTCCTGGAACACCTGCACGCCCTCGGGCGCGGCGACGAGCGCGACGAACATGATGTTCGCGGCCGGCACGTTGCGGCGCTTGAGCACGTCGACCGCATGCACGGCCGAATAGCCGGTCGCGACCATCGGGTCGCACAGGATGAAGATGCGGTCCTCGAGGTCGGGCAGGCGCACGAGGTATTCGACCGGGCGGTGGTCTTCGGCGCGGTATACGCCGATGTGGCCGACGCGCGCGGACGGGACGAGGTCGAGCAGGCCGTCCGACATCCCGATGCCCGCGCGCAGCACGGGCACGATCGCGAGCTTCTTGCCCGCGATCACGGGCGCGTCGACCTCGACGAGCGGGGTTTCGACCCGTCTGGTCGTGATCGGCAGGTTGCGGGTGATCTCATAGCCCATCAGCAGCGTGATCTCGCGCAGCAGTTCGCGGAACGTGCGCGTCGACGTGTCCTTGTCGCGCATGTGGGTGAGCTTGTGCTGGATCAGCGGGTGATCGAGGATGAAGAGATTCGGGAAACGGCTGTCCTGTTTCATGACGGGGGCGCCCTGGCGGCAAAAGGGGATCGGTGCGGTGGCGGGCGCAAGCCGGCCGCCGCTTATGGCCGCAATTTTACCAAGGCGCGTCGCATGATCCGGATATTATCGACGTCTCACGACAATCCGCGTGCCGGGCACGCCCGTTCGCCCGCCCGCCGGCGCGACTCGGGGCTGCATCGGGGGCCGCATCGGCGCGCGTCACCACCAGGGAATCGACGATGGATCTCGGCATCGCAGGCAAGACCGCGCTCGTGTGCGCGGCAAGCAAGGGCCTCGGGCGCGGCTGCGCGGAAGCGCTGGCCGCCGAGGGCGTGAACCTCGTGATCGTCGCGCGCACGCGCGACACGCTCGACGCCACCGCCGACGCGATCCGCGCGGCGTCGGGCGTGTCGGTCACGGCGGTCGCGTGCGACATCACGACGCCGGACGGCCGCGCGGCCGCGCTCGCCGCGTGCCCGCAGCCGGACATTCTTGTGAACAATGCCGGCGGCCCGCCGCCCGGCGACTTCCGCGATTTCTCGCACGACGACTGGATCCGCGCGCTCGAGTCGAACATGCTGACGCCGATCGAGCTGATCCGCGCGACCATCGACGGGATGATCGCGCGTGGCTTCGGCCGGATCGTCAACATCACGAGTTCGGCCGTCAAGGCGCCGATCGACGTGCTCGCGCTGTCGAATGGCGCGCGCTCGGGGCTGACCGGTTTCGTCGCGGGGCTGTCGCGCAAGGTTGCCGGCCAGGGCGTGACGATCAACAGCCTGCTGCCGGGGCTGTTCGACACCGACCGGATCGCGACGACGCTCGCGGCGTCGGCGCAGGCGCAGGGCGTGACGGTCGACGAAATGCGCGCGCGGCGCACGAAGGACATCCCGGCCGGCCGCCTCGGCACGCGCGAGGAATTCGGCGCGGCGTGCGCGTTCCTGTGCAGCGTACATGCCGGCTATATCACCGGGCAGAACTGGCTGCTCGACGGCGGCGCGTATCCGGGCACGTTCTGACGCGAGCTCGCCGAATCACGATCACGACAAAAACCAAACGACAAAGGAACCGGAGATGAGCAAACCCCGCATCGCACTGATTGCGCACGACGCGAAGAAGGACGAGATCGTCGCGCTCGCGGGTCAATTTCGCGAGACGCTCGCGCAATGCCGGCTGGTCGCGACGGGCACGACGGGCGGCCGCATCGCGGCCGCGCACGGGCTGGAGGTCGAGCGCAAGCTGTCGGGACCGCTCGGCGGCGACCTGCAGATCGGCGCCGAGCTGGCCGACGGCCGCGTCGACCTCGTCGTGTTCCTGCGCGACCCGATGACCGCTCAGCCGCACGATCCCGACATCACCGCGCTCGTGCGCGCATGCGACGTGCACGACGTGCCGGTCGCGACCAACGTCGCGACCGCGCGGATGCTGCTCGACGATCTGGCGCGGAACATGCAGGACGTTTGCTAGGCGCTTGCTGCGCCCGATTGCCCCTGCCGGCGGCAGGGCCATGCATGGACGGCGGCGACGCGCGAGAATCGTGCGTCGCGACGCGCACCTGCCGCCCGGTTCCCGCATGAATCGTCCGGCCCGCGCATCGGCGACCCGGATTTTTCCTGACCGATTGACAGACGAGGAGCGAAACGATGCCGAAAGCAATCCGATACGACCAACCGGGCGGCCCGGACGTGATGAAGTGGGTCGATGTCGAGGTCGGCGAGCCGAAGGCGGGCGAAGTCCGCATTCGGCAGCATGCGGTCGGGCTCAACTACATCGACGTGTATTTCCGCACGGGCCTTTATCCGCAGCCGCTGCCCGGCGGCCTGGGGATGGAGGCGGCGGGCGAGGTGACGGCCGTCGGCGACGGCGTGACCGCGCTCAAGGTGGGCGACCGCGTCGCCTATGTCGGGCAGCCGCCGGGCGCGTATGCGCAGGAGCGCGTGATGCCGGCCGAGCGGCTCGTGAAGCTGCCGGACGGCATCAGCTACGACGATGCGGCGTCGGTGATGCTGCAGGGCCTGACCGCGCACTACCTGCTGCGCCGCACGTATCGGGTGAAGGCCGGCGACACGATCCTGATCCACGCGGCGGCCGGCGGCGTCGGCCTGCTCGTGTGCCAGTGGGCGAAGGCGCTCGGCGCGACCGTGATCGGCACGGTCGGCTCCGACGAGAAAGCCGCGCTGGCGAAGGCGCACGGCTGCGACCACCCGGTCGTCTACACGCGCGAGAACTTCACGCAGCGCGTGAAGGAGATCACGAACGGCGCGGGCGTGCCGGTCGTCTACGATTCGATCGGCAAGGACACCTACATCGGCTCGCTCGACAGCCTCGCGCCGCTCGGGCTGTTCGTCAGCTTCGGCAACGCGTCGGGCCCGTTGCCGCCGATCGACTCGAAGGAGTTCTCGTCGCGCGGCTCGCTGTTCTTCACGCGGCCGACGCTGTTCTCGTACATCGCGAAGCGCGCCGATCTCGAAGCCGCGGCCGCCGAGCTGTTCGACGTGATCCTGTCGGGCAAGGTGAAGACGAGCATCAACCAGCGCTATCCGCTCGCGGAAGTCGGCCGCGCGCATGAAGATCTCGAAGCGCGCAAGACCACCGGCTCGACGATCCTCGTTCCCTGACCGTTCCTTTCGTGCCGGCGCCACGCCGGCACGCGCCTTCGCGGGCGGCGCTGCGGCGCCGCCCGTCCCGCGTCCGTTTTTCTCCCGCCTCGCGTTTACACGTTTTTTATATCCGCCCCGATACCTTTGACCCGTCCTTTACGTGCGTTCCCATAAGGTTCTAGTCGTCTGATTTCGACGACGGAGAACACAAAAATGGATGGGGTATTCATCGGCGCCCTGGTGCTTTTCACCGTGCTGATCCTCGGTTTGGTTGCCGGTTGCGAGAAGCTCGTGCAATACGGTCGCGGGGGGCGAGCATGACCTGGATGCTTTGGCTGGCGGGCGCATCGACAGCCCTGCTGTTCGCGTATCTGGTCTTTGCGCTGCTGCGCGCGGAGGACATCGAATGAACGCGAACAACCTGTTGCAGATGCTGCTGTTCATCGTCGTGCTGCTGGCGGCGGCCGTACCGGTCGCGCGCTACCTGACGGCCGTGATGGACGGCAGCTCGCGCGTCGTGCGCGTGTTCGGGCCGCTCGAACGCGCGCTGTACCGCATCGCCGGCGTCGACGCCGGCAGCGAGATGAGCTGGAAGCAGTACGCGATCGCGACGATCGCATTCAACGCGCTCGGCGCATTGTTCCTCTACGGCCTGCTGCGCCTGCAGGGCTTCCTGCCCGGCAACCCGCAGCAGTTCGGCGCGATGACGGTCGACGGCGCGTTCAACACGGCCGTCAGCTTCGTCACCAACACGAACTGGCAGGACTACACGCCGGAGCAGACCGTCAGCTACCTGACGCAGATGCTCGGCCTGACCGTGCAGAACTTCCTGTCGGCGGCGACCGGCATCGTCGTCGTGATCGCGCTGGTCCGCGGCTTCGCGCGCCACACCGCGCAGACCATCGGCAACTTCTGGGTCGACCTCACGCGCGTGACGATGTACGTGCTCGTGCCGATGTCGATGATCGTCGCCGCGCTGCTGATGAGCCAGGGCGTGATCCAGAACATGAAGGCGTACCAGGACGTGCCGGTGCTGCAGGCGAGCACCTATGCGGCGCCGAAGCTCGACGCGCAGGGCAACCCGGTGAAGGACGACAAGGGCGCTCCGGTGACGGTGCCGACCCCGCTCACGAAGCAGACGCTCGCGATGGGCCCGGTCGCGTCGCAGGAAGCGATCAAGATGCTCGGCACCAACGGCGGCGGTTTCTTCAACGCGAACTCCGCGCACCCGTACGAGAATCCGACGCCGTTCGCGAACTTCATCCAGATCTTCGCGATCCTGATCATCCCGGCCGCGCTGTGCCTCGTGTTCGGCCGCGTGATCGGCGACCGCCGGCAGGGCATCGCCGTGCTCGCGGCGATGACGGTCGCGTTCGCGGTCGCGGTCGGCGTCGAGGTGAGCGCCGAGCAGGGCGGCAACCCGACGCTCGCCGCGCTGCACGTCGACCAGTCGGCGAGCGTGCTGCAGTCGGGCGGCAACATGGAAGGCAAGGAAACCCGCTTCGGGATCGCGCAGACCGGCATCTTCACGGTCGCGACGACGGCCGCGTCGTGCGGCGCGGTCGACACGATGCACGATTCGCTGACGCCAGTCGGCGGCCTCGTGCCGATGCTGCTGATGCAGCTCGGCGAGGTGGTCTACGGCGGGGTCGGCTCGGGCCTCTACGGGATGCTCGTGTTCGCGCTGCTCGCGGTGTTCGTCGCCGGCCTGATGATCGGCCGCACGCCGGAATACGTCGGCAAGAAGATCGAGTCGTACGAGATGAAGATGGTGTCGATCGTCGTGCTGCTCACGCCGCTGCTGGTGCTGGTCGGCACGTCGATCGCCGTGCTCGCCGATGCAGGCAAGGCCGGCATCGCGAACCCGGGCCCGCACGGCTTCTCGGAAATCCTGTACGCGTTCAGTTCGGCCGCGAACAACAACGGCAGCGCGTTCGCGGGCCTGACGGTCGGCACGCCGTTCTATAACTGGATGACCGCGATCGCGATGTGGTTCGGCCGCTTCGGCACGATCGTGCCGGTGCTGGCGATCGCCGGCTCGCTCGCCGCGAAGAAGCGCATCGCGGTGACGAGCGGCACGCTGCCGACACACGGTCCGCTGTTCGTCGTGCTGCTGCTCGGCACCGTGCTGCTGGTGGGCGCGCTGACCTACGTGCCGGCGCTTGCGCTCGGCCCTGGCGTCGAGCACCTGATGATGTGGCTGGGCGCGTGACGCGCGCCCGCATGGTCACACATTGAAAAGACTGAAGAGATTGAAGAGATCGCAATGACTCAACATTCCGCAACACGGTCCATGTTCGATCCGGCGCTGCTGCGCCCGGCGATCGTGGATTCGTTCAAGAAACTCACACCGCGCACGCAGTTCCGCAACCCGGTGATGTTCTGCGTATACGTCGGCAGCATCCTGACCACGATCCTGTGGATCGCGGCGCTTGCCGGCCAGGCCGAGGCGCCCGCGGGTTTCATCCTCGCGATCGCGCTGTGGCTGTGGTTCACGGTGCTGTTCGCGAACTTCGCCGAAGCGCTCGCCGAAGGGCGCTCGAAGGCGCAGGCCGCATCGCTGCGCAGCGCGAAGAAGGACGTGATGGCGAAGAAGCTCAACGAGCCGCATCCGAAGTCGCCGATCCGCGTCACGACCGCATCCGACCTGCGCCGCGGCGACATCGTGCTCGTCGAGACCGGCGACGTGATCCCGGCCGACGGCGAGGTCGTCGACGGCGTTGCGTCGGTCGACGAATCGGCGATCACCGGCGAATCCGCGCCGGTGATCCGCGAATCGGGCGGCGACTTCTCGTCGGTAACGGGCGGCACGCGCGTGCTGTCCGACTGGATCGTCGTGAAGGTCACGGCGAACCCCGGCGAGGCGTTCCTCGACCGGATGATCGCGATGGTCGAAGGCGCGAAGCGCAAGAAGACGCCGAACGAGATCGCGCTGACGATCCTGCTCGTCGCGCTGACGATCGTGATGCTGCTCGCGACCGCGACGCTGCTGCCGTTCTCGACGTTCGCGGTCGACGCGATGAAGGCCGGCCACGTGGTGACGATCACCGCGCTCGTCGCGCTGCTCGTGTGCCTGATCCCGACGACGATCGGCGGGCTGCTGTCCGCGATCGGCGTGGCAGGGATGAGCCGGATGATGCAGGCGAACGTGATCGCGACGTCGGGCCGCGCGGTGGAAGCGGCCGGCGACGTCGACGTGCTGCTGCTCGACAAGACCGGCACGATCACGCTCGGCAACCGCCAGGCGTCGATGTTCGTGCCCGCGCCGGGCGTGACCGAGGAAGCGCTGGCCGATGCCGCGCAACTGTCGTCGCTCGCCGACGAAACGCCGGAAGGCCGCAGCATCGTCGTGCTCGCGAAGGAGCGCTTCAACATTCGCCAGCGCGACATGGGGCAACTGCACGCGACGTTCCTCGGCTTCTCCGCGCAGACGCGGATGAGCGGCGTCGACCTGCCCGGCCGCGAGATCCGCAAGGGCGCGGCCGACGCGATCCGCCGCTACGTCGAGACGCACGGCAGCCGCTTCCCGGAAGAAGTGCGCCGCGCGGTCGACGACGTCGCGCGCCGCGGCAGCACGCCGCTCGTCGTGGCCGACCTGCATGAAGGGGCGGCGCGCGTGCTCGGCGTGATCGAGCTGAAGGATATTGTGAAGGGCGGCATCAAGGAGCGCTTCGCGGAACTGCGCAAGATGGGCATCAAGACCGTGATGGTGACGGGCGACAACCGGCTGACGGCCGCGGCGATCGCGGCGGAAGCGGGCGTCGACGATTTCCTCGCGGAAGCGACGCCGGAAACCAAGCTCGCGACGATCCGCGAGCATCAGGCGGCGGGGCGCCTCGTCGCGATGACGGGCGACGGCACCAACGACGCGCCGGCGCTCGCGCAGGCCGACGTGGCGGTCGCGATGAACACGGGCACGCAGGCCGCGAAGGAAGCGGGCAACATGGTCGACCTCGATTCGAACCCGACGAAGCTGATCGAGATCGTCGAGATCGGCAAGCAGATGCTGATGACGCGCGGCTCGCTGACGACGTTCTCGATCGCGAACGACATCGCGAAGTACTTCGCGATCATCCCGGCCGCGTTCGTGACCACGTACCCGCAACTCCGCGTGCTCGACATCATGCACTTGACGTCGCCGGCGTCCGCGATCCTGTCGGCGGTGATCTTCAACGCGCTGATCATCGTCGCGCTGATCCCGCTCGCGCTGAAGGGCGTCACGTACCGGCCGCTCGGCGCCGCATCGCTGCTGCGCCGCAACCTGCTGGTCTACGGCCTCGGCGGCCTGCTGCTGCCGTTCCCGTTCATCAAGCTGATCGACATGACGCTCGCCGCACTCGGCTGGGCCTGAGGTCCTGAAGGAAACATCATGAAAACGTTGATTCGTCCGCTCGTCGTGCTCTTTGTCGTGCTTGCCGCGGTGACGGGGCTCGCGTATCCGGCCGTGATGACCGTGTTCGGCCAGGCCGTGTTCCCGTCGCAGGCGAACGGCAGCCTGATCGAGAAGGACGGCAAGGCGGTCGGCTCCGCGCTGATCGGCCAGCCGTTCGATGCGCCGAAGTACTTCTGGGGCCGTCTGTCGGCCACGGCGCCGATGCCGTACAACGCGACCGGTTCCGGCGGCTCGAACCTCGGCCCGCTGAATCCGTCGCTCGCCGACCAGGTGAAGGGGCGCATCGCCGCGCTGCGCGATGCCGGCACCGACATGTCGAAGCCCGTGCCGGTCGACCTCGTGACGGCGTCGGCGAGCGGCCTCGATCCGGAGATCACGCCGGCCGCCGCCGCATACCAGGTCGAGCGGGTCGCGAAGGCGCGCAACCTGGCGCCCGACGCGGTCGCGCAGCTCGTTGCCGCGAACACGAAGGGCCGCCAGTTCGGCGTGCTCGGCGAGCCGCGCGTGAACGTGCTGAAGCTGAACCTCGCGCTCGACGCGGCGCAGGCCGCGCACTGATCGTGCATCCGGGCTTCAGGCCCGGCAACCGGTGCCCGGCACGGCTCGAGCCGCGCCGGACGCGCATTTTCCCGACGGCGCATGCGCCGTCTTTGCCTTTTGCGGCGATTTGGAACAACAATGCTCGTACTCGCGCGCATCCGGGCGCTCCGCTTTCCTGACGCATGAACCGTCCCGATCCAGACCAACTCCTCGACAAGCTGCAGCGAGACGAAGAAAAGCAGCGGCGCGGCCAGCTCAAGATCTTCTTCGGCGCATCGGCCGGCGTCGGCAAGACGTACGCGATGCTGCAGGCCGCGCGCCAGCGCCTGCAGGACGGCGTCGACGTCGTCGTCGGCATCGTCGAAACCCACGGCCGAGGCGAAACCGCCGCGCTGCTCGACGGCCTCGACGTGCTGCCGCTCGCGCGCATCGACTATCGCGGCCGCACGCTCGCCGAATTCGATCTCGACGGCGCGCTCGCGCGCCAGCCGCAACTGATCCTCGTCGACGAACTCGCGCATTCGAACGTGCAGGGCGCACGGCACCTGAAGCGCTGGCAGGACGTCTACGAACTGCTCGACGCGGGCATCGACGTCTATACGACCGTCAATGTCCAGCACCTCGAAAGCCTGAACGACGTGGTCGGCGCGATCACCGGCATCCGCGTGTGGGAGACGGTGCCCGACCGCGTGTTCGACGCAGCCGACGAAGTCACGCTCGTCGACCTGCCGGCCGAGGAACTGCTCGAGCGAATGCGCGACGGCAAGGTCTATCTCGCGCAGCAGGCCGAGCGCGCGGTGCGCAACTTCTTCCGCAAGGGCAACCTGATCGCGCTGCGCGAACTGGCGCTGCGGCGCACGGCCGATCGCGTCGATGCGCAGATGCGCGAATACCGCGCCGACCGTTCGATCCAGCGCATCTGGCAGGCGCGCGAGCGGCTGCTCGTGTGCGTCGGTCCGGGCGCCGAAGCGCCGACGCTCGTGCGCGCGGCCGCGCGGCTCGCCGCGAGCCTGAAGGCCGACTGGATCGCCGTGTATGTCGAGACGCCGCGCCTGCAGCGGCTGCCCGACGCGCAGCGGCAGCGCACGCTCGACGCGCTGAAGCTCGCGGCCGAACTCGGCGCGGAAACGGCCACGCTCGCCGGCGGCGACGCGGTCGCCGCGCTGATCGGCTATGCGAAGGTGCGCAACGTGTCGAAGATCGTCGCGGGCGGCTCGCCGAAGGTCGGGCTCATGCGCCGCTTCGCGCGGCCGTTCGGCGAGCAGCTCGCCGAACGCGCCGGCGACGTCGACCTGATGCTGATCCGCGCGTCCGCGAGCGACGAGGCGCGCGCGGCGCCGCTCGACCCGCGTGCGCGCGACTGGCGCGATGCGTTCGCGAAGTTCGGCACGCACCGTTCGCCGCCGCGGCACTACGTGTACGCGGCCGCGATCTGCGCGGCGATCACCGTCGTCGCAAACGTCGTGTCCGAGCGGCTCGACCTCACGAACCTCGTGATGCTGTACCTGCTCGGCGTCGTGTTCTCGGCCGTGCGGCTCGGGCGCGGCCCGGGCGTGCTGCAGTCGTTCTTGTCGGTGGCCGCATTCGATTTCTTCTTCGTGCCGCCGCGCATGTCGTTCTCGGTCAGCGACACGCAATACCTGCTGACCTTCTTCGGGATGCTGCTGACGTCGCTCGTGATCAGTCACCTGACGTCGACGCTGACGCGCGAGGCGAGCATCGCGCAGCGCCGCGAGCGCCGCACCGGCGCGATCTACGCGATGGCGCGCGAGCTGGGCGCGGCGCTGACGACCGAGCAGATCGTCGAGATCGGCAGCCGCCACGTGGGCGAGGTGTTCCGCGCGCGTGTCGCGTTCCTGCTGCCCGACAGCGCGGACAAGGTGCGCCAGAAGATCGAGGAGCCCGACGCGGCCGTCACGCTGACGGGCGCCGATCTCGACAGCGACGTCGGCCAGTGGGTGTACGACCAGCAGAAGCCGGCCGGCCGCGGCACCGACACGCTGCCCGCGACGGCCGCGCTGTACCTGCCGCTGAAGGCGCCGATGCGCACGCGCGGCGTGCTCGCGGTCGTGTCGCGCGAGCCGCGCGAGCTCGAGGTGCCCGAACAGCTGCGGATGCTCGACGCATTCGCCGCGCAGATCGCGCTCGCGCTCGAACGCGTGCACTACGTCGAGATCGCGCGCGACGCGCTCGTCAATATGGAATCCGAGCGGCTGCGCAACTCGCTGCTGTCGGCGATCTCGCACGACCTGCGCACGCCGCTCACGACGATCGTCGGCTTCTCGTCGATGCTCGCGAACGGGCGCGCGGCCGCGCAGGGCGGCGACGCCGCGGCGGCCGAACGCTTCGCGCAGCGCGAGGGAGAGCTCGTCGACGCGATCCACGACGAGGCGCTGCGGATGACGGGCATCGTCACGAACCTGCTCGACATGGCGCGGCTGCAGGCCGGCAGCCTGCAGCTCAAGCGCCAGTGGTCGCTGCTCGAGGAAACCGTCGGCGCCGCGCTCGCCGCGTGCAAGCGCGTGCTCGCGCGCCATCCCGCGCGCGTGTCGCTGCCGGCCGACCTGCCGCTGCTGCAGATGGACGCGGTGCTGATGGAACGCCTGTTCACCAACCTGTTCGAGAACGCGGCGAAGTACACGCCGCCCGACACGCCGCTCGACATCGGCGCGGAGCGCGTGACCGACGACGGGCTGCCCTACGGGAACCCGTTCGTGCGCGTGCACGTCGACGATTACGGGCCGGGCTTGCCGGCCGGCATGGAAACGCGGATCTTCGACAAGTTCACGCGCGGCGAGAAGGAATCGGCGACGCCGGGCATCGGGCTCGGCCTCGCGATCTGCCGTGCGATCGTCGAGGCGCACGGCGGTAGAATCGGCGCGCTCAACCGCACCGCGCCCGACGGCCGCGTGACGGGCGCGCGCTTCTGGTTCACGCTGCCGGTTGAGACGCCGCCGGCGGCGCCCGCCGTGCCCGACGACGAATCCGACGTGCCGGGCGCATCGTCCCCATCCGAGCCATTGCCAGATCATGAGTGAACCCAGCCTGACCGTTGTCCTGATCGAGGACGAAAAGCAGATCCGCCGCTTCGTGCGTGCCGCGCTCGAGGAGGAGGACATCGCCGTGTTCGAGGCCGAGACGGGCAAGCAGGGGCTGATCGACGCGGCGACGCGCAAGCCCGATCTCGTGATCGTCGACCTCGGCCTGCCCGATACCGATGGCCTCGACGTGATCCGTGAGCTGCGCGGCTGGTCCGAGGTGCCGGTGATCGTGCTGTCCGCGCGCACGCAGGAAGAGGAGAAGGTCGCGGCGCTCGACGCGGGCGCCGACGACTACCTGACCAAGCCGTTCGGCGTGTCCGAACTGCGCGCGCGGATTCGCGCGCAACTGCGTCGGCGCAACCAGGGCGGCGCGAACGAGACGCCGAAGGTGAGCTTCGGCACCGTGACCGTCGATCTCGCGCTGCGCCAGGTGTGGCGCGACGGCGAGATCGTGCATCTGACGCCGCTCGAATACCGGCTGCTTGCGACGCTCGTGCGGCACGCGGGGCGCGTGCTCACGCACCGCCAGTTGCTGCGCGACGTGTGGGGGCCGTCGCACGTCGAGAGCCATCACTACCTGCGCATCTACATGGCGCACCTGCGCCAGAAGCTCGAGCGCGACCCGGCACAGCCCGAGTACATCGTCACCGAGACGGGCGTCGGCTACCGGCTGGTCGGCGCCGCGTGACGGGCATCGCGCGGCGGCGGCAGCCCGGGCCGGCGTGACGCCGCGCGGGCAGGGTTGCGCCGGCGCGACAGTCGTGCGGCCGGCGCCGGCCTTGCACACCGGCCGCGGATTCCCCGTTATGCTGACCGTTCCGCGAACAAAAACGAGGAGCGTGCAATGTCCGTCCGTCTGGCCGTCATCTGTGCGCTGGCGCTGACTGCGCCCGGCGCGTTCGCCCAACCGCTGCCGCCGGGGCAACAGCCGCCCGCGCAGGCAGCGCTCGCCAATCCCGCGTCGGTCAACTGCGAGAAGCTCGGCGGTCGCCACGTGATCCGCAGCCTGCCGAGCGGACAGGTCGGGATGTGCATGTTCAAGGATGGCCGCGTGTGCGAGGAGTGGGCGCTGTACCGCGACGACCGCTGCGTCGGCGGCGTCGCGCCGAAGCGTGTGTCGAATTGATGCCGAACTGACCGGGTCCGGCCGATCCTGCCCCGGATCGGCCGCCGGCCGTGCGCCGCGTCCGGCGTGTCCGTAAGCCTCTTGTTATACTCGGCGCCGCCCGGGGACGACCCCGGGTCATTCGCTTCAACGGGGACGGCCCCATCCGATCCGGAGTACGTCGCGATGGCGTGGGTATTGTTGTTGATTGCCGGTTTGCTGGAAGTGGCCTGGGCGGCCGGCATGAAATCGTCGGACGGCTTCACGAAGCTCGGCCCGTCAGTGTTTACGATCGTGACGGCGCTGGCCAGCTTCGGGCTGCTCGCGGTCGCGATGCGCCAGTTGCCGCTCGGCACCGCGTACGCGGTGTGGACGGGCATCGGCGCGGTCGGCGCGTTCGTGTTCGGCATCGTGATGATGGGCGAGGCGCTGACCGTCGCGCGCGTCGCGAGCGCTGCGCTGATCGTCGCCGGGCTGATCGGCCTCAAGCTGTCGTCGGCCGCCTGACGACGGAGTCCCGGACGCGCTGCGCCCGGGCACTGCACTGCGGAATTGCGCCGGCTGCCCGGTTAGCCTGTCTATAATGGAACGCATTCGGGCCTGAATGTCGTTGTGCCGTTCGCGGCCTGCGGCGCCGGTCGCCACGCGCCGCGCGGCCGGTCTGACCGACCCGATCCGATCGATCGGCAAAGCGCACGGAAAGTGCAAGGAGAGGGCCATGATCGAAGCCATTTCGCTCGGCGCGGGGCTCGCGTGGGCGAGCGGGCTGCGCCTGTACCTGACGGTGCTGATCGCCGGCGTGCTGGCGCGGGTCGGCTGGCTCCACCTGCCCGACACGCTGGCCGTCCTGATGTCGCCGTGGGTCATCGGCGCCGCCGCCGTGCTCACCGTCACCGAATTCCTTGCCGACAAGATCCCCGCGTTCGACTCGCTGTGGGATGCCGTGCATACCTTCATCCGCATCCCGGCCGGCGCCGTGCTCGCAGCCGGCGCGCTCGGCCATGCCGATCCGACCGTGCTCGCGGTCGCGGGCCTTGCAGGCGGTTCGCTCGCCGGCGCCGCGCACGTGGCGAAGGCCGGTACGCGCGCGCTGATCAACCTGTCTCCCGAACCGATTTCGAACTGGGTTGCGTCGTCGACCGAGGACGGCCTCGTGGTCGGCGGGCTCGCGCTCGCATTCTTCGTCCCGCTCGCGTTCCTCGTGCTGCTCGCGGCCTTCGTCGCCGCTTCGGCCTGGGCGCTGCCGCGCCTGTGGCGCGGCGTGTCGGGCGGTTTTCGCGGGATGGCGAACCACATGGTGTCGCGGCTCAACTCGATCGGGGGTAAGCGCGATTGAAGGGGCTGCAACACGCGGCGCAGCCGCCGGCCGGGCAACCCGGCCATGACATGCCCGCGCATGCCGGCCGCTTCGGCCTGCGCGACCTGATCCGCCAGGCCGCACGGATGACCGCGCGCGACTGGCGCGCGGGCGAGTTGACGCTGCTCGTACTCGCACTGGTGCTCGCGGTCGCGGCACTGACGAGCGTCGGCTTTCTCGCCGACCGGCTGCGCCAGGGGCTCGAGCGCGACGCGCGCCAGATGCTCGGCGCGGATTTCGTCGTGCGCGCCGACCGTCCCGTCGATCCGTCGTTCGACCGTCAGGCCCGCGCGCTCGGCCTGCGTACCGCGACGACCGCGATTTTCCCGAGCATGATCGCGTCCGCCGCGGGCGGGCAGACGGCCGACGCAGCGCCCGCGCGCCTCGCGGCCGTGAAGGCCGTGTCGCCCGGATATCCGCTGCGCGGTGCGGTCGAGATCCTGCCGGCCGGCGCCGCCGCCGCGCACAAGGCGACAGCGATTCCCGCACCCGGCACCGTGTGGGCCGACCCCGCGCTGCTCGACGCGCTGCACCTGAAGGCGGGCGATACGGTGCGTGTCGGGCTGCGCACGTTCACGGTCGCAGCGTCGATCTCCCGCGAACTCGATCGCGGCTTTTCGTTCGTCAATTTTTCGCCGCGGCTGATGATGCGCGCGGACGAACTCGCCGCGACGGGGCTCACGGGTTACGGCAGCCGCGTCACGTACCGGCTGCTGGTCGCCGGCGATGCGCAGGCCGTCGCGCGCTTCGAAACCTATGCGCACGAGCGCGTCGATGGCGGGAAGCTGCGCGGCGTCGGTCTCGAGTCGTTGCAGGAAGGCCAGCCGCAGGTGCGGCAGACGCTGGATCGCGCGCGCCATTTCCTGACGCTCGTCGCGCTGCTGACCGCGCTGCTCGCGGCGGTCGCGATCGCGATGGCCGCGCAGCGCTACATGCGGCGCCATCTCGACGGCTGCGCGACGATGCGCTGCCTCGGCGTGAGCCGCCGCACGCTCGGCGCACTGTTCGCGCTCGAATTCGTCGGTATCGGGATCGTGTCGGGCGCCGCGGGCGCGGTGCTCGGCTACGGCGGCCACTGGGCGTTGCTGGCCGCGCTCGGCGGCCTGATCGAAGTCGTGCTGCCGCCGCCCACGCTGTGGCCGGCGCTCATCGGCGTGGGGGCCGCGCTCGTGCTGCTGCTCGGCTTCGCGCTGCCACCGCTCGTGCCGCTCACGCGCGTGCCGCCGGTGCGCGTGCTGCGCCGCGAATGGGGCGATGCGTCGCGCACCGCGTGGGCCGCGTATGCGGTCGGCGTCGTGCTGTTCGCAGGGCTGCTGATCGCGGCCGCCGGCGACCTGAAGCTCGGCCTGATCGTCGCGGGCGGCTTCGCCGGCGCGCTGGTCGGTTTCGCGCTGATCGCGCGGCTCGTGCTGTTCGCCGCCGCGCGCGCGGTGCGCAACGCGCGCGTGGCCGCGGGCGTCGGCTGGCGCTATGCGCTCGCGTCGCTGCACCGGCGCGGCACGGCCAGCGCGCTGCAGATCACCGCGCTCGCGCTCGGCCTGATGTGCCTGCTGCTGATCGCGATCACGCGCAACGACCTCGTCGCGGGCTGGCGGCAATCGACGCCGCCCGATGCGCCGAACCAGTTCCTGATCGACATCCAGCCCGACCAGCGCGACGACGTCGCGGCCTATCTGGCCGCGCACGGCGTGCGCGACGCGGTGCCCGCGCCGATGGTGCGCGGCCGCCTCGTCGCGATCAACGGCAAGCCGGTGAATCCGGACGCGTACCCGTCCGACGAGGCGCGCCGGCTCGTCGACCGCGAGTTCAACCTGTCGTATACGACCGAGCTGCCGTCCGACAACCGGATCGTCGCAGGCGACTGGTTCGGCACCGCGGCCGCGCCGCAGATCTCGATCGAGGCCGGCCTCGCGAAGATGCTGAACGTGAAGCCGGGCGACACGCTGCGCTTCGACGTGACGGGGCTGACGGTCGACGCGCCGATCACGAGCGTGCGCAAGCTCGACTGGGGCACGTTTCGCGTCAACTTCTTCGTGCTGATGCCGCCGCAGGTGCTGAAGGATTTCCCGGCCGTCTACCTCACGAGCTTCCATCTGCCTGCATCCGACGCCGCGTTGCTCGATCCGCTGATTGCGCGCTACCCGAACCTGACCGCGATCGACGTCGCGCCGATCCTCGCGCAACTGCAGCGGATGATGCTGCAGGTGGTCGGCGCGGTGCAGTTCCTGTTCGCGTTCACGCTGGCGGCCGGCGTGCTCGTGCTGTACACGGCGCTCGCCGGCTCGCGCGACGAGCGGGTGCGCGAGGCCGCGCTGCTGCGCGCGCTCGGCGCGTCGCGCGCGCAGGTCAATGCGGTGCAGCGCGCGGAATTCGTCGTGGTCGGCGCGCTGTCCGGCGCGCTGGCGTCGGCGGGCGCGATCGCGGTCGGCTGGGTGCTCGCGTCGCGCGTGTTCGATTTCCGGCTCGCCGTCGATCCGTGGCTCGTGCCGGCCGGCATCGCGGCCGGCGTCGCGTGCGCCGGTGCGGCCGGCTGGCTGAGCCTGCATAATGTGTTGCGGCGCCCCGCGCTGCAGTCGCTGCGCGACGCATGAGTGTCGCCGGCGGCCCCGAAGATCCCGTTTTCCGACTATCCGTATGACCGATGTGAATGACGATGCGCCGTCGCAGCCGACGGCGTTCGAGCTCGTGGGCGGCGAAGCCCGCGTGCGCGAAATGGTGGACCGCTTCTACGACCTGATGGACCTCGAGCCCGAGTTCGCGCAGATTCGCGCGCTGCACCCGGCATCGCTCGACGGTTCGCGCGACAAGCTGTTCTGGTTCCTGTGCGGCTGGCTCGGCGGCCCCGACCACTACATCGACCGGTTCGGCCATCCGCGGCTGCGCGCGCGGCACCTGCCGTTCCCGATCGCATCGGTCGAGCGCGACCAGTGGCTGCGCTGCATGGCGTGGGCGATGGAGGATGTCGGGCTGCCCGAGCCGCTGCGCGAGCGGCTCATGCATTCGTTCTACGACACGGCCGACTGGATGCGCAACCGGCCCGGTTGATCGACCGGTACGCCGCTGCCCGCGCGCGGGACGATCTGCGTCTGGGCGCGCGCGCCGCGCGGCGCGACACTGGCCGTTTCCCGCAATCGATACGAGGCTCGCCCGATGACGACACAAGCGCTGTTTCGCGAAGACGCGTACCTCACACGGTGCGACGCGATCGTTCAGGCCGTCGGCGACGACGGCATCCGGCTCGACCGCACCGTGTTTTATCCGCTCGGCGGCGGCCAGGCCGGCGACACCGGCACGCTGACCCTGCCCGACGGCAGCACGATCGGGATCGCTGATACCCGCAAGGCAAGGTTCGACGGCGCGACGCCCGACGACGCCTTGCACGTGCCTGCACCGGGGCAGGAGGCGCGCGTCGCGACGCTCGTGCCCGGCACACGCGTGGTCGCGGAGATCGACTGGCTGCGCCGCTACCGGCACATGCGCCTGCATACGGCCGCGCACCTGATGTGCGCGGTGCTGCCGTACGCGGTCGACGGCTGCAGCGTGACGGCCGACTATGTGCGGCTCGATTTCGCGACGTCCGAAGCGATCGACCGCGACGACGTCGAGCGGCGCCTCGCCGGCCTGGTCGCCGGCGCGCATCCGGTCACGACCGAATGGATTACCGACGACGAGATGGCCGAGCGGCCCGAACTCGTGCGCACGATGAGCGTGAAGCCGCCGATGGGCCTCGGCCGCGTGCGGCTGCTGCGCATCGAGCAGGTCGACCTGCAGCCGTGCGGCGGCACGCACGTGCGCAACACGTCGGAAATCGGCGACCTGCGCGTCGCGAAACTTGAAAAGAAGAGCGCGCGAACGCGGCGCCTCGTACTGGAGTTTGCATGACGATCGACACCGGGGCGGCGGGCGCGGCGGCGCTGGATCCGCAAGCGCGCGAGATTCTGGATTTCTGGTTCGGCGAACCGGGCTCGGCCGAATTCGGGCAGGAACGCAAGATCTGGTTCAACGGCGGCGCGGCGTTCGACGACGTGCTGCGCACGCGCTACGGCGCGCTGCTCGACGCCGCGTGCGACGGCGCATGCGATCACTGGGCCGGTTCGCCGGAGGGTGCGCTTGCGTTGATCGTCGTGCTCGACCAGTTCTCGCGCAACATCCATCGCGGCACGCCGCGCGCGTTTGCCGCCGATCCGAAGGCGCTCGCGCTCGCACGCCGCGTCGTCGCGGCCGGCTGGGATGCGCAACTGCCGAGCGGCCATCACCGCGCGTTCGCGTATCTGCCGTTCGAGCACGACGAGTCGATCGAGAGCCAGCGCGAGGCCGTGCGCCTGTGCGCGGGCATTCGCGGCGAGGCAGGGTGCGAGAGTTATCACTGCTTCGCGTTGCGGCATGCGGCCGTGGTCGAGCGCTTCGGCCGCTTTCCGCACAGGAACGCGATTCTCGGCCGTGAGTCGACCGATGTGGAGACGGCGTTTCTTCGCGAACCCGGTTCGTCGTTCTGATGGTCCGGGCGGTCGCGTGAGTGACGAGGAGGGGGCAAGCCCGCAGATTCGCGCGGTTGCGTTGGCGATCGGCGAAACTGGCCGGCGGTGCGGCGTATCGCATGGAGGAGCCTGCGCGCTGCTCGGGCGGCCGGTCTCAACCTTTTTGCCGGAGATGAAGTCGGGCAAGACGGCGCGTCGCGCCGTCCTGCGTCACTGCAGGTGCTGTTCGGGCGTGCGCACGTAGACGCGCAGCAGTTCTTCGTTGTCGCCCGGGCGCGCGCCCGTCCAGAACAGTTTCCATTCGCTGCCTGGCGCCGGATCGACGGCCCGCACGCCCTGGACGATCATCCACGTGCAGCGCGTCGTCTTCGCGTCGTCGATCGGCGTGTGCTGGATGCCGGAGAAGTAGTACAGCATCGGCGCTTCCGATTCGCCGAGCCCGTGCAGGCTCGCCATGCAGTCGCCGTCGTTCCATTCGAGCGCGAGATGCGCGTTCAGGTCGTCGAACACCGAGCGGTAGCTCTTCGCGACGTCGAGCCACGGCAGCAGCAGCGTATAGATGAGCCCCCACGCGACGACTGCGCCGGCGCCCCACGACAGCGCGCCGCGCCAGAGGCCCGTCGTGCGCAGCTTCGGCAGCAGCGTCAGCCAGCCGACCGTCAGCGCGAGCGCACCGACCACAAGCGCGGGCTCGATCGGCATCGTCCAGTCGAGCGGCAGCCAGCGGCCGAGCAGCGCGAGATCTGCGCGCGACGCGGCCGGATCGGCCATTACTGCCCAGATGCCCCAGGCGAGTGCGGCGGCCGTACCGAACAGCACGCGGCTGAAGTAATCCCACGCGAGATGCAGCGTGCGCGGAATGCGTTCGATCGCCTGCGCGGCGACCAGCGCGAGCGGCGCGAAGAACGGCAGGATGTAGAGCTGGCGCGACGTTGCGGACACCTGCAGCACCACGAGCCCGACGCCGGCGAACAGCACGGGCAGCGCGATGCGCGGCGTGCGCCAGTCGCGCCACGCACCGCGCGCGAGCGCGACGATCGCGAGCGGCGCGACCGGGAAGCCGACGAGCAGGAACGCACGCAGGATGAAGAAGGGCTTGTCGTTTTCCGCGCCGAGTTCGGGGACGGAGAAGCCGAAGAAGCGGCCGACGTTGTTGTCCCAGAACCACGTCATGAACAGCGTCTCGGAACGCAGGAACAGCGCGGTCGGCCAGATCAGCGCGAACGGCGCGAACACGAGCGCGGCGACGCCGAGTGCGCGCGCGAACGAGCGGGTGCGGCAGGCCGGGTACAGCACCAGCGCGCCGACGAGCGTGGCCGCGAACACGAGCGGCACGAACAGCCCCTTCGCCATCAGCGCGATGCCGACGCCCGCGCCGAAGATCGGCGCGGCCCAGCGGCCCGACGGCCGGACCGGCAGCCCGTGCCGCATCTGCTGCGCGTGCGCGACGTGCCGCATCACGAGTTCGAGCAGCCCGCAGAAGCCCATTGCCGTGCCGGCGAACAGCGCGACGTCCGTCATCATGTCGTGCATGTGCTTGATGACGACGAGCGTGCCCGCGCTCAGCACGACGGGACCGATCACACGCAGGTCGAACCAGTTGTCCGCGCGGTTGGCGATGCGCGCCGCGCGCGCGATGAAGCCGAACGCGAGTACGGCGAACAGCGCGCTCGCGAGCCGTGCCGCGTCGTGCAGCGGCATCACGCGCTGCAGCAGCCACGCGAGGCTGGTCGCGACCCACGCGTAAAGCGGCGGTTTTTCCATGAACGGCAGGCCGGCATTGGTCGGCACGACGAAATCGCCGGTCTCGAGCATGTGCTGGATGATGCCGAACGTGTAGGTTTCGTCCTGTTTCCACGGATCGTGGCCGAGCACGCCGGGCAGCACATACGCGCAGACCAGCGCAGCGGCGAGCAGCCACGCGCGCCAGCCGAGCAGGAGCGAGCGGTCGCGCGCGGTGCTGGTCGCTGCGGTCACGGCCATGACGGGCGTGCCGGCGGCTTCAAGCGTCGCGGTAAGGTCGGCGTCGGCGGTTGAACGGGTGTGCGGGGCCGGAGCGGGCACCGACGTGCGTCGCCGGCCGGGCGCTGCGGTTCCAGGCATGGAAAAGATCTCGGGTCGAGTCGAGCCGGTTCGGCGACATGGGCCGGACCGATAAGGGCCACATCATGGTGGCAAGAAAACAGGCGTTTACGGCGCCTGTCTGGCTGGCCGCTAGTAAATCACGGAACTGTTACGAATGTTTACTGAAACCGTCACGAAATTGTGGAGATTTGTGGCGCCGTGACGACTGGTCGCTTCGGGTGACGGTTTTGATGTGCCGCGCGTGCGGTTACCGGCCGCCGCCGACGTCGAGCAGGGCGCCCGTCGTGTAGGACGCCGCGTCGCCGAGCAGCCAGACGATCGCTTCGGCGATTTCGTGCGCTTCGCCCGCGCGGCCGAGCGGCGTCTGCGCGCCGAGGCGGGCAGCACGGCCCGGCTGGCCGCCGCTCGCGTGGATTTCGGTCTCGATCAGGCCGGGGCGCACCGCGTTGACGCGCACGCCGTGCGGGCCGAGTTCCTTTGCAAGACCGATCGTCAGCGAATCGACCGCGCCTTTCGAGCCCGCGTAGTCGACGTATTCGTTCGGCGAGCCGAGCCGCGAGGCGATCGACGAGACGTTGACGATCGCGCCGCCCTGGCCGCCGCGGTCGGTGGACAGCCGGCGCGCGGCTTCGCGCGCGCACAGGTACGCGCCGAGCACGTTGGTGTCGAACATCCGCCGCAGCCGGTCGGCCGGCATGTCGGCGAGCGGCATCGACGGCGCAACGATGCCCGCGTTGTTGACGAGCGCGTCGAGGCGTCCGAACGCGGCCGCGACGGTGTCGAACATCGTGACGACGTCGGCTTCGTTCGCGACGTCGCCCGCGACGACGCACGCACGGCCGCCCGCATCGCGGACGGCCTGCGCGGTGCGTTCGGCTGCCGCCGCGTCGCGCGCGTAGTTGATGCCGACGTCCCAGCCGCGTTCGGCCGCGAGCACGGCGGTCGCGCGGCCGATGCCGCGGCTCGCGCCGGTGACGAGGACGGCCTTGCGGCCGGACGGTGCGGTCATCGCGTGCGGCTCCCGGGGATGGTTACTTCGCTGCGTCGGGCGCCCACTTGTCGCGGGCGGGCGGTTGATAGCGGCGCAGCCGCTCGATCAGTTCGACCGGTTCCGAATCGACGCACAGCGCGTCGAAATAGGCCGGGCGCATGAAACCCTCGTCGACCGTATGACGCAGCAGCGCGATCAGCGGATCGTAGAACGAATCGATGTTGTAGAGCGCGACGGGCTTGCGGTGATAGCCGAGCTGCGCCCACGTGTAGACCTCGAAGAGCTCCTCGAGCGTGCCGGCGCCGCCGGGCATCGCGACGAACGCGTCCGAGAGATCGGCCATCATTTTCTTGCGGTGGTGCATGTCGGGCACGACGTGCAGTTCCGACAGCCCCGTATGGCCGACTTCCTTGTCGACGAGCAGTTCGGGGATCACGCCGACCGCGCGGCCGCCGGCCGCCATCACTTCGTCGGCGATCACGCCCATCAGGCCGACACGGCCGCCGCCGTACACGAGCGTCAGGCCCGCACCGACGAGCGCGCGGCCGAATGCGCGCGCGGCGTCGGCATAGACGGGCCGCACGCCGGACGACGAGCCGCAGTAAACGCAGACTGCCTTCATTGCTTGGAATCCTTGGCGGGGGCCTGCCCAACGGCGACCGGCCCGCCGGCGGGGCGCGGCGACCCGTCGCGCGGCGGCAGGTAGTCGGTGAACTGGCGCTTCGGCAGCTTGCCGGAGACCAGGTCGTCGAACAACTGGCGCGAACGGCCGCGCAGGTACGGCGCCATCACGGAGATCACGTGCATGCTGACCTGGTGCAGTTCCTCGCGAATCGCGTCCTGGTCGTTGTACTTGCGCGGATGCATCACGTACTGATACGACAGCCAGTACGTCGAAATGACGGCCATGTTGGTGGCGATGACTTCGATCTCGGCGGGCGTCGCGACCATCTCGGCGTCGGACACGAGCAGCTCGCACATCTCGCGCGCGAAGCGCACCTTGTGGCTGATGATCTGCTTGAAGTGCGTCTCGAGCGTGCGGTTGCGGGCGAGCAGGTCGTTGAGGTCGCGATACAGGAACCGGTAGGTCCACATGAAATCGGCCATGTACTGCAGGTACGACCAGGTTTCGTCGATCGTCGGACGATGATCTTCGGGAAAGCGCAGCCGCCGTTCGATCTGCTGCTCGAACTGCGCGAAGATGCTGTTGATGATGTCGTCCTTGTTGCGGAAATGGTAGTACAGGTTGCCTGGACTGATTTCCATTTCCTCGGCGATCGTCGTGGTCGTGACGTTCGGCTCGCCGATCTCGTTGAAGAGTTTCAACGACAACTCGAGAATCCGTTCGCGGGTGCGGCGGGGAGGTTTCGCTTCCATGTCGTCCGGCCCTGTGTGTGCCGGACTGGCGGGCGCTGCAATCGATGCTGCGGGATTCGTCCGGCGCGGGTTGCTGTTCTATGTCTGGCGGACGATTATAAACCGGGGTTTCGCCACATCGGGCGCATTTCGTGATCGCGGCCCCGTGCGACGGATGGTGCAGCGCCGCACGCGGGCGATGCGCAACGCGCGCGGCGGGCAGCCGGCTAGAAGCCGAGCCAGCGCGCGACGGCCGGGCCGAGCACGAAGCTCCAGGTCGTCACGCACGCGAACAGCGCGACCGTCACGGCCGCGCTGCCCAGGTCCTTCGCGCGCTTGGAGAGTTCGTGGCGTTCGAGCGAAATGCGGTCGATCGCGGCCTCGACGCTCGAGTTCAGCAGTTCGACGATCAGCACCAGCAGCACCGAGGCGATCAGCAGCGCGCGCGATGCGGCCGGCACCGGCGCGAACGCGCCGATCGGGAGCATCAGCGCGGCGAGCGTGAGCTCCTGGCGAAACGCGCTCTCCTCGCGGATCGCGACACGAAAGCCGTTCAGCGAATGCTTGAGTGCGTACCATGCGCGCGTGATGCCGCGGTGGCGCTTGTACGGATTCGGCGGCAGCGGCGTCAGTTGATCGTCGGGGCCGAGCGGCTCGGACGCGTGCGCGTCCGTGTCGCCATGCGGCTCCTCCTCGTCGAACGGGCGGTGCCGTTGCTGCGTTGCGGCGGGGGGCGGGGTCTTGTCGTTCAGGTCTCGTTTCAAACGGCGGCACCTTCGGCTGGCGAGTACGCGGTTTTCGGCAGCGGCTTCAGATGCGATGCGAACTGCTCGGACGCCGCGCGCCACGAGAAGCGTTCCGCCCACGCGCGCGCGGTCGTGCGTTCGATCTTCAGCGCTTCGAGGCAGGCTTCCTGCAGGTCCTCGTGCATCGCGCCGGCGTCGCCGCCGCTGAGCACGTCGATCGGGCCCGTGACGGGATACGCGGCAACCGGCGTGCCGCACGCGAGCGCCTCGAGCAGCACGAGGCCGAACGTGTCGGTGCGACTCGGGAACACGAACACGTCGGCCGCAGCATACACCTTCGCGAGTTCGGCCTGTGACAGCACGCCGAGATAGTTCGCCTCCGGATAGCGCGACTTCAGTTCCGCGAGCGCGGGGCCTTCGCCCGCGACCCACTTCGAGCCGGGCAGGTCGAGACGCAGGAACGCCTCGACGTTCTTTTCGATCGCGACACGGCCCACGTACAGGAAGATCGGCCGCGCGGTGTTGAGCACCTTCGACTCCATCGGGCGGAAGATGTCGAGATCAACGCCGCGGGTCCACAGCACGACGTTCGTGAAGCCGAACTTCTCGAGGTCTTCCTTGACGACCGGCGTCGGCGCCATCACCGCGAGCGACGGGCCGTGGAACCAGTGCAGGAAGCGGTAGGTCGCGGCCAGCGGAATGCCGAAGCGCGCCTGCACGTATTCCGGAAAGCGCGTGTGATACGCGGTCGTGTACGGCAGTTTGCGCGAACGCGCATAGCGTCGCGCGGCGAGGCCGAGCGGGCCTTCGGTCGCGATGTGCAGCGCGTCGGGCGCGAACGCGTCGATCCGTGCGCGCAGCTTGCGGTACGGCAGGATCGACAGGCGGATCTCGGGGTAGGTCGGGCAGGGTACCGTGCGGAATTCCAGCGGCGTCAGCAGTTCGACGCGGTGGCCGAGCGCAGTGAGTTCGCGCGAGGTGCTCTTCAGCGTGCGCACGACGCCGTTGACCTGCGGTTCCCACGCGTCGGTGACGATCATGATCTTCATCGCGGCATTGTCCTGTAAGTAGGGTTGTGTCAGGCAGTGGCCTTGGCCTTGCGCGACGTGGTCTCCGACGGTGCGGTGCGCATCACCGTCCAGTAGACGATCTTCAGTTCGCCTTCCATCGTTTCGACGAGCGCGGACAGGCTTTCGACCCAGTCGCCGTCGTTGCAGTACAGCACGCCGTCGATGTCGCGGATCTCCGCCTTGTGGATGTGACCGCACACGACGCCGTCGCAGCCGCGGCGGCGCGCCTCGTCGGTCATCACGGTCTCGAATTGCGAGATGAAGTTGACCGCGTTCTTGACCTGGTGCTTCAGATACTGCGACAGCGACCAGTACTGGAATCCGAGCCGGCTGCGGATCCGGTTGAACCAGCGGTTCAGCACGAGGATCAGCGTGTAGAGCGTGTCGCCGAGATACGCGAGCCATTTCGCGTGCTGGATCACGCCGTCGAACAGGTCGCCGTGCACGATCCACAAACGTTTGCCCGCGAGCGTCGTGTGGAACGCCTCGCCGCGCACCTGGATATCGCCGAACGCGAGGTCGCAGAACTGCCGCGCGCCTTCGTCGTGGTTGCCGGGGATGTAGACGACCTGCGTGCCCTTGCGCGCCTTGCGCAGGATCTTCTGCACGACGTCGTTGTGCGCCTGCGGCCAGTACCAGCCTTTCTTCAACTGCCAGCCGTCGATGATGTCGCCGACGAGGTACAGGTATTCCGAATCGTTGTGACGCAGGAAGTCGAGCAGGTACGGCGCCTGGCACCCGCTCGAGCCGAGGTGGATGTCGGACAGCCAGATGGTGCGGTAGCGATGCGCGGACGGGTCGGGGTCGTCGTGCCGCGTGGCGTGTACGGCAGGTGGTTCTTGCGACGCCAGGCCATCGGTTGCGCCCGAGCCGGACAGGAAAGCGGTGGCGGCGCGAGCGCCGAGCGGGTGACGGAACAGGGAGGTCGCGGACGGTTTCTGGCCCATGCATGACTCGCGCCGGTTGACATTACCGGCATTCCGCCATGCGGGCGTGACTGTGCCGTGACAGTCACGAGACGTTCTTATTACGACCTATGCAGCGTGTTTAGCAGTGAATGAAAGCCGTTGTGTAATCTGCCGCACCGAACGATCGGTGGTTGTCCGGCAGGCGCGTCGGGCGACGCGGGAAAGGCTTGGGCGAACTGATTTCGTCTGGCGAATGCGGCGCGTCAGCGCGGCGTGGCGACGACGCGCGTGCGCGCGATCCGGTCGTGCGGAAACTGGCGGCCGGCATGCAGCCGGGCGGCGCCGGCCCACGCGACGATCCACGCGGCGGTGAGCGCCAGCGTGACCGGCACCGACAGGCCGAGGAGCGGATGCAGCGCGAGCGGCGGCAGGAACCACAGCCAGCCGAGCGCATAGCGCACGAGCGCATGGCCGGCACTCAGCGGCCGGCCGCTCGACGATACGAGCCGCAGCCGCCAGGTCTTCATCGGCAGCGTCTGGCCGCCGTGGGTCCAGAACCAGACGAAGTACGCGCCGACGACGAGCGCGATCCACGCGGCGAGCAGGTTGTGATGGACGAGGCCGTTGCGCTGCTGCGTCGCGAGACTGAACGCGAGCCCCGCGAAGAACACGACGCCGAACAGCAGCACGCCTTCGTAGAGCAGCGCGGCGAGGCGCCGCCGCACCGACGGCGCGGCGGCCGGAGTCTCGGGTGCGCGGGCGTTCGCCACGGCCGCTCAGGAGCCCCTGAACAGCGAAGGCGCGTCGGCGGGCGACACCGGTGCCGCCGCAGCGGGCACCGACGCGGCGCCGGCCGTCGACGACGCGGGCACCGGCGGCACGGAGGCGCTGGCCGAGGCGGGCGCCGGTGCGGGGGCTGCACCGCTTGCCGGGTGCTCGTGCGAATTGACGAGGCGGCGAACGTCACGGTCGGCGACGGTCGGCGGCGCGCTGACGACGCTCGGCCGGCGGCGGCGCTCGGCGGCCGCGAGACGTTCCTTCTGTTCCTCGGGGAGTTGCTGGTAGGCCTTCCACGCGCGCTCGCGCGCCTGCGCGGAAAGCTCCTTCGCGCTCTGGTAGTTCTCGCGCGCGACGCGGCGCTGCTCGGGCGTCATCCGCGCCCATTCGGACATCCGGTCCTGCAGGCGTTTTTGGTCATCCGGCGTCAATTTCGCGAAACGCGACGCGATCTTCAGCCATTTTCGCTTGCGGGCGTCGCTGAAGCCGTCCCACTGGTCGGCGAACGGTGCGAGTGCCGCGTGCTGCGCCGGCGTGAGGCGCGCCCACGACAGCGGACCGGTGGCGGCCGGCAGCGGCAGTGGCAGCGGCGGGAGGTCGGCGGTCAGCCCGGTCGCGGCCGATGCGGGCGCTGCAGGGCTGGTAGCCGCGACGGTAGTCGTCGCGGGGGGCGGGTGGAATCGCGAATACGTGGCGACGTAGGAAACGGCGATCGCGATCACGCATCCGAAAAATACGGCCAGGCCGCGCTTCTGACTCACCCGTGCGATCCCCTCGTTATTGTCTGTTAGCGAGCGTGCGAAAGATACGCGTTGAACCCGTGATCGAGATACGCGTTGAGCGGCAGGTCGTCGCTGAGCATCGCCGCGTCGATGTCGGCGAGTTCGGCGGTGCGCTGCATGTCTTCCCAGTAGGCGATGCCGATGAGCCCCGCGAGCAGCAGTGCGAGCGGCCACGCGCGCAGCAGGCGGCGCGCGAACGACGCGTACGGGCGGCCGGCCTGCGGGCGGCTCGTGGGCGCCGGGCCGTAGGCACCGGCCGCGCCGGCGAAGGCCGGCACGAACACCGGCGCGGTCGCGGGCTCGGGCTTCTTGCGCGCGAGCGCAGCCCGGCGGGCGACGGCCAGCCGATCGGTGGTCGCGGCAGGCAGTGCGGCCGCGCGCTCGTCCAGCGCGCGGCGCACCTTCAGCGCGAATTCGTGTTCTCGGTTTGCGGGAGCGGAGCTCATAGCGTGATTCCTTTGGCCTTGAGCGCTTGCGCCAGGGTGTGGGTGGCTCGTGAGCAGTGCGTCTTGACGCTGCCTTCGGAGCACCCCATTGCGGCGGCAGTCTCGGCGACATCCATATCTTCCCAATAACGCATCAGGAACGCTTCCCGTTGACGCGCCGGAAGTTTCTGGATTTCTTCGTCGATCAGGGCCAGAACCTGCTCTCTTTCGAGGCGGTGCTCGCTGCTCTCGACGCCCGCGTTGTCGTTCGCGGATTCGAGCGTTTCGAGGGGGTCGAAGTCTTCGTCGTCGGTGTTGTTCAGCGACGAGAAGAGCGTGACCCAGGTGTTGCGGACCTTCTGCCGGCGGAACCAGTCGTGGATCGCGTTCTGCAGGATCCGCTGAAAAAGCAGCGGCAGCTCGGCCGCCGGCCGGTCGCCGTATTTTTCGGTCAGCTTGATCATCGCGTCCTGCACGATGTCGAGCGACGCATCGTCGTCACGCACCGCGTACGCAGCCTGCTTGAACGCGCGCCTTTCGACGCCCGCCAGAAAGTCGGCGAGTTCCTTGTCTGATGCCATTCCGTGAAGGTATGCGCTGCGGGCCGCTGCGTGGTGTAAAAGGTCGAAAAATTTCGTAAAACCCGCGGATGCTAACAAATTTTCGCTCTGGTTGGCACCGGGTTGGGCGCCGCGCGTTGCGCGCGAGCCGCGGCGGTGGGGTGCCGGGCGGCGCGCATGATGCGGTGCGGGATATTTTGCTTGACGACCTAATCACGACCCGCTATCGTCAGCGATTCGCAACATGAAGTGATGGTCTCATTTGAGGCTGGCCCAAGAAGCCCGCCCTTCAAACTGGACGCGCCGCTTGAACCCGAGCCACAAGCCCGGCAGAGAGCACCCGATCAATTTTTTGCCGAAAATTCGAAAGGTCAAAATGAACATGCCCAGCGCGGAATTCTCCACGTCGGAACCCCTTTCCCCTCCCGATAGCGACTCCATCGGCGCCACCGTGCTCATGAAGGCACTGGCCGACGAGAACGTCGAATTCATCTGGGGCTACCCCGGCGGCTCGGTTCTCTATATCTACGACGAGCTTTACAAGCAGGACAAGATTCAGCACGTGCTGGTGCGCCATGAACAGGCGGCCGTGCACGCAGCCGATGCGTATGCGCGTTCCACCGGCAATGTCGGCGTCTGCCTCGTGACGTCGGGCCCGGGCGTCACCAACGCGGTGACCGGCATCGCGACGGCTTACATGGATTCGATCCCGATGGTCGTGATCAGCGGTCAGGTGCCGACTGCCGCGATCGGCCAGGACGCATTCCAGGAGTGCGACACGGTCGGCATCACGCGTCCGTGCGTGAAGCACAACTTCCTCGTGAAGGACGTGCGCGACCTCGCGGAAACCGTCAAGAAGGCGTTCTATATCGCCCGCACCGGCCGTCCGGGCCCGGTGCTGATCGACATTCCGAAGGACATCTCGAAGACGCCGTGCCAGTACGAGCCGGTCAAGAGCGTGTCGCTGCGTTCGTACAACCCCGTCACGAAAGGCCATTCGGGCCAGATCCGCAAGGCCGTGTCGCTGCTGCTGACGGCGAAGCGTCCCTATATCTACACGGGCGGCGGCATCATCCTCGCCGACGCGTCGCGCGAACTGAACCAGTTCGCGGACCTGCTCGGCTACCCGGTCACGAACACGCTGATGGGCCTCGGCGGCTATCGCGCGTCGGACAAGAAATTCCTCGGCATGCTCGGCATGCACGGCACCTACGAAGCGAACATGGCGATGCAGCACTGCGACGTGCTGATCGCGATCGGTGCCCGCTTCGACGACCGCGTGATCGGCGACCCGGCGCACTTCGCGTCGCGTCCGCGCAAGATCATCCACATCGACATCGACCCGTCGTCGATCTCGAAGCGCGTGAAGGTCGACATCCCGATCGTCGGCGACGTGAAGGAAGTGCTGAAGGAGCTGATCGAGCAACTGCAGACGGCCGAGCATGGCCCCGACACCGAGGCGCTCGCGCAATGGTGGAAGGACATCGAGGGCTGGCGCGCGAAGGACTGCCTGAAGTTCGACCGCGAAAGCGAGATCATCAAGCCGCAGTACGTGGTCGAGAAGGCGTGGGAGCTGACGGACGGCAATGCGTTCGTGTGCTCGGACGTCGGCCAGCACCAGATGTGGGCCGCGCAGTTCTACCGCTTCAACAAGCCGCGTCGCTGGATCAACTCCGGCGGCCTCGGCACGATGGGCTTCGGCCTGCCGGCAGCGATGGGCGTCAAGATGGCGCACCCGGACGACGACGTGCTGTGCATCACGGGCGAAGGCTCGATCCAGATGTGCATCCAGGAACTGTCGACCTGCCTGCAGTACGACACGCCCGTGAAGATCATTTCGCTGAACAACCGCTACCTCGGCATGGTTCGCCAGTGGCAGCAGATCGAATACAGCAAGCGCTATTCGCATTCGTACATGGATGCGCTGCCCGATTTCGTGAAGCTCGCCGAAGCGTACGGCCATGTCGGCATGCGGATCGAAAAGACCTCGGATGTGGAGCCGGCGCTGAAGGAAGCGCTGCGCCTGAAGGATCGCACCGTGTTTCTCGACTTCCAGACCGATCCGACCGAAAACGTCTGGCCGATGGTACAGGCCGGCAAGGGCATCACCGAGATGCTGCTCGGATCGGAAGATCTGTAACGGCGCGACGCGCGCTTGAGCCCGATGCGGCCGCCTTCACGAAGGGCGGTGCGGCACGCGGCGGCGCGCGGCGCGAGTGAATCGACACGGACACATTCTGGAAGAAGCGAACATGAGACACATCATTTCCGTCCTGCTGGAGAACGAACCGGGCGCGCTGTCGCGCGTGGTCGGTCTGTTTTCCGCACGCGGCTACAACATCGAAACCTTGACGGTGGCGCCGACCGAAGACCAATCGCTGTCGCGGCTCACCATCGTTTCCATTGGCTCCGACGACGTGATCGAACAGATCACGAAGCATCTGAACCGCCTGATCGAGGTGGTGAAAGTGGTGGACCTGACCGACGGTGCACACATCGAACGCGAGCTGATGCTGATCAAGGTACGTGCAGTGGGCAAGGAGCGCGAAGAAATGAAGCGGATGTCGGACATTTTCCGCGGCCGCATCATCGACGTGACCGAAAAGACCTACACGATCGAATTGACGGGCGCGAGCGACAAGCTCGACGCATTCATCCAGGGGCTGGACGCGAGCGCGATCCTCGAGACCGTGCGTACCGGCAGCTCCGGCATCGGACGCGGCGAGCGCATCCTGAAGGTTTGATGCCGAAAATGCCGAAGAGGCACGCCGGGTGCGCCGTCATGTCCCGGCTCGCAGTACTCCATCCGAACGAATTGTTGAATTTTTGAATTAGCGAAGGAACCATCATGAACGTTTTCTACGACAAAGACGCCGACCTCTCCCTCATCAAGGGCAAGCAAGTCACGATCATCGGCTACGGCTCGCAAGGCCATGCACACGCGCTGAACCTGAAGGAAAGCGGCGTGAACGTGACGGTCGGCCTGCGCAAGGGCGGCGCGTCGTGGAGCAAGGCCGAAAACGCCGGCCTGTCGGTCAAGGAAGTCGCGGAAGCGGTGAAGGGCGCGGACGTCGTCATGATGCTGCTGCCGGACGAGCAGATCGCCGACGTGTACGCGAAGGAAGTGCACGCGAACATCAAGCAGGGCGCGGCGCTCGCGTTCGCGCACGGTTTCAACGTCCACTACGGCCAGGTGATCCCGCGCGCCGACCTCGACGTGATCATGATCGCGCCGAAGGCACCGGGCCACACCGTGCGCGGCACGTACTCGCAAGGTGGCGGCGTGCCGCACCTGATCGCGGTTGCGCAGAACAAGTCGGGCGCGGCACGCGACATCGCGCTGTCGTACGCGGCGGCGAACGGCGGCGGCCGTGCAGGCATCATCGAGACGAACTTCCGTGAAGAAACCGAAACCGACCTGTTCGGCGAGCAGGCCGTGCTGTGCGGCGGTACCGTCGAGCTGATCAAGGCAGGGTTCGAGACGCTGGTCGAAGCAGGCTACGCGCCGGAAATGGCGTACTTCGAGTGCCTGCACGAACTGAAGCTGATCGTCGACCTGATCTACGAAGGCGGCATCGCGAACATGAACTACTCGATCTCGAACAACGCCGAGTACGGCGAGTACGTGACGGGCCCGCGCGTCGTCACGGAAGAGACGAAGAAGGCGATGAAGCAGTGCCTGACCGACATCCAGACGGGCGAGTACGCGAAGAGCTTCATTCTCGAGAACAAGGCAGGCGCTCCGACGCTGCAATCGCGCCGCCGCCTGACGGCCGAGCACCAGATCGAGCAGGTCGGCGCGAAGCTGCGCGCGATGATGCCGTGGATCGCGAAGAACAAGCTCGTCGACCAGACGAAGAACTAAGCACCGCGTGCTGTTCCGGCCCTTCGAGTGGAGGGTCGGCATCAAAAAGCCGTCCGAAGGCAGCAGTGCCCCGGGCGGCTTTTGTTATGCTACGGGCTTTGGTGCGACACGCACGCTCGTGTCCGGGCAGTCCCAACGTAAGGGACATCGACTAGCGGTGCTGAGTGGGGGGCGTCAGTAGGAGCCTTACCAGCCGCGAAAAGTGCAATGTGGGCCTCACGAAGCCCGGCAGTCTTTGCACTTCTTGTAACGAAACGAACCCGGTATGGGTATGCCAGGTATCGCCATAGGCGATGTCCGGTGTGCTGAACTACACCGGTCGTCGTATTGCATTGACCTGATTACCGTCAGGTTCCGCCCAGTCAGCGGCTTCACCTCCGCTGACCAAGCGGATTGGAGTATGTAAATCCCGCGCCCTCGGGCTACGGATTCGTTACGCGATACGAGCGATAGCTCGGTGTGTCATTGTTCGGTCTCACCAGCGGTAAGGGTGAGTAAAGGGAACCTGCTGTACGACCAGCAGTAGCCTAGGAAGACATGCGTCACTGGTAACGGTGGGGTGTGAAGCTCTTCTGACAACGTAGCCCCCGGATTTTCGGGCATGCACGTGCCGTGAGGTGCGGGCATGGAGACTCCTAGCAGCGATGGGGTCAAGGAGCCAGGCTGATCGACATGGTTAACGCAAGTGAACTGCTGATAAACCTCGTAAGTAGCGAAGTGCCTAAGCTGCTGTTAGGCATGAACCAAAAGGTGTGCGGTCGGATAACCCGTTCAAAGCTCGGGTTACGTCGTCGCTGGACCGCCGGGGAAGAGGCAGAACCTAAATCGGTCGTGTGACATGCCGGGAACGTGGTAAGCCCGTATTGCTGCCGACGCGTGAGCGTTGGCAGGCGAACCGTGAGGAACGCTGTTGGCAGTGCGGGTATGGGAGGACGGAGAAAGCGAACGCCGGGTTGTAATGGTCCGGATAGAGGTTGAGACATCACCTCACGCGAAAGTGGGCAGACTTCCGTCTGGTCTACCGTCGCAAGATGGCTGACTAACCCTCAAGCTGAAATAGTGATTGCTGGTGGCTTCTTAGCCATCAGTGTTGTTCTTTTCCCTTGTGGGAGCAAAACGCTCCCGCAAGGGGCGTGTTGCTTTCCGCAAAGGGATTCACTTCTTTGAGCAGGAGAGCAGCATGAAAGTATCTACCCGTAAGGGTGGGTCTGCGCTTTCCCATGCGCCGGACCACTGGCACGACGTCGATTGGCGTCGCGTGGAACGGAACGTGAGAGGGATGCAGATTCGAATTGCGAAGGCGACGCGGGAAGGTGACTGGCGCAGGATGAAAGCCCTGCAACGGATGCTGACCCGCACGTTGTCCGCAAAGTTGTACGCGGTACGACGTGTTACGCAAAACCAAGGTGCGCGAACGGCTGGAGTCGATCGCGAACTGTGGGACACGCCTGAGAGCCGATGGGAAGCTATCGGCAAGTTGAAGCGGCGCGGATACAAGCCTCTGCCATTACGGAGGGTCTTTATCCCCAAGGCCAATGGAAAGTTGCGCCCTCTGGGCATACCGACCATGCGGGACAGGGCGATGCAAGCCCTGTACTTGTTGGCTTTGGAGCCAGTGTCGGAATCGACGAGCGACCCGAACTCATATGGGTTTCGGATCAATCGCTCGACCGCCGACGCCATGTCCCAACTGTTTGTTTCTCTATCCAAGAAGGCCTCGGCTTACTGGGTACTGGAAGCCGACATCAAGGGATGCTTCGACTACATCAACCACGACTGGCTGGTGAACCATGTCCCGATGGACAAGGAGATCCTGCGGAAATGGTTGAAGGCTGGCCTGATTTACAAAGGGCAGCTACAGGCGACTGAGGCCGGTACGCCGCAGGGAGGCATCATTTCCCCAACGTTGGCCAATGTGACGCTGAACGGGTTGGAACGTGAACTGATCGAGCACTTGCGTGCGAGATTTGGGATCGCGAAGGCCAAGAAACTGAAAGTGAATGCAGTGCGGTACGCGGACGACTTCGTGATCACCGGGGACTCGCAAGAGATCCTGGCAAGCGAAGTCAAACCTTGGGTGGAGGCATTCCTTGCGCAGCGAGGATTGCAACTCTCCGAGGAAAAGACGCGCATCGTGCACATTGACGAAGGCTTCGATTTCCTTGGGTGGAACTTCCGGAAGTACTCGGGAACGCTACTCATCAGACCGAGCAAGAAGAACGTGCAGACGTTCTATCGCAAGGTTGCGGAGACGATCAGCGGCAACAAGGCGGTCAAGCAGGCGGATCTGATCCGACTGTTGAGCCCGATGCTACGCGGGTGGGCGCAGTATCACCGCCCCGTGGTGGCGAAGCAGGTGTACAGCCGCATGGAGTCGCTGGTCTTCCAGAGGCTCTGGCGGTGGTCAAGGAGGCGGCATCCGAAGAAGAGTGCCGATTGGGTGAGAAAGAAATATTTCCACACGGTCGGAACTCGACACTGGGTATTCGCTGTCCGAGCGGTTCGTGACGACGGCAGTCAGGGGCTGAATGAGCTGTACCACCTCAGTGGTACGGAGATCAAACGGCACAAGAAGATCAAGGGCGGCTACAACCCCTTTGATCTGGAATGGGAGCAGTACGGTGAGCAATTGCGGCAGGAGCGCATGGGGGACACCATGCGCTACCGAAAACAATGGGCGAGCCTGTACATGTCGCAGGGCGGGTTGTGTGCGCACTGCGGCTGTGCCCTAACGGATGAAACGGGTTGGCACGACCATCATCTGGAATACCGGATGCATGGCGGAACTGACGCCGTGTCCAATCGGGTTCTGCTTCACCCCGACTGCCACCGGCAGGTGCACGCCGGTAAAATTGCGGTAACTAAGCCGGTTCGACCCCAGGTCGGACTTTGATCTACATGTAGGCTCGAGCCGTATGCGGGGAAACTCGCACGTACGGTTCCTAGGGGGCCCCTTCTCCGCAAGGAGAAGGGGCTACCCTACCAATTCACCGAACACAGAACGAATCCATGAACTATCCTCATCCGATCATCGCGCGCGAAGGCTGGCCGTTCATCGCGATTGCTGCCGTCATCGCGCTGTTGATCCACGCCGTCGGGGGCTTCGGCTTCGCGTGGCCGTTCTGGCTGCTGCTCGCCTTCGTCGTCCAGTTCTTCCGCGATCCGCAGCGCCCGATCCCGGCGCAGCCGAACGCGGTGCTGTGCCCGGCGGACGGCCGCATCGTCGCGGTCGAGACCTCGCAGGATCCGTACGCGAACCGCGAAGCGCTGAAGATCAGTGTGTTCATGAATGTCTTCAACGTCCATTCGCAGCGTTCGCCGGTCGATGGCGCGATCACGAAGGTCGAGTACTTCCCGGGTGCGTTCCTGAACGCGGCGATCGACAAGGCGTCGACCGAGAACGAGCGCAACGCGGTCGTGATCCAGACGGCGAGCGGCAAGACCGTCACCGCCGTGCAGATCGCGGGTCTCGTCGCCCGCCGGATTCTCTGCTACGTGCGCGCCGGCGAGCCGCTGTCGCGCGGCCAGCGCTACGGTTTCATCCGCTTCGGTTCGCGCGTCGACGTGTACCTGCCGATCGGCAGCCGCGCGAAGGTGTCGATCGGCGAGAAGGTCTACGCGTCGTCGACGATCCTCGCCGAGCTCGAACAGTAAGCGGCGGGGCGCACGATGGCCGCATTCAAACCGCGCCGGCCGCGCAACGGCACCAGCCAGACGCCACGCCCGTTCCGCCGCAACAAGGGGATGGCGCCCGATCCGGTGCCCATCGAGAGCCGCCGCGCTTCGCGCCAGCGGTTCCTGAAGACGCGCGGCATCTACCTGCTGCCGAACGCGTTCACGACCGCCGCGCTGTTCTGCGGCTTCTTCGCGGTCGTGCAGGCGATGAACGTGCGTTTCGAGATCGCCGCGATCGCGATTTTCGTCGCGATGGTGCTCGACGGGATGGACGGGCGCGTCGCGCGCATGACGCATACGCAGAGCGCGTTCGGCGAGCAGTTCGACAGCCTGTCGGACATGGTGTCGTTCGGCGTCGCGCCCGCGCTCGTGATGTACGAGTGGGTGCTGAAGGATCTCGGCCGCTGGGGCTGGCTCGCCGCGTTCGTCTACTGCTCGGGCGCCGCGCTGCGCCTCGCCCGCTTCAATACGAACATCGGCGTCGTCGACAAGCGCTTCTTCCAGGGGCTGCCGAGCCCGGCCGCCGCCGCGCTGATCGCGGGCTTCGTATGGCTCGCGACCGACAATCGCGTGCCGATGAAGCTCGGCTGGCTGCCGTGGGTCGCGTTCGTGCTGACGATCTATGCGGGCGTGACGATGGTGTCGAACGCGCCGTTCTACAGCGGCAAGGCGCTCGACGTGCGGCACCGCGTGCCGTTCGCGGCGATCCTGCTCGTCGTCGTCGCGTTCGTGCTCGTGTCGTCCGACCCGCCGCTGATGCTGTTCTGCCTGTTCGTGCTGTACGGGTTGTCCGGCTACGTGTTCTGGGCCTACATGGCGATCCGCGGGCGCGCGAATCCGGCGCGCTCGTCGCAGCGCGATCACTGACGCACGATTTGCCCTAAAACGGCGGCCGCGAGGCCGCCGTTTTCATTTGCCCTTTTTTCAAGCCGGGCCGCCGGACCCCGGGGTGCCGTCCGATTGCGCGCCCAGCGGAATGTCGCTATAGTCTTCGGCATGACTGCATTTTCCCGCCTCTCCCTCCTTCTAGCCGGTGCGCCGCTACGCGCGCTAGCTTTGGCGCGCCTGCCGCGCTGACCGTTCCCGCCCTCCGTCAAGCCTCGTCTGTTGTTGAGCGTCGCCAGCGGTGGCGCGATCTCATTACGTTTGACTTCCGTATAAAAAGCCCTGGAGCCCCCTCATGACAGACAAGCTGATCATTTTCGATACGACGTTGCGTGACGGCGAGCAATCGCCCGGCGCGTCGATGACGAAGGAAGAGAAAATCCGCATCGCGAAGAACCTCGAGCGGATGAAGGTCGACGTGATCGAGGCCGGCTTCGCGGCCAGCTCGAACGGCGATTTCGACGCGATCCACACGATCGCCGGTCTCGTGAAGGACAGCACGATCTGTTCGCTGGCGCGGGCCAACGACAAGGACATCCAGCGCGCGGCCGACGCGCTGAAGCCGGCCAACAGCTTCCGGATCCATACGTTCATCGCGACGTCGCCGCTGCACATGGAGAAGAAGCTGCGGATGACGCCCGACCAGGTGTTCGAGCAGGCACGCCTCGCGGTGCGTTTCGCACGCAAGTTCACCGACAACATCGAATTCTCGCCGGAAGACGGCAGCCGCTCCGACCTGGATTTCCTGTGCCGCGTGCTGGAAGCCGTGATCGCCGAAGGCGCGACGACGATCAACATCGCCGATACGGTCGGCTACGGCGTGCCGGAGCTCTACGGCAACCTCGTGAAGACGCTGCGCGAGCGCATTCCGAACTCGGACAAGGCGATCTTCTCGGTGCACTGCCATAACGACCTCGGGATGGCCGTCGCGAACTCGCTCGCGGGCGTGAAGATCGGCGGCGCGCGTCAGGTCGAGTGCACGATCAACGGTCTCGGCGAGCGCGCGGGCAACACGTCGCTCGAAGAGATCGTGATGGCCGTGAAGACGCGCAAGGATTACTTCGGCCTCGACGTCGGCATCGACACAACGCAGATCGTGCCGACGTCGAAGCTCGTGTCGCAGATCACCGGTTTCGTCGTGCAGCCGAACAAGGCGGTGGTCGGCGCGAACGCATTCGCGCACGCGTCGGGCATCCACCAGGACGGCGTGCTGAAGGCACGCGACACTTACGAGATCATGCGCGCGGAAGACGTGGGCTGGTCCGCGAACAAGATCGTGCTCGGCAAGCTGTCGGGCCGCAACGCGTTCAAGCAGCGCCTGCAGGAGCTCGGCGTGTCGCTCGACAGCGAAGCGGAACTGAACGCCGCGTTCATGCGCTTCAAGGATCTGGCCGACCGCAAGGCCGAGATCTTCGACGAGGACATCATTGCGATCGTGTCCGAGGAATCGGCATTCGCGCACGAGCAGGAACACTTCAAGTTCGTGTCGCTGTCGCAGCGTTCGGAAACGGGCGAGCAGCCGCAGGCGAAGATCGTGTTCGCGGTCGAAGGCAAGGAAGTGACCGGCGAGGCGCGCGGCAACGGTCCGGTCGATGCGACGTTCAACGCGATCGAGGGCGAAGTCGGCAGCGGTTCCGAACTGCTGCTGTACTCGGTGAATGCAATCACGACCGGCACGCAGGCGCAGGGCGAAGTGACCGTCCGGCTGTCGAAGAGCGGGCGGATCGTCAACGGCGTCGGCACCGATCCGGACATCGTTGCCGCGTCCGCCAAGGCGTACATCTCCGCGCTGAACAAGCTGCATTCGAAGGACGACAAGCTCAACCCGCAGCGCTCGTAAGCGCCGCGCGCTGCGCATCACCGAAACGCCCCGTGCGGCCCTGCGCCGCCGGGGCGTTTTTTCATCTGCCGCTCATTCGGCGGCCGGTGCGCGGAACAGCCAGCGGCGCGCGGCCGGGCGGGGCGCCGGGCTGCGTCGGCGGAACTCGACCGCGATCCCGCGCCGCGGCGCATCGGCGACGAACGCGTCGAGCAGTTCGAGCACGTCGTGATCGATGTAGTCGGCGCGCGTCGCGTCGATGATGACCGCCGCCCGGTCCGGAATGTGCCGCAGGTGGTGTTTGACCTGCACCTTGCCGAGAAACGACACGTCCTTGCGGAACGACAGCAGGAAGTGATCGTCGTGTTGCGCGAGCGTGACGGGGCTCTTCAGGTTCGCGGCGGCGACCGCCAGCACGCTGCATGCGAGGCCGAGCGCGATGCCGAACAGCAGGTCGACCGCGAGCACGCCGGCGATCGTCGCGGCGAACGGCACGAACGCGGCCGGCCCCTGCTTCATCACCGAGCGGAACAGCGCCGGTTTCGCGAGCTTGAAACCCGTGTGGATCAGGATCGCGGCGAGGCTCGCGAGCGGGATCAGGTTGATCAGGCCGGTGAGTGCGAACACGCTCGCGAGCAGCAGCATCCCGTGGACGATTGCCGACATCCGGCTTTGCGCGCCTGCATTGACGTTGACCGAGCTGCGCACGATCACCGACGTGATCGGCAGGCCGCCGAACGCGCCCGCGACGAGATTGCCGACGCCCTGGGCCTTCAGTTCGCGGTCGGGCTGGGTCGGCCGGCGCTTCGGGTCGATCTGCTCGACCGCTTCGAGGCTCAGCAGCGTCTCGAGGCTCGCGACGACCGCGAGCGTGATCGCGACGCGCCACACGTCAGGATTGACGAGCTGCGCGAAGTTCGGGCCAAGCTCCGCGTGCTTGAGCGATGCCGCGAAAGCCGCGAACGATCCGAGCTCGGGCAGCGTCACGCGATGGGCGGCGCCCGGCGCGACCGACGGCGCGACGAGGCCCAGCACGAGCGTCGCGCCGATGCCCAGCACGACGACCGCGAGCGGTGCGGGCACCGAACGCACCAGCGCGAAGCGGCGCAGCGCGGGCGTGTCCCACGCGGCCAGCAGTGCGAGCGATACGAGCGCGATGGCCGTGGCGGCCCACGCGACCGGCAGGCTCGGCCAGTTCGCAAACGATTGCGCGCCCGAGCCGCCGATGCCGAACGCGAACGGAATCTGCTTCACGATCAGCAGCAGGCCGATTGCGGCGAGCATGCCCTTGATGACGGGCGACGGCACGTAGGCGGCGAAGCGGCCGGCGCGCAGCATGCCGAATCCGAACTGCAGCACGCCGGACAGCAGCACCGCGAGCAGGAATGCGGAGAAGCTGCCGAGTTGCGCGATCCCTTCGACGACGATCACGACGAGGCCGGCGGCCGGCCCGCTGACGGACAACGACGAGCCGCTCAGCAGTGCGACGACGATGCCGCCGACGATGCCGGATACGAGCCCGGCGAACGGCTCGACGCCGGATGCATTGGCGATGCCGAGACAGAGCGGCAGTGCGACGAGGAAAACGACGATGCCGGCGACGACGTCGCGCGGCAGGGTGGACAGGCGCTCGTTCAGTTTCATGATTGGGGCGATTTCGTTGGCATAGGGGACGGGGGAATCAGCCGAGCGCGGCGGCCGTAGCGGCCTGCGCGGGCTCGACATTGGCGGGCGGCGTCGCGTAGCCGGAATCGAGTTCCTGCAGGCGGCCGTCGGCGAGCGAAAAGATCCAGCCGTGCACGAGCGGCGGCCGTTCCCGGCCGCGCACGATCGGCGACGCGCGCAGCAGCCGTACTTGTTCGAGCACGTTCAGCTCGGCGAGGCGGTCGGCGGCGGCCGTGTCGTCGAGCCCGTCGAGCGTGTCGCGATGGCGCCGCGCGAGCGCGCAGAGCGGTGCGATGCGGCGCGCGACGTGCGGCAGCTCGGACGGCGGCGGCAGCAGAGACGCACGCACGCCGCCGCACCCGTAGTGCCCGCACACGATCACGTGGTCGACCTGCAGTACGCGCACCGCATACTCGAGCACGCTGGCGGAATTGTCGTCGTCGGGATGGAACAGGTTCGCGATGTTGCGATGGACGAACAGCTCGCCGGGTGCGCAGTGCGTGATGGTTTCGGCGGGCACGCGGCTGTCCGAGCATCCGATCCACAGCACGCGCGGATTCTGGCCGCGCGCGAGCGCGTCGAAAAAGCCGGGCGTGTGTTCGCGCGTCTCGCGGGCCCAGGCGATGTTGGCAACCAGCATGCTCTTGGGGCGGTTCATGAGGACTCCTTTATGACAAAGGCAAATAAATATCGGCCGAAATGGCGCAATAGGATTCTTTCTGAATTGAAAGGTTGAATTTCGACTGATATTAGGGGTATGCCCTAGCACTTCGGGTGTGTTGAAACAAATTGTTTCAAATTGGATTGGTGTAGTGCATTGCGTGCACCAACCCAACGCATGACATGCATTGCGCATGCCTGTTTCCGCGCAGAGGCCCTCATGACGGGGATTTCAGCTTATTGGCATCGGAATGTCATCGATCGGAAAAGATTTCCGTCGTATTTCCTGAATTAATCGGATGGCGGAAAAAAGGAATGGCCGTTCACGCAATAATTCGTGAATGGCCATTGTGAAAATTGCGCGTAAATGCGTAATCGGTCAGAACAGGTTGCGGCGATCGGGATCGTGCAGCGGGTCCGGCGTTTTCTGCGTGATGCGCAGGATGCCCTGCGGATCGAAGTAGAAGCTGTACATCATGTACCAGACGTTGTCCTCGAGATACCGGTACGTCCACACCTCGCGCTTCATCAGCGGGAAGTAGGACGTCTCGACGGGGCGCCCGAAATTGACGAGGACATCGGTCTTCGTCCACTTGCCGATCTCCGCACGATAGAACTCGCTCGGCTGCAGCACCTGGCGCACGTTGACGATCTTGTGGGACGCGTCGACGTCGGCCGCGATCGTGACCTCGCCCATCGGCTGGGTCGGCCACATCAGGCGCTTGCCGCCGCCGGGCAGGTCGTAGATCTCGCGCGGCGGACCCATGCGCGCGACGATCGCCGACTCGTCCTGGCCCGCCTGGTATTGCTGCCACGGTTGCGCACAACCGGCCAGCAGCGCGGCGGCACAGGCGAACAGCACCGGCAGGCGCGCGGGAATGCGTATGCGCATGGGGACTCTCCAGAATACGGAAACAGGTTCCGTTTTATCACGGACGGCGCGCGACGGCGCATCGCGTCGCAAAAAATCGGTACGGATCGCCGGCGCTGTCGCGCTTGCGGCCGGCAGGGGCGCCGGCCTATGATCCGCGCTTCTCGGGCAGATCGAAGGGCAGGTAGCCGATGCAGGGGTGGAAGCGGTGCGCGCTCGCGTTGAGTGTGGGGTGGATGCTGGTGTCGTCCGCGTTTGCCGGCGGCGAGCCGGTGCGGATCGCGCTGATCGAAGGGATGTCGGGCCCGTTCGCGAACGCCGGCGCGGCGGTCGAGCGCAACCTGCGCTTCGGCGTCGAGCAGGTCAACGCGTCGGGCGGCGTGAAGCTGCGCGACGGCGCGCATCCGCTCGAACTCGTCGTGCTCGACAGCAAGGGCAGCCCGGAGGAGGCGCTCGTGCAGTTGCGCGCGGCCGCGGACCGGCATATCGGTTTCGTCGCGCAGGGCAACAGTTCGGCCGTCGCGGCCGCACTCGTCGCGGCGCTCGACAAGCTGAACGCACGCGACCCGGACAACCGGATGCTGTTCCTCAACTATTCGGCCGACGATCCGGCGCTGACCGGCGCGCGCTGCAGTTTCTGGCATTTCCGCTTCGACGCGCACGCGGGGATGCGGATGGCCGCGCTCGCGGATGTGATGGCGCGCGACCGCGCGCTGCGCAAGGTCTATCTGCTGAACCAGGACTACAGTTTCGGCCGCGACGTCAGCACGCTCGCGCGGCAGACGCTGGCCGCGCGGCGCCCGGACGTGACGATCGCCGGCGACGAATTCCACCCGATCGGCCGGATCAAGGATTTCTCGCCGTATATCGCGAAGATCCGCGAGAGCGGCGCGGACGCCGTCGTGACCGGCAACTGGGGCAACGACCTCACGCTGCTCGTGAAGGCGGCGCGCGAGCAGGGGCTGAATGCGAAGTTCTACACGTTCTACGGCAACAGCCTCGGCGCGCCGGCCGCGCTCGGCGATGCGGGCGTCGGGCGGGTCGTCGCCGTGGCGGACTGGCACCCGAACGCGGGCGGCGCGAAATCCGACGCGTTCTACCGCGCGTTCCGGACCCGTTTCCCGGCCGCGCAGGACGACTATCCGGTACGGCGAATGAGCGTGATGGTCGAAATGCTGGCCGCCGCGATGAACCGCGCGGGGTCGGCCGATCCTGTCGCGGTCGCGCGTGCGCTCGAGGGCTTGTCGTTCGACGACGGCTTCCACACGTCGCGGATGCGCGCGCAGGATCACCAGTTGATCCAGCCCCTTTACGTGATGGAGATGGACAAGGCCGGCACGCCGGGCGTGCGCTTCGACAACGAGGGTTCCGGCTACGGTTTCCGGACGGTGCTGGCGGTACCGGCGCAGCGCACGGAAATGCCGTCTGCCTGTTCGATGACGCGCCCGTGACAGGGGCGGTGGGAACGGTGTGGAGTTGTGTTACAATGCCCGCCGGTTGTAAGTCACGGCACGGCCATTCTTCCGTGTCCGCCTGTTCAGTTAGAAAGGAAATCACATGTCTGTTGCAGATATCAAGAAGTCGGAAGTCGTTGCTCAGTTCGCCCGCGGTACCAACGACACGGGGTCGCCCGAAGTCCAGGTCGCACTGCTGACCGCACGTATCGTCGAACTGACGGGTCACTTCAAGACCCACGCGAAGGATCACCACAGCCGCCGCGGCCTGCTGCGCATGGTTAGCCGCCGCCGCAAGCTGCTCGACTACCTCAAGGGCAAGGATGCCGACCGTTACCGCGCACTGATCGAGAAGCTGGGTCTGCGTAAGTAATCGAGGCGATTGCCGCCAGCAAGATGCCTGTGTCAGTCCGCTGATACAGGCATTTTGTTTTTGCGCGGTGCGTAGCGTCACACGCACCGCAGGCTGTCAGGCACGTTGGTGCCGGGCTGCCGGAACGGCTGATACCGGGGTCGGGATTTGTGTCATTCCAGCGCGTCGCTGCCTGAGCGCCGCGCTGGAATGGCATAAAAAACACACCTTGCTCCGGGTGATTCGGTCGGGACGCCGCCGTGCGGGATGGCCCGTGCGGCGAATGAAATGCATGAATTCAAAGGAGCAACCATGTCCATGTTCAACAAGGTCGTGAAGGAATTCCAGTGGGGCCAGCACAAGGTGCGCCTCGAAACCGGTGAAGTCGCTCGCCAGGCAAGCGGCGCCGTGATCGTCGACGTCGAAGACACCGTCGTGCTGGCAACTGTCGTCGGCGCGAAGTCGGCGAAGCCGGGTCAGGATTTCTTCCCGCTGACCGTCGACTACCTCGAAAAGACCTACTCCGCCGGCAAGATCCCGGGCGGCTTCTTCCGCCGCGAAGGCCGTCCGTCGGAGCACGAGACGCTGACGTCGCGCCTGATCGACCGTCCGCTGCGCCCGCTGTTCCCGGAAGGCTTCTACAACGAAGTCCAGGTCGTGATCCACGTGCTGTCCGTGAACCCGGAAATCCCGGCGGACATCCCCGCGCTGATCGGCGCATCGGCTGCGCTCGCCGTGTCGGGCCTGCCGTTCAACGGCCCGGTCGGTGCCGCGCGCGTCGCGTACATCGACAACGCCTACGTGCTGAACCCGACGCGCGACCAGATCAAGGCGTCGAGCCTCGACCTCGTCGTTGCGGGTACGGAACGCGCGGTGCTGATGGTCGAATCGGAAGCCGACCAGCTGTCGGAAGACGTGATGCTGGGCGCCGTGGTGTTCGGCCACGAGCAGATGCAAGTGGCGATCGACGCGATCCACGAACTGGTGCGCGAAGGCGGCAAGCCCGAGTGGGACTGGCAGCCGGCGCCGAAGAACGAGGCGCTGATCGCGCGCGTGACCGAGTTGGCGCAGAACGACCTGCTCGCCGCTTACCAGCTCCGCGACAAGCAGGCTCGCTCGGCGAAGCTGAAGGAAGTCTATTCGGCGACTTCGGCGAAGCTCGAGGAAGACGCGCTGGCGGCCGGCACGGTTGCTGCCGACAAGGCCACCGTCGGCAACGTCCTGTTCGACATCGAGGCAAGGATCGTCCGTTCGCAGATCCTGAACGGCGAGCCGCGCATCGACGGCCGCGACACGCGCACCGTGCGCCCGATCGAGATCCGCACCGGCGTGCTGCCGCGCACCCACGGCTCGGCGCTGTTCACGCGCGGCGAGACGCAGGCGCTGGTCGTCGCGACGCTCGGCACGAAGGGTGACGAGCAGATCATCGACGCGCTCGAAGGCGAGTACCGCGAGCGCTTCATGCTCCACTACAACATGCCTCCGTTCGCGACCGGCGAAACGGGGCGCGTCGGCTCGCCGAAGCGCCGTGAAATCGGTCACGGCCGCCTCGCGAAGCGTGCGCTGGTCAAGTGCCTGCCGAGCGCCGACGAATTCGGCTACTCGATCCGCGTCGTGTCGGAAATCACCGAGTCGAACGGTTCGTCGTCGATGGCATCGGTGTGCGGCGGCTGCCTCGCGCTGATGGACGCCGGCGTGCCGATGAAGGCGCACGTCGCGGGCATCGCGATGGGCCTGATCCTCGAAGGCAACAAGTTCGCGGTGCTGACCGACATCCTCGGCGACGAAGATCACCTCGGCGACATGGACTTCAAGGTGGCCGGCACGGAGCAAGGCGTGACGGCGCTGCAGATGGACATCAAGATCCAGGGCATCACGAAGGAAATCATGCAGGTCGCGCTCGCGCAGGCGAAGGAAGGCCGCATGCACATCCTCGGCAAGATGACGTCGGCGGTCTCGGGCGCGAACACGCAACTGTCGGAATTCGCGCCGCGCATGATCACGATCAAGATCAACCCGGAAAAGATCCGCGACGTGATCGGCAAGGGCGGTTCGGTGATCCGCGCGCTGACGGAAGAAACGGGCACGACCATCGACATCTCGGACGACGGCGTCGTGACGATCGCGAGCACGAACAGCGACGGCATGGCCGAAGCGAAGAAGCGCATCGAGAACATCACGGCAGAGATCGAAGTCGGCCAGGTGTACGAAGGCACGGTGCTGAAGCTGCTCGATTTCGGCGCGATCGTGAACCTGCTGCCGGGCAAGGACGGCCTGCTGCACATCTCGGAAATCGTCAACGAGCGTGTGAAGGACATCAACGACTACCTGAAGGAAGGCCAGCCGGTCAAGGTCAAGGTGATCCAGACGGACGAGAAGGGTCGCGTGCGTCTGTCGGCAAAGGCGCTGCTGAATGAAGCAGCGGCAGCGTCGCAGTCGGACACGCCGCCGCAGCAGTAAGCGGGCAGGCGGACCAACGGCCGGCAGTGCGAAAGCGCGCCGGCCGTTTTTTCTGTAGCATCGTTGTGCGGCGCAACAGCGCCGGCGACGCGCCCGTGCCGCGCGCACGGGCGCGCCATCCGATTCCGATCCTGGAGCCACCGTCACCATGAAAGCCATCGAAATCACCGAATTCGGCGCCCCTGACGTGCTGAAGCTCGCGGAGCGTCCGCGCCCCGAACCGAAGCGCGGCGAAGTGCTGATCAAGGTGGCGGCTTCCGGCGTGAACCGGCCCGACGTATTCCAGCGCAAGGGCGCCTATGCGCCGCCGCCGGGCGCGTCGGATCTGCCGGGCCTCGAGGTCGCGGGCGAGATCGTCGGCGGCGACCTGTCCGATGCCGCGCTGAACCCGTTCGGCCTGAAGCTTGGTGATCGCGTGTGTGCGCTGCTCGCGGGCGGCGGTTATGCCGAGTATGCGGTTGCGCCGCTGCCGCAATGCCTGCCGGTGCCCGACGGGCTCACCGATATCGAGGCCGCGTCGCTACCCGAAACGTTCTTCACCGTATGGAGCAACGTGTTCGACCGCGCGCAGCTCGGCGCGGGCGAGGGGGGCGAGCAGGAAACGCTGCTCGTGCAGGGCGGCTCGAGCGGCATCGGCGTGACGGCGATCCAGATCGCGCATGCGCTCGGTTTTCGCGTGTTCGCGACGGCCGGCACTGCCGACAAGTGTCGTGCGTGCGAGGCGCTCGGCGCGGAGCGCGCAATCAACTACAAGACCGAAGACTTCGTCGAGGTCGTGAAGTCGCTGACGCACGATCGCGGCGTCGACGTGATCCTCGACATGGTGGCGGGCTCGTACGTGCCGCGCGAGCTGTCCGCGCTTGCGGACGGCGGCCGTCTCGTGCTGATCGCGCTGCTCGGCGGCGCGAAGGCCGACGTCAACCTGAGCGAGATCCTGCGGCGCCGGCTGACGGTCACGGGCTCCACGCTGCGGCCGCGCCCGGTCGAGTTCAAGGCGCGCATCGCCGCGCAACTGAAGGCGCGCGTGTGGCCGCTGATCGCAGACGGCCGCATCAAGCCGGTGATCTATCGTGTGCTGCCGGCCGCGGAAGCCGCGCAGGCGCACGCGCTGATGGAAAGCAGCGAGCACACCGGCAAGATCGTGCTCGATTGGGGTACGAACGCCTGACGACCCGTGCGGCCGGGCTTGACATGCGCGGTTTGACCGGTTCAAGCCGTGCGCAGTAAAATCGCGGGTTTGCTTCGCCAGATCAAACCTGACGGCCGGTTTCCGGCGCGTCAATGACACAGTGGTGACGAGACAGACACGATGTCGAAACAGAGAACTAAGCGGGTGATCGGCAACTGGAAGATGCACGGCCGGCTGGCCGGCAACCAGGCGTTGCTGAACGAAGTGGTGCAGGGTGCGGGCGCGGTGGCGGCCGAAACGTCGGTCGGCGTGTGCGTGCCGTTCCCCTATCTCGCGCAGGTTCAGGCGCAGCTCGACGGCGGCCGTGTCGCCTGGGGTGCACAGGACGTGTCCGCGCACGAGCAGGGCGCGTTCACCGGCGAAGTGGCGGCCGCGATGGTTGCGGAATTCGGCGCACGCTATGCGATCGTCGGCCACTCGGAGCGTCGCGCGTATCACGGCGAGCGCAACGAGACGGTCGCGGCGAAGACGCTGCGCGCGCTCGCGGCCGGTCTCACGCCGGTCGTGTGCGTCGGCGAGACGCTCGACGAGCGCGAGTCGGGCGCGACCGAGCAGGTCGTCGGTGCGCAGCTCGACGCGGTGCTGGCCGTGCTGACCGCCGACGAGGCTGCGCGCATCGTCGTCGCGTACGAGCCGGTCTGGGCGATCGGCACGGGCAAGAGCGCGACGTCGGCGCAGGCACAGGACGTGCACGCGTTCCTGCGTGCGCGTCTCGCGGCAAAGGGTGCGGTGGACGTGTCCGTGCTGTACGGCGGCAGCGTGAAGCCGGACAACGCGGAAGAGTTGTTCGCGCAGCCGGACATCGACGGCGGCCTGATCGGCGGCGCGTCGCTGAAGGCGGAAGATTTCCTGGCGATCTGCCGGGCCGCGCGTTGAGCGGTCCGCGATCGAATTGAACCATGACGGCGGCCGGTCGATCCGGTCGCCCGATCCAATCGGGTGGGTGTGATGCTGTTATTCAAGACGCTGATTATTGTGGTGCAGGTGCTGTCTGCACTCGGTGTGATTGGTCTCGTGCTGCTGCAGCACGGCAAGGGTGCCGACATGGGCGCTGCATTCGGCAGCGGCGCGTCGGGCAGCCTGTTCGGTGCGACGGGCTCGGCGAACTTCCTGTCGCGCACGACGGGCATTCTCGCGACGATCTTTTTTATCGCGACGCTCGCGCTGACGTACCTCGGCTCGTACAAGTCGACGCCGTCGGCAGGCGTGCTCGGCGCGGCTGCGACCGCGCCGGCATCGGCGCCTGCGGCGTCGGCGCCGGCCGTTGCGGCATCCGCTGCCGCGGGTTCGGCTGCAAGCGCGCCGGGCCAGGACGTCCCGAAATAAAGAGTTAAATTTTTTGCGTTTGTGCGTTGAACAATTCTAGAAGTCAGGTTAGAATTTAAGTCTTGAAGCGATTCGCGGGAAACAAGCAGCACAACCCGAGTTGCATGCAGTGCCGACGTGGTGAAATTGGTAGACACGCTATCTTGAGGGGGTAGTGGCGAAAGCTGTGCGAGTTCGAGTCTCGCCGTCGGCACCAAAGTTACTCAATGCCAGCCGCTTCCAGTGGCTGGCATTTTTCATTTCTGGAGTGTGCTTGCGGTTGTCTTGCGATCGCCTGCACTCCGAAATGATTCCTTCCGCCGGAAGTGGTATTCTCCGGACGCTCAGAACCAACCGATAGAGGATTGCCTTGAACCTCGCAGCCTATTACCCCGTCTTGTTGTTCCTCCTCGTGGGCACTGGTTTAGGTATAGCGCTGGTCAGCATCGGCAAGCTCCTTGGTCCCAACAAGCCGGACGTCGAGAAGAACGCACCGTATGAGTGCGGCTTCGAAGCCTTTGAAGACGCCCGGATGAAATTCGACGTCCGGTATTACCTCGTCGCCATCCTGTTCATCATCTTCGATCTCGAAACCGCATTCCTGTTTCCGTGGGGCGTCGCGCTCCGGGACATCGGCTGGCCGGGTTTCATCGCAATGATGATTTTTCTGCTCGAATTCCTGCTGGGCTTTGCCTATATCTGGAAGAAAGGCGGGCTCGACTGGGAGTGATGGGTTAATCGCCGGTTTGCATGGGCGGCCACGCTCGGTCGCTCGTCTGGAGTGGAAAGCAAATGAGTATCGAAGGGGTCTTGAAGGAAGGGTTTGTCACCACGACGGCTGACAAGCTGATCAACTGGACGCGTACCGGCTCGCTGTGGCCGATGACGTTCGGGCTCGCGTGTTGCGCCGTCGAGATGATGCATGCGGGCGCGGCCCGTTACGATCTGGACCGGTTCGGCGTCGTGTTTCGTCCGAGTCCGCGCCAGTCGGACGTGATGATCGTCGCCGGCACGCTCTGCAACAAGATGGCGCCCGCGCTGCGCCGCGTGTACGACCAGATGGCCGAGCCGCGCTGGGTGATCTCGATGGGGTCGTGCGCGAACGGCGGTGGTTACTACCACTACTCGTACTCGGTGGTCCGCGGCTGCGACCGGATCGTGCCGGTCGACGTCTATGTGCCGGGCTGCCCGCCCACGGCCGAGGCGCTGGTCTACGGCGTGATCCAGCTTCAGGCGAAGATCCGCCGCACCAATACCATCGCCCGTCAATAAAGCCCCGAGCGTCCCCTCAATATGGCAAGCAAAATCGAGACCCTCAAGGCAAACCTCGAAGCCGCGCTCGGCGCGCGCGTGGTGAGCCTCACCGAAGCGATCGGTGAACTGACGCTCGTCGTGAAGGCGAGCGATTACCTCGAAGTCGCAAAAACGCTGCGCGACGATCCGAAGCTCCGTTTCGAGCAACTGATCGACCTCTGCGGCGTCGACTACCAGACCTTCGGCGACGGCGCCTACGACGGCCCGCGCTTCGCGGCCGTGTCGCACCTGCTGTCGGTCACGAACAACTGGCGCCTGCGCCTGCGCGCGTTCGCGCCGGACGACGACCTGCCGATCGTGGCATCGCTGGTCGACATCTGGACCTCCGCGAACTGGTACGAGCGCGAAGCGTTCGACCTGTACGGCATCGTGTTCGAAGGCCACCCCGACCTGCGCCGCATCCTCACCGACTACGGCTTCATCGGCCACCCGTTCCGCAAGGACTTCCCGGTGTCGGGTTATGTCGAAATGCGTTACGACCCGGAAGAGAAGCGGGTCGTGTACCAGCCGGTGACGATCGAGCCGCGCGAAATCACGCCGCGCGTGATCCGCGAGGATCGCTATGGCGGTCTGAAACATTAAGGGGGCGTCATGGCAGAAATCAAGAACTACACGCTCAACTTCGGCCCGCAGCACCCGGCAGCGCACGGCGTGCTGCGCCTCGTGCTCGAGCTCGACGGCGAAGTCATCCAGCGTGCCGATCCGCACATCGGCCTGCTGCACCGCGCGACCGAAAAGCTCGCGGAATCCAAGACCTTCATCCAGTCCGTGCCGTACATGGACCGTCTCGACTACGTGTCGATGATGGTCAACGAGCACGGCTACGTGCTCGCGATCGAAAAGCTGCTCGGCATCGAAGTGCCGGAGCGCGCGCAGTACATCCGCGTGCTGTTCGACGAGATCACGCGCGTGCTGAACCACCTGATGTGGATCGGCGCGCACGCACTCGACGTCGGCGCGATGGCCGTGTTCCTGTATGCATTCCGCGAACGCGAAGACCTGATGGACGTGTACGAAGCGGTGTCCGGCGCGCGGATGCACGCGGCCTACTATCGTCCGGGCGGCGTCTACCGCGACCTGCCTGACGCAATGCCGCAATACAAGGCGTCGAAGATTCGCAACGAGAAGGCGCTCGCGAAGATGAACGAAGCGCGCAGCGGCTCGGTGCTCGACTTCATCGACGACTTCTTCACGCGCTTCCCGAAGTGCGTCGACGAATACGAAACGCTGCTCACCGACAACCGGATCTGGAAGCAGCGTCTGGTCGGGATCGGCGTGGTCAGCCCCGAACGTGCGCTGCAGATGGGCATGACGGGCCCGATGCTGCGCGGCTCGGGCATCGCGTGGGACCTGCGCAAGAAGCAGCCGTACGAAGTGTACGATCGCATGGATTTCGACGTGCCGGTCGGCGTGAACGGCGATTGCTACGACCGCTATCTGGTGCGCGTCGAAGAAATGCGCCAGTCGATCCGCATCGCGAAACAGTGTATTGAGTGGCTCCGCAAGAATCCGGGCCCGGTGATGACGGACAATCACAAGGTTGCACCGCCGTCGCGCGTCGGCATGAAGACCAACATGGAAGACTTGATTCACCACTTCAAGCTCTTCACCGAAGGTTTCCATGTGCCGGAAGGCGAAGCGTACGCGGCGGTCGAGCATCCGAAGGGCGAGTTCGGCATCTACCTCGTGTCGGACGGTGCCAACAAGCCGTATCGCCTCAAGATTCGCGCACCGGGTTTCGCGCACCTGGCGTCGCTCGACGAAATGGCGCGCGGTCACATGATCGCCGACGCCGTCACGATCATCGGTACGCAGGACATCGTGTTCGGCGAGATCGATCGCTAATGGTTGCGCCGCCCGTTTGCTCCGGGCGGCGAGCGGTAAGTCACACGCGATGCGCGCTGAACCGGCGCGACTTCGCAAGCTGTCAACAGAGTGAGCGCCAGGTCTGCCGTCCATGCACCCCAAGTGTGCGGCAGGTTCTTCGTTCGGTAGGAATTGAAAGAGTCGTGTCTGAAAATGATCTCAGCTGAAGGCCTGAAGGAAATCGATCGAGCGTTGACGAAGTATCCCGCCGATCAGAAACAGTCCGCCGTGATGTCGGCGTTGGCCGTTGCTCAGGAAGAGCACGGCTGGCTGTCGCCCGAACTGATGCAGTTCGTTGCGGACTATCTCGGCATGCCGGCCGTCGCCGTGCAGGAAGTCGCGACGTTCTACACGATGTACGAGCTCAACCCGGTCGGCAAGCACAAGATCACGCTCTGCACGAACCTGCCGTGCCAGCTTGGCCCGCACGGCGGCGCGGAAGCGACTGCCGACTACCTGAAACAGAAGCTGGGCATCGGCTTCGGCGAAACCACGCCCGACGGCAAGTTCACGCTGAAGGAAGGCGAATGCATGGGCTCGTGCGGCGATGCGCCGGTGCTGCTGGTGAACAATCACAGAATGTGCAGCTTCATGAGCCGCGAGAAGATCGACCAGCTGCTTGAGGAGCTCTCGAAATGACGTCCCTCCACGACCGTCACATCAAACCGCTGATCCTCGCTGGTCTGAACGGCGAGAACTGGCATCTCGAAGACTACGTCGCGCGCGGCGGCTACAAGCAACTGCGCCGCATTCTCGAAGAAAAGATTCCTCCCGAGCAGGTGATCGCCGACGTCAAGGCGTCGGGCCTGCGCGGCCGTGGCGGTGCGGGCTTCCCGACCGGCCTGAAGTGGAGCTTCATGCCGCGCCAGTTCCCGGGGCAGAAGTATCTCGTCTGCAACTCGGACGAAGGCGAGCCGGGCACGTTCAAGGATCGCGACATCCTGCGCTGGAACCCGCACGCGTTGATCGAAGGCATGGCCATCGGCGCATACGCGATGGGCATCACCGTCGGCTACAACTACATCCACGGCGAAATCTTCGAAGTGTATCGACGCTTCGAGGCCGCGCTCGATGAGGCGCGCGCCGCAGGCTTCCTCGGCGACCACATCATGGGCTCCGAATTCTCGTTCCAGCTGCACGCGCACCACGGTTACGGCGCGTACATCTGCGGCGAGGAAACGGCGCTGCTCGAGTCGCTCGAAGGCAAGAAGGGCCAGCCGCGCTTCAAGCCGCCGTTCCCGGCGAGCTTCGGCGTGTACGGCAAGCCGACCACGATCAACAACACCGAGACGTTCGCCGCGGTGCCGTTCCTGCTGTCCATCGGGCCGCAGAATTATCTCGAGATCGGCAAGCCGAACAACGGCGGCACGAAGATTTTCTCGGTGTCGGGCGACGTCGAGCGTCCGGGCAACTACGAAGTGCCGCTCGGCACGCCGTTCGCGACGCTGATGGAGCTCGCCGGCGGAATGCGCGGCGGCAAGAAGATCAAGGCCGTGATTCCGGGCGGTTCGTCGGCGCCGGTGATCCCGGGCGACATCATGATGCAGACCGATCTCGACTACGATTCGATCGCGAAGGCGGGCTCGATGCTCGGTTCCGGCGCGGTGATCGTGATGGACGAGACGCGCTGCATGGTGCGCTCGCTGCTGCGCCTGTCGTACTTCTACTACGAGGAATCGTGCGGCCAGTGCACGCCGTGCCGCGAAGGCACCGGCTGGCTGTATCGCGTCGTGAACCGTATCGAGCACGGCGAAGGCCGCCAGGAAGATCTGGACCTGCTGAACTCGGTTGCCGAGAACATCATGGGCCGCACGATCTGTGCGCTCGGCGATGCGGCGGCGATGCCGGTACGCGGGATGCTCAAGCACTACTGGGACGAATTCGCGTACCACGTCGAGCACAAGCACTGCATGGTCGGCGGCCACGCGCACGCGGCTGCGGCCTGAAGCGAACCGGTTGCGGAATTTGAGCGCACGGTCGGGCGAAGGCGCGAACGGGCGGAAATAGGTTAAGGACCATTCACCATCATGGTTGAACTTGAAATAGACGGCAAGAAGGTCGAGGTGCCCGAAGGCAGCATGGTGATCCAGGCTGCGCACAAGGCGGATACGTACATTCCTCACTTCTGCTATCACAAGAAACTGTCGGTAGCGGCCAACTGCCGGATGTGTCTCGTCGAAGTCGAGAAGATGCCGAAGGCCGTGCCTGCCTGCGCGACTCCCGTATCGGCCGGCATGATCGTCCACACGCAGTCCGACAAGGCCGTGAAGGCGCAGCAGTCGGTGATGGAATTCCTCCTCATCAATCACCCGCTCGATTGCCCGATCTGCGATCAGGGCGGCGAATGCCAGCTGCAGGATCTGGCGGTCGGCTACGGCAAGTCGTCGTCGCGCTATTCGGAAGAAAAGCGCGTGGTGTTCCACAAGAACGTGGGCCCGCTGATCTCGATGGAAGAAATGTCGCGCTGCATTCACTGCACGCGCTGCGTCCGCTTCGGCCAGGAAATCGCCGGCGTGATGGAGTTCGGCATGCTGGGCCGCGGCGAGCATTCGGAAATCACGACGTTCGTCGGCAAGACGGTCGACTCCGAGATGTCGGGCAACATGATCGACCTGTGCCCGGTCGGCGCGCTGACCAGCAAGCCGTTCCGCTACAGCGCCCGGACGTGGGAACTGTCGCGTCGCAAGTCGGTGAGCCCGCACGATTCCGTCGGCGCGAACCTCGTCGTGCAGGTGAAGAACAACCGCGTGATGCGCGTGCTGCCGTTCGAGAACGAAGCGATCAACGAATGCTGGATCTCGGACAAGGACCGCTTCTCGTACGAAGGCCTCAACAGCGAAGAGCGCCTGACGAAGCCGATGCTGAAGCAGGGCGGCCAGTGGATCGAAACCGACTGGCAGACCGCGCTCGAATATGTCGCGAAGGGCCTGAAGGGCATCGCCGCGGATCACGGCGCGAACGCGCTGGCGATGCTCGCGAGCGCGCACAGCACCGCCGAAGAGCTGTTCCTCGTGAAGCAGCTCGCACACGAACTGAAGACGCCGAACGTCGATTTTCGTCTGCGTCAGCAGGATTTCTCGGCGCCGGTCCAGGGCGCGCCGTGGCTCGGCATGCCGATCGCCGACCTGTCGAACGTGGACGCCGCGTTCGTCGTCGGTTCGTTCCTGCGCCGCGACCACCCGCTGTTCGCCGCGCGTCTGCGCCAGGCAGCGAAGAACGGCGCGAAGCTGCACTTCCTGCACGCGACCGGTGACGACGCACTGATCCCGACCGCGCAGCGCATCGTCGCCGCGCCGTCGGCATGGCTCGACGAGCTGGCCGGCATCGCCGCGGCCGTCGCGCAACTGCGCGGCGTCGCGCTGCCCGACACGCTCGCCGGCGTCACCGCATCGCCGGCCGCCCAGGCGGTCGCGCAGTCGCTCGCGAACGGCGAGCGCCGCGCGGTGCTGCTCGGCAACGTCGCGGTCCGCCATCCGGAATTCGCGAAGCTGCACGCGGTCGCCCAGTGGATCGCCGACAACACTGGCGCCACGTTCGGCTTCCTGACGGAAGCGGCGAACACGGTCGGCGCGCACGTCGTCGGCGCGCTGCCGGGCGAAGGCGGCTTGAATGCTCGCGAAGCGTTCGCGCAGCCGCGCAAGGGCTACGTGCTGCTGAACGTCGAACCGGAATTCGACACCGCCGACCCGGCGCAGGCGCTTGCCGCGCTGAACCAGGCGGAGATGGTCGTCGTGATGTCGCCGTTCAAGCACGGCCTCGACTACGCCGACGTGCTGCTGCCGGTTGCGCCGTTCACGGAAACGGCCGGCACGTTCGTCAACGCGGAAGGCACCGTGCAGAGCTTCAACGGCGTCGTGCGCCCGCTCGGCGACACGCGTCCGGCCTGGAAGGTGCTGCGCGTGCTCGGCAGCCTGCTCGGCCTGCCGAACTTCGAATACGAGACGGCGGAAGAGGTGCGTCTCGCGGCGCTCGGCGATGAAGGCGTCGCGGGCCGCCTGTCGAACCAGACGTCGGTCGCGCCGGCACGCGTCGCGGCGAATGCCGCGAACGGCGGCTTCGAGCGCCTGGCCGATGTGCCGATCTATCACGCCGACGCGCTCGTGCGCCGCGCAGGTGCACTGCACCTGACGGCCGCCGCGAAGGCGGCGAATGCCGCAGCCCTGCCGGCCGCGCTGTTCGACAAGCTGGGCTTGAAGGAAGGCGACGCCGTGCGCGTGCGCCAGGGCGAGCGTGCGGTGCAGTTGCCGGCCGTGCGCGACGCGAATCTTGCGGAGACGGTCGTTCGCGTGTCGGCGGCGACGCCTGCCGGCGCAGCGCTCGGCAGCCTGTCCGGTGAACTGGTGGTGGAGAAGGCGTAAATGAGCTTGTTCGATACGATCAACGCGGGCGGAGCCCAGCTTCTCGGCTTCGCGTGGCCGACGGTGTGGGCAATCGTGCGCATCCTCGTCGTCTCCGTCGTCATCCTGCTGTGCGTCGCGTACCTGATTCTGTGGGAACGCAAGCTGATCGGCTGGATGCACGTGCGTCTCGGCCCGAACCGCGTCGGCCCCGGCGGCCTGCTGCAGCCGATCGCCGACGTGCTGAAGCTGCTGCTGAAGGAAGTCATTCAGCCAAGCGCCGCCAGCCGCTGGCTGTACCTGATCGCGCCGGTCATGACCGTCGTGCCGGCATTCGCCGTGTGGGCCGTGATCCCGTTCCAGGCCCAGGCCGTGCTCGCGAACATCAACGCGGGCCTGCTGTACGCGATGGCGATCTCGTCGATCGGCGTGTACGCGGTGATTCTCGCGGGCTGGGCGTCGAACTCCAAGTACGCGTTCCTCGGCGCGATGCGCGCCGCGGCGCAGATGGTCTCGTACGAAATCTCGATGGGCTTCGCGCTGGTGCTCGTGCTGATGACGGCCGGCAGCCTGAACATGTCGGAAATCGTCGGTTCGCAACAGCACGGCTTCTTCGCGGGCCACGGCGTGAACTTCCTGTCGTGGAACTGGCTGCCGCTCCTGCCGGCGTTCGTCGTCTACTTCATCTCGGGCATCGCCGAAACGAACCGTCACCCGTTCGACGTGGTGGAAGGTGAGTCGGAAATCGTTGCCGGTCACATGATCGATTACTCGGGCATGGCGTTCGCGCTGTTCTTCCTCGCCGAGTACATCAACATGATCGTGATCTCGGCGCTGGCTGCGACGCTGTTCCTCGGCGGCTGGGATGCACCGTTCGAGTTCCTGTCGTTCATTCCGGGCATCTTCTGGCTGGTGCTGAAGGTCTTCGCACTGCTGTCGGTGTTCATCTGGGTTCGCGCAACGTTCCCGCGCTACCGTTACGACCAGATCATGCGTCTGGGCTGGAAGGTGTTCCTGCCCGTCACGGTGATCTGGGTGGTCGTGGTCGGCTTCTGGATGATGTCGCCGCTCAACATCTGGGTGAAGTAATCGGACGAAATCATGACGGCAATCCAACACTTCTTTAAGACCTTCTTCCTGACCGAGCTGCTGAAGGGGCTCGCGCTGACCGGTCGTTACACGTTCAAGCGCAAGTTCACCGTGCAGTTCCCGGAAGAGAAGACCCCGATCTCGCCGCGTTTTCGCGGGCTGCATGCACTGCGCCGCTACGAGAACGGCGAAGAGCGCTGCATCGCGTGCAAGCTGTGCGAGGCCGTGTGCCCCGCCTTGGCGATCACGATCGAATCGGAAACGCGCGCGGACAACACGCGCCGCACGACGCGCTACGACATCGACCTGACGAAGTGCATCTTCTGCGGTTTCTGCGAAGAGAGCTGCCCGGTCGATTCGATCGTCGAGACGCAGATTCTCGAGTACCACGGCGAGAAGCGCGGCGACCTGTATTTCACGAAGGAAATGCTGCTCGCGGTGGGCGATCGCTACGAGAAGGACATCGCCGCGGCGAAGGCTGCCGACGCGCCGTATCGTTGATTGTGTTTGCAGTGCCGGCCCGCAGCACGGGCCGAGCCGCCGCGACGGGTGCGGGCGTCCCGCAAGCCGCGCCTGACTATGGCCTAACGATGAACCGGTAATCATGGAATTCACGACCGTACTGTTCTACATCTTCGCGCTGCTCCTGGTGGTATCAGGGCTGAAGGTGATCACTTCGCGCAACCCGGTGGCGTCTGCGCTTTTCCTTGTGCTGGCGTTCTTCAACGCCGCCGCGATCTGGATGCTGCTGGAAGCGGAGTTCCTCGCGATCCTGCTGGTGCTGGTCTACGTGGGCGCCGTGATGGTGCTGTTCCTGTTCGTCGTGATGATGCTGGACATCAACATCGACTACCTGCGCCGCGACTTCAAGCGCTTCGTACCGATGGCGACCGTGGTCGGCGCGATCATCGTGATCGAGACCGCGCTGATCCTGTGGCGCGGCTACGGCGACACGCATACGGTGCACGCGATGGCGACGGGCGAGATGGCCAACTGGTCGAACACGCGACTGATCGGCAAGGTGATCTACACCGACTACATCTTCGCGTTTGAAATCGCCGGCCTCGTGCTGCTGGTCGCGATCATTGCCGCGATCGGGCTGACCGAGCGCAAGGGCAAGGACAGCAAGCGCCAGCGCGTGTCGGATCAGGTCAAGGTGCGCCGCAGCGACCGCGTGCGCCTCGTGAAGATGGAAGCGGACAAGCCGGAGCCGGAAACGGCGCAAAGCGAAGCCGGTACGAGCACCAACGGCTAAGCGGAGGAAAGAAAACCATGTTGACTCTTGCTCACTACCTCGTGCTCGGCGCGATCCTGTTTGCGATCGCGATCGTCGGGATCTTCCTGAACCGCCGCAACATCATCATCATCCTGATGGCGATCGAACTGATGCTGCTGGCGGTGAATACCAACTTCGTCGCGTTCTCGCACTACCTCGGCGATGTGCACGGCCAGATCTTCGTGTTCTTCGTGCTGACGGTCGCCGCAGCGGAAGCCGCGATCGGCCTCGCGATTCTGGTGACCCTGTTCCGTAAGCTCGACACGATCAATGTCGAGGATCTCGATCAGCTCAAAGGTTAATTTCAGGCAACGCTGTTATGTCAACGACACTCAATGAAAACCTGCTGCTGGCGATTCCGCTCGCTCCGCTGGCCGGCTCGCTGATTGCGGGGCTGTTCGGGAACGCAGTCGGGCGCAAGGGCGCACACCGGATCACGATCCTCGGCGTGATGATCGCGTTCCTCCTGTCGGCGAAAGTCTTCGTCGACGTGATGGGCGGCGCGAGCTTCAACGCGACCATCTACGAATGGATGCGGGTCGGCTCGCTGAAGCTCGAAGTCGGCTTCCTGGTCGATTCGATGACCGCGATGATGATGGTCGTCGTGACCTTCGTGTCGCTGATGGTGCACATCTACACGATCGGCTACATGTCGGAAGAAGACGGCTACCAGCGCTTCTTCTCGTACATCTCGCTGTTCACGTTCTCGATGCTGATGCTCGTGATGAGCAACAACTTCCTGCAGCTGTTCTTCGGCTGGGAAGCGGTGGGTCTCGTGTCGTACCTGCTGATCGGCTTCTACTTCACGCGTGAGAGCGCGATCTACGCGAACATGAAGGCGTTCCTCGTGAACCGCGTGGGCGACTTCGGCTTCCTGCTCGGCATCGGCCTGCTGCTCGCATTCGCCGGCTCGATGAACTACGGCGAAGTGTTCGCGAAGCGCGCGGAGCTCGCGAGCCTGCACTTCCCGGGCACCGACTGGGGCCTGCTGACCGTCGCCTGCATCTGCCTGTTCATCGGCGCGATGGGTAAATCGGCGCAGTTCCCGCTGCACGTGTGGCTGCCGGACTCGATGGAAGGCCCGACCCCGATCTCGGCGCTGATTCACGCGGCGACGATGGTGACGGCGGGCATCTTCATGGTGTCGCGCATGTCGCCGCTGTTCGAGCTGTCGGACACCGCGCTGTCGTTCGTCACGGTGATCGGCGCGATCACCGCGCTGTTCATGGGCTTCCTCGGCATCATCCAGAACGACATCAAGCGCGTGGTCGCGTATTCGACGCTGTCGCAGCTCGGCTACATGACGGTCGCGCTCGGCGTGTCCGCGTACCCGGTCGCGCTGTTCCACCTGATGACGCACGCGTTCTTCAAGGCGCTGCTGTTCCTCGGCGCGGGCTCGGTGATCATCGGCATGCACCACGACCAGGACATCCGCAACATGGGCGGCCTGCGCAAGTACATGCCGATCACGTGGATCACGTCGCTGATCGGCTCGCTCGCACTGATCGGCACGCCGTTCTTCTCGGGCTTCTACTCGAAGGATTCGATCATCGAGGCCGTGAAGGAATCGCATCTCGCGGGTTCGGGCTTCGCGTACTTCGCGGTGGTCGCGAGCGTGTTCGTGACGGCGCTGTACTCGTTCCGCATGTACTTCCTCGTGTTCCATGGCGAAGAGCGCTTCCGCAACCCGAAGCATCCTGAATCGCCGATGGGCATGGCGGCCGCGCACGGTCACGACGATCACGGCCACGGCCACGGTCACGACGACCACGCGCACGAACCGCACGAGACCCCGTGGGTCGTGTGGCTGCCGCTCGTGCTGCTCGCGATTCCGTCGGTGATCGTCGGTGCGATCGCGATCGGCCCGATGCTGTACGGCAGCTTCTTCGAACATGGCGTGGCATTCGACAAGGTGATCTTCATCGGCGAAAACCACCCGGGCCTCGAAGAGCTGGGCAAGGAATTCCACGGCTGGGCCGCGATGGGCCTGCACTCGCTGACGACGCTGCCGTTGTGGCTCGCGATTGCCGGCGTCGTGGTTGCGTGGTTCCTGTACCTGAAGCGTCCTGAGCTGCCTGCCGTGATCCGCCGCGCGTTCGGCCCGATCTACACGCTGCTCGACAACAAGTACTACATGGACAAGATCAACGAGGTGGTGTTTGCCAAGGGCTCGGTCGCGATCGGCCGCGGCCTGTGGAAAGAGGGCGATGTCGTGGTGATCGACGGCCTCGTCAACGGCAGCGCCCGGTTCATCGGCTGGTTCGCCGGCGTGATCCGCTTCCTCCAATCCGGTTACATCTATCACTACGCGTTCGCCATGATCATCGGCATGCTGGGGCTCTTGACCCTGTTTGTAACGCTCGGCGGCAAATAAGGCGAGGGGACAAGAACAATGCACGCTTTTCCGATTCTCAGTACCGCGATCTGGCTGCCGATCGTTTTCGGCCTCCTCGTGCTCGCGGTGGGTAACGACAAAAATCCGGGGACGGCCCGCTGGCTCGCGCTGATCGGCTCGCTGCTCGGCCTCGCGGTCACGATTCCGCTGATCACGGGCTTCGACGCGAGCACGGCCGCGCTGCAGTTCGTCGAGCAGTCGACGTGGATCGAGCGCTTCAACATCTCGTATCACCTCGGCGTCGACGGCATCTCGATGTGGTTCGTCGTGCTGACCGCGCTGATCACGGTGATCGTCGTGATCGCCGCGTGGGAAGTGATCACCGAGAACGTCGCGCAGTACCTCGCGGCCTTCCTGATCCTGTCCGGGATCATGATCGGCGTGTTCTCGGCGGCCGATGGCCTGCTGTTCTACGTGTTCTTCGAGGCGACCCTGATCCCGATGTACATCATCATCGGCGTGTGGGGTGGCCCGAACCGCGTGTATGCGGCGTTCAAGTTCTTCCTGTACACGCTGGCCGGCTCGCTGCTGATGCTGGTCGCGCTGATCTACCTGTACACGGAAACGCATTCGTTCGACCTCGCGACGTGGCAGAACGCGAAGATCGCGATGACGCCGCAGATACTGCTGTTCATCGCGTTCTTCCTTGCGTTCGCGGTGAAGGTGCCGATGTGGCCGGTGCACACCTGGCTGCCGGACGCGCACGTGGAAGCGCCGACGGGCGGTTCGGTCGTGCTGGCCGCGATCATGCTGAAGCTCGGCGCGTACGGTTTCCTGCGCTTCTCGCTGCCGATTACGCCTGACGCGAGCCACTTCCTGGCACCCGTCGTGATCACGCTGTCGCTGATCGCGGTGATCTACATCGGCCTCGTCGCGATGGTGCAGGCCGACATGAAGAAGCTGGTCGCGTATTCGTCGATCGCGCACATGGGCTTCGTCACGCTCGGCTTCTTCATCTTCAACCAGCTCGGCGTCGAAGGCGCGATCGTCCAGATGATCTCGCACGGCTTCGTGTCGGGTGCGATGTTCCTCTGCATCGGCGTGCTGTACGATCGCGTGCACTCGCGCCAGATCGCCGACTACGGCGGCGTCGTCAACGTGATGCCGAAGTTCGCGGCATTCGCGATGCTGTTCTCGATGGCCAACTGCGGCCTGCCGGGTACGTCGGGTTTCGTCGGCGAGTTCATGGTGATTCTCGCGGCCGTCCAGTACAACTTCTGGATCGCATTCGGCGCGGCATTCACGCTGATCCTCGGCGCCGCATACACGCTGTGGATGTACAAGCGCGTGTACTTCGGCGCGGTGGCGAACGATCACGTCGCCAAGCTGAAGGACATCGGCCGTCGCGAATTCCTGATGCTGGCCGTGCTGGCCGCGTTCACGATGCTGATGGGCCTGTATCCGAAGCCCTTTACCGACGTGATGCACGTTTCCGTCGAAAACCTCCTCTCCCACGTCGCGCAGTCCAAGCTGCCGCTGGCCCAGTAATCGCGAGCGGAGGAAATCAAGATCATGCAAAACGCTCCTATGAATGTCCTGTTGCCTGACGCGCTGGTGATGGCCGCCATCGTCGTCGCATGGCTGAACGACACCTTTACCGGTGCTTCCGGCCGCCGGCTGACCTATCTGATCGCGGTCGTATCGTCGGTCGTTGCCGGCGTGTGGTTTGCGGTGCAGGCGCTCGACCCGCAGCAGTACTACTTCTTCTCGAAGATGGTCGTCGTCGACTCGTTCGCGAGCATGATGAAGGCCGTCGTGTCGTTCGGTTTCGCGGTCTCGCTCGTCTATTCGCGCAAGTACCTCGAAGATCGCGACATGTTCCGCGGCGACGTGTTCCTGCTCGGCATGTTCTCGCTGCTCGGCCAGCTGGTCATGGTGTCGGGCAACAACTTCCTGACGCTGTACCTCGGTCTCGAACTGATGTCGCTGTCGCTGTACGCGGTCATCGCGCTGCGCCGCGATGCCCCGCAGTCGAGCGAAGCCGCGATGAAGTACTACGTGCTGGGCGCGCTTGCGTCGGGCTTCGTGCTGTACGGCATCTCGATGCTCTACGGTGCGACCGGCTCGCTCGAGCTGGGCGAGGTGTACAAGGCGGTCGGCGGCAACACCGACGCAGCCGTGCTGATGTTCGGCGTGGTCTTCATCGTCGCCGGTATCGCGTTCAAGCTCGGCGCCGTGCCGTTCCACATGTGGGTGCCGGACGTCTACCAGGGCGCACCGACCGCGATGACGCTGTTCGTCGGCGGCGGCCCGAAGGTTGCCGCGTTCGCGTGGGGCCTGCGGTTCCTGGTGATGGGCCTGCTGCCGCTCGCGCAGAACTGGCAGACCGCGCTCGTGATCCTCGCCGCGCTGTCGCTGATCGTCGGCAACATCACGGGTATCGTCCAGCGCAACATCAAGCGGATGCTCGCCTACTCGGCGATCTCGAACATGGGCTTCGTGCTGCTCGGCCTGCTCGCGGGCATCGTGAAGGGCGACGCGGCGGCACCGGCGAACGCATACAGCTCGGCGATGTTCTACGCGATCGTCTACCTGATCACGACGCTCGGCTCGTTCGGCGTGGTGATGCTGCTCGCGCGCCGCGATTTCGAAGCGGAAACGATCGACGACTTCAAGGGCCTCAACAAGCGCAGCCCGGTGTTCGCGTTCGTGATGATGGTCATGATGTTCTCGCTGGCAGGCATCCCGCCGACCGTCGGTTTCTACGCGAAGCTCGCCGTGCTCGAGGCAACCGTCAACGCGGGCCTGACGTGGCTGGCCGTGCTGGCCGTGATCACGTCGCTGTTCGGCGCGTTCTACTACCTGCGCATCGTGAAGCTGATGTACTTCGATGCACCGCAGGATTCGACGCCGATCTCGGGCGATATCTGCAAGCGCACGATCCTCGTGCTGAACGGCCTCGCGGTCGTCGTGCTCGGCCTGATCCCGAGCCCGCTGCTGACGGCCTGCCTGCAGGCGATTCGTCACACGCTGCCGCTGTAATGTCGGCAGCCGGCTGGTTTATCGTGCTGTTGGCGCTCGTGTGCGCCAACCTGCCGTTCCTGAACCAACGCCTCTTCGCCGTTGTGCCGTTCGGCGCGGCGAAGAAGAGTGCGTGGGTGCGGATCGGCGAGCTGATCGTGCTGTATTTCGTGGTCGGCGCGCTCGGCTTCTGGCTCGAGTCGCGCGCCGGCAACCGCTTCGAACAGGGCTGGCAGTTTTACGCGATCACGTTCAGTCTCTTCATCGTGTTCGCGTTTCCCGGCTTCACGTTCCAGTATCTCGTCAAACGACGCTGACGGCTTCGGCCGTCCGTCGTGCTCAATCTTGGAGCCGCCGATGGCCGAACTACCCAATCACGACGCCGCACTGACCGAAACCTGCCTCGAAAGCGAGGCGATCTTCGACGGCTCGTTCCTCAAGCTCAAGCGCGATACCGTCCGTTTGCCGGACGGCAAGAAGGCCACGCGCGAATACGTCCAGCACCCGGGCGCGGTGATGGTGATCCCGCTGTTCGACGACGGCCGCGTGCTGATGGAAAGCCAGTATCGCTACCCGATCGGCAAGGTGATGGCCGAATTCCCGGCCGGCAAGCTCGATCCGGACGAAGGCGCGCTTGCGTGCGCGGTGCGCGAACTGCGCGAGGAAACGGGTTACACGGCGCGCGAATACGTGTTCCTGAGCCGCATTCACCCGATCATTTCCTATTCGACCGAATTCATCGACCTGTATCTCGCGCGCGGGCTGACGGCCGGCGAGCGCAAGCTCGACGAAGGCGAATTCCTCGAAACCTTCACTGCCACGCAAGCCGACCTGCAGGAATGGGTGCGCACCGGGCAGATCACCGACGTGAAGACGATCATCGGCACGATGTGGCTCGACAAGGTGCTGTCCGGCACCTGGCCGCTCGGGCCGGTCCTGACGCCCTGAGCGCGGCGTCGGCGGCGGGTGGGGCGCCGCGTTACAATCCGATTACGCGGCATTTTCGCGTCGCGCGATCGGGATTTAGCACGATCGTTCACAAAACCGCTTTTTGCGCTACACTCGTCACACGCCCTGATTCAGCATGAAGGTCCTCGATTTACAGTGCCCGCACGGTCATCGGTTCGAAGGCTGGTTCGCTTCCGCCGATGAATTCGAAGCGCAGTTGTCCCGCAAGCTGGTCGAATGTCCGGTGTGCGGGACGACCGAGGTCAACCGTTTGCCGTCGGCGCCGCGCCTGAATCTGTCAGGCGCGACGCAGGCCCAGCCGGCCGATCCGCGTGCGCTGCAGGCGCAGGTGATGCGCGCGCTGCGCGAGGTGCTGGAGAAGACCGAGAACGTGGGCGAACGCTTCGCCGAGGAAGCGCGGCGCATCCATTACAACGAGGCGCCGGCACGCAGCATCCGTGGCGTCACGACGCCGGAAGATGCGCAATCCCTGGCCGAAGAAGGCATCGACGTGATGCCGCTACCGATTCCTGCCGCGCTGAAAGAACCGCTGCAATGACGTACGCAGTGGGTCCTTGCCGGGCCGGAAGGTCGCGGCAAGCCTTGCATGGAGCCTGAGTAAGCGCTGAAGCGCCAACTCTGGTCGACCGCGAAGCATGGGACCAGAGTAAGTGCTAAAGCACTAACTCTGGTCGACAGGAGACACTGCGCATGGATCTGGATTATTCCCCCGCCGACGACGCGTTCCGCGTCGACGTCCGCGCCTGGCTCGAGGCCAACCTGCCTCACGCACTGCGCGCCAAAGTACTCGATCACAAACGACTCGACCGCGAGGATTTCGCGAGCTGGCACCGGATTCTCGGTCAGCGCGGCTGGTCCGCGCCTGCGTGGCCGGCCGAATACGGCGGCCCGGGCTGGAACGCGACGCAGCGGCACATCTGGGATGAGGAGTGCGCGCGGATCGGCGCGCCGACCGTGCTGCCGTTCGGCGTGTCAATGGTTGCGCCGGTGCTGATGAAATACGGCAGCGAAGCGCAGAAACGCCATTATCTGCCGCGCATTCTCGACGGCTCCGACTGGTGGTGCCAGGGCTACTCGGAGCCGGGTTCCGGGTCCGACCTCGCGTCGTTGCGCACGCGCGCCGAGCGTCAGGGCGACCACTACGTCGTCAACGGCCAGAAGACCTGGACGACGCTCGGCCAGTACGCGGACATGATGTTCTGCCTCGTGCGCACCGATCCGGCCGCGAAGAAGCAGGAGGGCATCTCGTTCCTGTTGATCGACATGAAGACGCCCGGCATCACGGTGCGGCCGATCATCACGCTCGACGAAGACCACGAGGTCAACGAGGTGTTCTTCGAGGACGTGAAGGTGCCGGTCGAGAATCTCGTCGGCGACGAGAACCGCGGCTGGACCTACGCGAAATACCTGCTTGGCCATGAGCGCACCGGCATCGCGCGTGTCGGCGCGTCGAAGCGCGAACTCGCGTTCCTGAAGCGCGTGGCGTCGAACCAGCGCAAGAACGGCAAGCCGTTGCTCGCCGACCCCGTGTTCGCCGCGAAGGTCGCGGCGCTCGAAGTCGAGCTGATGGCGCTCGAGGTGACGGTGCTGCGCGTCGTCAGCCGCGAGACGAGCGGCAAGGGGCCGGGCCCCGAGGCGTCGATGCTGAAGATCAAGGGTACCGAAGTGCAGCAGGCGCTCACCGAGCTGATGTTCGACGCGATCGGCCCGCTCGCCGCACCGTTCGACGTGCCGTTCCTCAATGGCGAACGCGAGCACAGCATCGCGGGCGACGACGATGCGGCGCCGCTAGCCGCGTACTACTTCAATTACCGGAAGACGTCGATCTACGGCGGTTCGAACGAGATCCAGAAAAACATCATCGCGCAGATGATTCTGGGTCTGTGAACAGGGACGGGAGCGGAGACAACCATGGATTTCAGCTTTACCGATGAGCAGCAGCAGTTCGCCGACGCGCTGCACCGTTATCTCGGCGAGCAATACGGCTTCAATGCGCGCCAGGCGATCGTGCGCAGCGACACGGGCGTGTCGGACACGCAATGGAGCGCGTTCGCCGAACTGGGGCTGACCGCGCTGCCCGTGCCGGACGCGCAGGGCGGATTCGGCGGTAGCCCGGTCGACATGCTGGTTGCGATGCAGGAGCTCGGCCGCGCGCTCGTGATCGAGCCGTACTGGGCAACGGCGGTCGGCGTCGAGGCATTGCGCATCGCCGGCTCCGGCGCAGGCGACGATGCCGCACTGCTGGAGGCGGTTGCGCAGGGGCAGAAGAGGCTGGCGGTCGCATTCCACGAACCGCATGCGCGCTATGACCTGTTCGAGCTCGACACGCACGCACGCGAGCAGGGCGGCACGCATCGGCTGACCGGCACCAAGTCGGTCGTTCAGCATGGTGCGCAGGCGCACGCGTGGATCGTGCCTGCGCGCGTCGACGACGGCGGCATCGGCCTCTTCGTCGTCGAACGCGATGCGGCGAACGCGACGGTGGTCGACTACCGGACCATCGACGGCCAGCGTGCGGCAACGATCGAGTTCGACGAAACGCCGGCCCGACTGCTGACGGGCGGCGCACGCGACGCGGCGGCGCTCGAGCAGATTGCCGATTACGCGACGTTCCTGCTGTGCGCGGAGGCGGTCGGCGCGCTTGACGAACTGAATCGCGCGACGGTCGAATACACGAAAACGCGCGAGCAGTTCGGCGTGCCGATTGCGCGTTTCCAGGCACTGCAGCACCGGATGGTCGAGATGCTGATCCATGCCGAGCAGGCGCGTTCGCTGACCTACCTGGCAGCGGTGCGCTATGCGGGCGGCGATGCCGATGCGCGACGCAAGGCCGTGTCGGCCGCGAAGGCGCGCGTCGGCGCGGCCGCGCGCTTCGTCGGCCAGCAGGCCGTCCAGTTGCACGGCGGGATGGGCGTGACCAACGAGGTTGCCGCCGCACATCTGTTCAAGCGGCTGTCGATCATCGAGACGACGCTCGGCGACACCGATCATCATCTTGCCCGCATCGCGGCGCTGCCCGATTTCGTGCAGGCCGACGCGGCATGACGGCGACGCGCGAGCGCGTCAGACAAGGGGACACACAGTGGGTATCAGTTACGAAGATCTGGTGGTCGGCAGCACCATCGAAGTGGGCAGCTACACGTTCGAGCCCGACGACATCAAGGCGTTCGCGCAGCGCTACGACCCGCAGCCGTTCCACCTCGACGAGGAGGCCGCGAAGGCGTCGCCGTTCGGCGGACTGGTCGCGAGCGGCTGGCACACGTGCTCGGTGTTCATGAGCCTGCTGATCAAGAAGCTCGGGCCGGACTCGACCAGCATGGGCTCGCCCGGCATCGACTCGATCCGCTGGCTGAAGCCGGTGCGCGCCGGCGACACGATCACGATGCACCAGAAGATCCACGACAAGCGCGTCTCGGAGAGCAAGCCCGATCGCGGCATCGTGTCGACGGAGTGGATCGGCATCAACGGTAGCGGCGAGACGGTGATCACCGTGCATAGCAAGGTGATTTTCGGGTTGCGCGATCCGCGAGGCACGAACGCATGACCGACGTGACATTGCCGTTGATCGCGTCGGCGCAGGCGTTGCAGGCGCGTGTCGGCGCAGAGCCGCTCGCGAGCGGCTGGGTCGCGATCGACCAGCATCGCGTCGATGGCTTCGCCGACGCGACCGGCGATCATCAATGGATTCACGTCGATCCCGAACGCGCGCGGCGCGAGTCGCCGTTCGGCGGGCCGATCGCGCACGGGTTCCTGACGCTGTCGCTGATTCCCGCGTTGATGACCGATGCGATGCGCTTCGAGCAGAAGATGGGCGTGAACTACGGACTGAACCGCGTGCGGTTCCTGAAGCCGGTGCCGGTCGGTGTGCGCGTGCGCGCGCTGTTCGCGGTGAAGGAAACCGCCGAGGTCGCGCGGGGCGGCGTGCAGGCGACATGGTCGGTGTCGATCCAGGCCGAGCGTCCCGACGCCCCGTTGCTTGTTTGCGCGGCGGAATTCATCACGCTGCATTACTTCTGACGGGCGGGGCGGCATGCACGGATGCCGCTCCGCCCGTCATGCACGGGTCAATGCTTCGCGTATTGCGTCGCGCCGAACAGCACCTCGCGTGCCTTGTCGTCCTGCAGCGCCTTGCGCATCGACGCGAGTACTTCGACGCCGCGCTGCACGGCCGGTCGCGCGGCGATTGCCTCGTGCCAGCGCTTCACGTTCGGCAACTCGTCGAGCACGATGCCCTGGTTCTGCCACGAGCGCGTCCACGGGAACGTCGCAATGTCCGCGATCGTGTACGCGTCGCCCGCGAGATATTCGGATTCGCCGAGGCGCTTTTCCATCACGTTGTACAGGCGCTTCGCTTCGTTCGTATAGCGGTTGACCGCGTATTCGATCTTTTCCGGCGCGTACAGCCGGAAATGGTGCGCCTGCCCCAGCATCGGGCCGATACCGCCCATCTGGAACATCAGCCACTCGAGCGTCGCATAGCGGGCGGCCGGATCGGTCGGCAGGAACTTGCCGGTCTTCTCCGCGAGGTAGATCAGGATCGCACCCGATTCGAACAGAGAGATCGGCTTGCCGCCGGGGCCGTCAGGATCGACGATCGCCGGAATCTTGTTGTTCGGGCTGATCTTCAGGAACTCGGGCTTGAACTGGTCGCCTGCGCCGATATCGACCGGAAGTGCACGGTAGGCGAGGCCCGTTTCCTCGAGCATGATGTGTACCTTGTGGCCGTTCGGGGTCGCCCAGCTGTAGACGTCGATCATCGTCAACTCCTTGGTTGCATGCGCGAAAACGGCGCCGGCAGCGCGCCGCGACAGGCGGTCATTAGAGCATGGTTCGGCACGGATTGCTGGCGACGGAAACATGCCCGCCGATGCGTACGTGCAGGCGAACGGGAGATGATTGCCGACGTGCCGACAGTTCCCGGTCGAGCACGGCGGGCGCGCACGGTTCGTGCGGATGGAAGATCCGGTTGTCGAGCCGGTAGTCGCCGTGCACGATCGTCGTCGGCCGACGCGGATCAGCGCTTGTAGCGGGGCTGGCGTTTCTCGAGAAAGGCGGTGATGCCTTCGAGCCCGTCCGCGTGATGCAGCGAGGCGACGAAATGATCGCGCTCGGTACCGAGATGCGGTTCTAGCGGCTGAGTCGTCGCAACGTCGAGGAGCGACTTGATGCGCGTGAGTGCGTTCGGCGAGATGCCGGCGAGTGCGTCGGCCCATGCAAGCGCGTCGTTCAGCGCTGCGCCGGGAACGGCGAGCCGGTTGACCACGCCGAGCGCATGCAGGCGTTCGGCCGCGACCGGCTTGCCTTCGAACAGGATCTCGGCCGCGATCGCACGCGGCAGCGCGCGCGCGAGGAACCACGAGCCGCCGCCGTCGGGCGTCAGGCCCACACGCGCGTACGACATCACGAACTTCGCATCGTGCGCGGCGACGATCAGGTCGCACGCTAGCGCGAGCGAGAAGCCCGCGCCGGCCGCCGCGCCTTCGACCGCCGCGATCACCGGCTTCGTCGACTCTCGAATCGCCGTCACCCATGCGCCGAGCTGATCGATGCTGTCGGCCTGGCAGGACGGATCCTTCGAGCGGTTGTCGAGCAGCCGGTTCAGGTTGCCGCCTGCGCAGAAGAAGCGGTCGGCACCCGTCAGCACGACCGCGCGAATCCCGGGATCGCGTTCGGCAGTGGCGAGCGCTTCGACGCCGGCCGCGTACATGTCGGGATGCAGCGCGTTGCGCGCACCGGGATTGGATAGCGTGAGGACGAGCGTCGAATCGCTCTCGGGCGGACGCGAGGCCAGCAGTTCAGCACTCATGCGAGTGTGTCTCCATCGGATGGCGAGGCTGCGGCGCTGCGCGCGTTGCGCGGACTGGCGGCGCTGCCGCCGCAGCGGATGTAATGTTGTCGTGACGGACGTGAAACTGTTTTAGACTAGCACGAACGTGCTTTTCAGCGCGATGAATCCCGACGCGGCCGGCATTGTTGCGGCCGCGCTCCCGCAAGGAAGGAGACTCCGATGCTACAGCTGTGCGGTATTCCGTTGTCCAACTATTACAACAAGGTGAAGTTCGTCCTGCTCGAGCACGACATTCCGTTCGAGGAGTTGGTGTGCGGTTTGCCGATCAGCGATCCGGCCCAGCTCGCCGATTCGCCGCTCGGCAAGATCCCGTTCCTGAAGACCGAAGAGGGCGCGCTGTTCGAGTCGCAGGTGATCATCGAGTACCTGGCGGCGCGCTATCCCGAGAAAGCCATTTTTCCGTCGGGGCCGTTTGCGGCTGCGAAGGTGCGCGAGCTGGTCGAGACGCTCGAGCTGTATCTCGAATGGATGGCGCGCGAGATCTATACGGAAGCGTTTTTCGGCGGCAAGGTCAGCGACGGGATGAAGGCGCACGTCGAGAAGCGCCTGCCGCGCGCGATCGATGCGTTCAAGCAGATGACGCAGTTTTCGCCGTATGTGCTCGGCGAATCGTTCAGCCTTGCGGACATCGCGGCATCGATCCATCTGCCGGTCATCGGGATGGCGACGAAGGCCGTGTTCGGACACGACTTCCTGCTCGATGCGGGCATCGACTGGAAGGCTCACGCGAAGAAGGTCGGTGAGCGTGCCGCCGCGCAGCGCGTGGCAGCCGATCGCAAGGCGTATGTCGAGGCGACGAGCGGCGCGCGTTCGTAAGCGCGATTCTCCGGCTTCTCCGGCGGGGCGGCGCGTGGCCGCCCGCGCGGGACTTACAGTCGGACGAGCCGTTCGAGTGCGGATGCGAGCGTGCTTTCCTGCTTCGCGAAGCAGAAACGCACGACACCCGATTCGTGCGGCTCGTGATAGAACGCCGACACCGGAATCGCAGCCACGCCGATCTCCGACGTGAGCCACTTCGAGAATTCCGCTTCGGGCAGGTCGCTGATCGCCGAGTAATCGACGCACTGGAAGTACGTGCCCGTGCATGGCAGCAGCTTGAAGCGCGTGCGCTCGAGGCCTGTGCGGAAGAAGTCGCGCTTCTCCTGATAGAAGCCGGCGAGTGTCAGGTACGGTGCCGGGTCGCGCAGGTAATCGGCGAGCCCGATCTGCATCGGCGTATTTACCGTGAATACGTTGAACTGGTGGACCTTGCGGAATTCCGCGGTCAGCGCGGCAGGCGCCGCGACATAGCCGACCTTCCAGCCCGTCACGTGATAGGTCTTGCCGAAGCTCGACACGATGAAGCTGCGTGCGGCGAGTTCCGGATAGCGCGCGACGCTCTCGTGGCGCGCGCCGTCGTAGACCATGTGCTCGTAGACCTCGTCCGACAGGATCAGTACGTTGGTGCCGCGTACGATCTCCTCGAGCTTGCGCATGTCCGCCTCGCGCCACACGGTACCCGTCGGGTTATGCGGCGTGTTGATCAGGATCATGCGCGTTTTCGGCGTGATCGCGGCCGCGAGACGGTCGAACGGGATCGCGTAGTCGGGCGCCTCCAGCGTGACGAATACCGGCTTGCCTCCTGCGAGTTCGATCGACGGCAGGTAGCTGTCATAGGTCGGTTCGACGACGATCACTTCGTCGCCCGGATGCACCGCGCACAGGATTGCCGTCAGCAGTGCCTGCGTCGCGCCGGCCGTCACCGTGATCTCGGTGGCCGGATCGTAGCGCCGGCCGTAGACGTGCGCGATCTTGTCGGCGATCGCGTCGCGCAGCGGTGCGACGCCGGCCATCGGCGGATACTGGTTGTGCCCGTTGCGCATCGCGGTCGCGACCGCATCGACGATGCGCGGATCGCAATCGAAATCCGGGAAGCCCTGGCCGAGGTTCACGGCGCCTTTTTCGGCGGCAAGCGCGCTCATGACCGTGAAGATCGTCGTGCCGACGTTCGGCAGGCGCGAGGGGAAAACGGGAGTCGTTGGCATGTCTGAAGGAGCGTTCATCGATACGGTCGAAATCGGGTGCCGCCGCGTGCGTCAGGCCGGCGTGGCAGAAGTGGTCGGTGCGGCGTCGAGCGCGCAGGCTTCGGCAAACGGCGCGGGTTGCGCGATCCGGAAACCGAAGTCGCGTGCGGTGCGCTTCGCGAGCTTCAGCAGCGCACGGTCTTTCGACACGAGCCAATCGGCCCGCGCGGCGCGGGCGAGTTCGAGAAACTTCTGGTCGTCGCGGTCCTTGCACTTCGGCAGCGGCGGCGCGTCGGCGTCGACGGGCGGCGGCTCGACGAGGCTCGCGAGGCGGGCGACGGTCGCGAGCGCGGCGGCCTTGTCGATCGCACGCGCCTGGAACTGCGGATAATCGAGCACGTACTCGAGTTCGGTCAGGCAGCGGCCGTCGATCACGGCGGCAAGCGCGCCGCGTTCCAGCGCGGTCCGAATCGGGCGCGTAGCGGGGTCGTCGAATACGAGGATGTCGATCCAGACGTTCGAGTCGAGCACGACGCGGTGCGCGACGTGCGGGGCGAGGGAGCTGGTCATTCGTTACAATCGGTGGTTTTCGTCTGACCGCAAGGCACGGCGTGCCAGCGAGCCTCTATGATAATCGTTCTCTCTCCCGCCAAATCCCTCGACTACGATACGCCCGCGCACGTCCAGTCTTACACGAAGCCTGCATTTGTCGACGACGCGTCCGAGCTGATCGACGGCCTGCGCAAGCTTTCGCCGCAGGACATCGCAACGCTGATGGATATCTCCGATCCGCTCGCGCGCCTGAACTTCCAGCGCTACGCGGACTGGTCGCCGACCTTTACGCCGGCCAATGCGAAGCAGGCCGTGCTCGCGTTCAACGGCGACGTCTACGAAGGATTCGATGCGAAATCGCTGTCGTCCGCCGATCTCGACTATGCGCAGCAACACGTGCGCGTCCTGTCGGGCCTGTACGGGCTGCTGCGCCCGCTCGACCTGCTGCAGCCGTACCGGCTCGAAATGGGTACGCGCTTCGCGAACGCGCGCGGCAAGGATCTGTACGCGTTCTGGGGCGACCGCATCACGCGGGCGCTGAACGAGCAGCTCGAGACGCGCAGCGGCTCGGCGCGCGTGCTGGTCAACTGCGCGTCGACCGAATACTTCAAGTCGGTCAAGCCGAAACTGCTGGCCGCGCCTGTCATCACGCCGGTGTTCGAGGACTGGAAGGGCGGCCGCTACAAGATCATCAGCTTCCATGCGAAGCGCGCGCGCGGCCTGATGGCGCGTTTTATCGTCGAGAACCGTATTACCGAGCCGAAGGCGCTGAAGGAGTTCGCCACGGAAGGCTATGCGTTCGACGCGGCTGCGTCGAACGATTCGACTTACGTATATCGCCGGCGAGTCGGCGAGTGACCATGCCGGCCGTTCACGAGATGGCCGGCGCATGCATGAGGCCGGGCAAGCGGTACACCGCCTGTTCCGGTCGACAGCTTTGCATGGGACCGGAGCAAGTGCTGAAGCACTAACTCAGGTCGACACTGGAGAAACAGATGACCCTTTCGATCACCAGCAATTTCGACGCAGGCGCAATCGACGTCGTGTCGTGCGACAGCCCCGCTGCGATTCGGCTGCGCGTGCGCGGCGACAGCCGCTCGGAATTCGCGCAATGGTTTTACTACCGCTTGACGGGCGCGCGCGGCGAGCGGTGCGTGATGACGTTCGAGAATGCCGCCGAATGCGCGTATCCGTCCGGCTGGCGCAACTACTGCGCGGTGGCGAGCTACGACCGGGTCGACTGGTTCCGCGTGCCGACGACGTTTGACGGCAAGACGATGACCATCGACCATACGCCGGAGTTCGACAGCATCTACTACGCGTATTTCGAACCGTACTCGGAAGAGCGTCACGCGGCATTTCTCGGCGCCGTCCAGCAGTTGCCGCAGGCGAGCGTCGTCGAGCTCGGCCGCACGGTCGAAGGCCGCCCGATGTCGCTGCTGACGCTCGGCACGCCGGAAACCGACGGCGCGCCGAAGAAGAAAGTGTGGATCATCGCGCGTCAGCATCCGGGCGAGACGATGGCCGAGTGGTTTGTCGAAGGCCTCGTCAAGCGGCTGGCCGGATGGGGCGACTGGGCCGGCGATCCGGTCGCGCGCAAGCTCTACGATCGCGCGACGTTCTACGTCGTCCCGAACATGAATCCGGACGGCAGCGTGCATGGCAACCTGCGCACCAATGCGGCAGGTGCGAACCTGAACCGCGAATGGATGATGCCCGATGCCGAGCGCAGCCCCGAGGTGCTGGCCGTGCGCGACGCGATCCACGCGATCGGCTGCGACATGTTCTTCGACATTCACGGCGACGAGGATCTGCCGTACGTGTTCGTCGCCGGTTCGGAGATGCTGCCGAGCTTTACCGAGCAGCAGGGCAAGGAGCAGGCCGCGTTCATCGACGCGTTCAAGGTCGCGAGCCCCGACTTCCAGACCGAGCATGGTTATGCGGCGAGCAAGTACAAGGAGGACGCGCTCAAGCTCGCGTCGAAGTACATCGGCCATCAGTTCGGCTGCCTGTCGCTGACGCTCGAGATGCCGTTCAAGGACAACGCGAACCTGCCCGACGAGCGTGTCGGCTGGAACGGTGAGCGCAGCGCGGCGCTTGGCGCCGCGATGCTGGCCGCGATCCTGGTACACGTCGACACGTTCGCGTAAGCGTATCGTCGTCGCATAAAAAAAGCCGGGGCATCCTGAGATGCCCCGGCTTTTTTGCTTCTGTCGTTGCCGCTCCGTCGTATCAGGACTTCTTCGCGGTTTTCTTCTTCACGGCTTTCTTTTGGCCGCCTGATTTCTTCGTTGCGACGGCCGTCTTGCCGGTGCGGCCCGATGCCTTCGCCTTTGCATTACCCCGGTGCGATTTGCCCTTGAACTTCTTCGTCGAGGACGTGGGGCGCTCGACGCGCGGCTTCAGCGGCGGAACGGGGTCGTTCCAGCTGAACGCGAGCATTTGCTGGCCGACGTAGCCGCAACGGAATTTCAACGGCGTCGGGTCGCTGCCGTCGCTGTGGACGCCGAGTCCGTCGACCGTGACCATGTTGTCGACCTTCACGCGCTGCTTGCCCTGGTCGAACGAGTCGTTCCACGGCGTGATCGTCGCGTTGCCGCTGTCGAATGCGTTCGGCGCGAAGTCGACGCGGTCGAAGGCCGACGACGTGCTGGCGATGAAGCTGCCGTGCGCCGCACAATCGGCCGCGAGCGGATCGGCATGCATTTCGTTGACGAATTTGTTGATCAGTTCGGAGCGCTGATCGAGCAGGTCGGCGAATACCGGTGTCGGAAGCGCAAGCGACAGGCCCGCGACACAGGCTGCCAGCTTGCCGAGCGCCCGGAGAATCCGGAGCGAGGCAGGTGAGCTGTCCATCTGGTTATTGGTGAGGAGCGAAGGAGACATCGGGCACGTATAGATGCCCGATGGAGAACAGGAGTTCAATCTTAGCGTAAAAAAGTTGTGCGGCAGTAGATGGCCTATTCTCCCGCGCTGCGGAAAATGTCGCCGGCACGTGCTGACGGTGCCCCGATCCGAAGGAGTTTCAGGCGCGCGGGCCGCCGAGGCGATAGCGCCGGACGTCGAAGGTCGTGACCCACGCAGGGCGATAGACGGCGATGAGCGCAGTCGCCATGCCGGTGAACCACGCTTCGCCGAGCGCGAGCAGTGCAGTGTTCAACAGATAACCGGCAGGAATCACGACAGGCACGCCGTCCGCGAGGGCGAGCTGAACGCCCGCTGCTGCGGCGGCGACCGCGATGATCGCGATGGCCGGCGACAGGAATCCCTGGCCGGTGATGAACGACGCGAGGTTGTGCGGCAGCCATGCGAGCGCGGCGCGCTGCAGCAACGCCGACACGGCGACAGGCAGCGCGCCGTAGATCAGATAGGTCAGGCCAATGCCCTGCCACGGCGCGTCGAAGATGATCGCGGCCACCGCCGTGACGGCGCCCATTGCAATCAGCGCGAGCGTCCAGTCGAACAGCGTGACGAGTAGCGTTGCGCCCAGCAGATGCATGACGATGCCATCATCGAGCCACGCATTCGAGGCCCAGAGGACCGCGATTGCGGTGACGAGCGCAAGCCACACGTGCTGGAGCGTGGCGTCCTGAAGGCGCACGAAGGGGCGATTCCAGATCGCGAGCGCGAGCAGGGCCACGGCGGCGATCCAGCCACCGATGCCAACCCAGAGCGGAAGCGGTGTGAAAAGAAAACCCATGCGTTCATATTACTCGTTGAGCATCAAAGGTGGGAATCCGCACATGTCGACCGTCGCAATATCGAGACTGTCTGCTAGCGCTCGCGCCGGAACCGTGCCCGCGGCTCGGCGGCGAGCGGCAGGTCCTGCGTGCCGGCATGCGCGGCTGGCAACGGGTACCGATGATCGTTCCGTGGCGTGCGTAGTGGAACGGTGCCGCGTTCGCCGATGGCCGGCTTGCGCGTGCGGTTGCGATTCGCCAGCAGCACTTCGAGGTGCGGCGACAGCCAGCCGTTGTAGATCGCGACCGCGGCGGCGCGGTTGACGGCGCCAAGTTGCTGGAAGATGCTGGCAAGGTGGATTTTCACGGTGCCTTCGCTGATACCGAGCGTGCGGGCAATCATCTTGTTCGTGCTGCCCATGTGGACGAAGCGCATGATCTGCGCTTGCCTGGGCGACAACAGGCCGCTCGGCGCGCGGCGGGGCAGCGATCCGGCGAGCGTCTGGAAATGGGCCTCGTGGCGCGCTCCGGCGGCGGAGGGCAGCAGGCGGAGGGCGATCGGCGGGATGTAGTGTCCGCCCAGCAGCACCATCTCGAGCGCACGCACGATCAGGTGCGGCCGCGTGGAATGCGGGATCACGCCTGCTACGCCATAGTTGAAGAAGCGCTGGATGGCCTCCGGCGAGGCTTCGTCGATCATTACGGCCGCGGGCGTCGGCGAGCAGGCGCTGCAGAGTGCCTGCAGCTCGCTTAGCCGGCCGACGTCCAGCCAGTCGATCGCGACGAGGTCGAAACGCTGGGTGCGCAGCAGCCGGCGCGCCTGGAAGCTGTCGGGTGCATCGTTGATGCTGGCGTGGCGGTCGATCTGTCGCAACAGGGCCTTCAGTCCGTCACGCCGTTCGGCGTCTGAGTAAAGCACCAGGAACCGCATATTCAACCTCCGTAAGGGTGGGTCATTGATCTGCTGTCGGGCATGCGTTGGCCCCGATAATGACAAAGACCTTACACGATGTCTGCTTGGCTGAAAGGCTTAGGAAAAGTCTGAAATTTTGAGCGACGGAATATAGGACAAGAAAAAAGCCGCTCCGGCGGGAACCGGGAGCGGCTTCGGGAGGGCAGGCCGTTCGGGCCTGCTGCGAGAGATTAGTGGAAGTGCGGCTGGGCGGGCGAGGCGTCTTCCGGCATTTCCGCATGGACGATTTCGCCGAGCGGATCTGCGTAAAGCGGCACGCCGCAGTCGTCGCAGTATTCGGGTTCGAAGCGGCCCGCGTGCCGTCGGACGTCGGTTACACCGCATTCCTTCAACAGGCTCACGATTTCCTCGAGCGGCCCTTCGATCGGCGCCTCGCCTTCGAGCGTCGCGCTGTCGATCGACACGTCGCCGTTTTCACGGCCGTAGAGCGGCCACACGACGCCGTAGATTACGTCGTTGCTCGCACGCCGAGTGAAGCCGACACGATATTCGTCGATACGGCGTTCGCCGAAGCCGGCGACCACTGCGCGCAGCTCCTGCGGCGCCGTACCAAGTGTGTCGAAAAGATAACGAATGGCGGTTCGCACCGTGTGTGGACGAATGCGTTCGTCCGCGTCGCGGCAGGCCGAGTAGTACGCGTCCGGAAGTAGGCACTCGAACTCGCATCCGGGCAGTGCGATCGACAGATTCGGGCCGCCTTGGGCCGTCCATTGTTCGAGGCACTGACCGCGCTCGATCCGGCTACCGCCTTCTTCTTCCTGCCAGCGGAACAGCGGCGCCCCGGCGGGCGCGGCGACGACGGCGAGCAGGAAGCGCGGGTCGGCCAGGATCGGCGAGGTCTCGGGCAGGTCGCCGAAGCTGAGCTTGGGTGTGTGCTGGCCGATCGCCGCATGCGCGAGCTGCTGGGCAAGACGGTAGGTCTCGACGTGATGCCGCGGCAACTGGTCGATGCTGTAGAGGAACGGGGCAAGCCCGACGAGCGTGCCGTTCGCAAGGACATGAGCCTGCAGGTGCGTTCGCAGCGCGTCGGCCACGTCGCCCTTGAGCGGGCCCGATGGAATCATGTAGCGCGTCCATGCGAGAACCGGGACGGCGACCAGCAGCGCATCGTACGGCTGGCCGTCGTGCTCGATCACCATCGACTCGCTGTGGGTCTCGGCCATGTCGGCGAGTGCGCCGTAGGCGTCGGGATGATTCTGCTGCAGATGGTCGAGGGCTGCGTCGAGCGTGGTCTGGTTGCCGTTGCGGACTATCTTGGCGAGCAGCGCGTCGAGCTTCGCTTCCCAGAAGCGATCCTCGATGCGGCTGCCCGAGGCGAAGAGCGCAAGCGACAGACCGACCAGTTTGTCGGCATCGGGGGGGAGGCGTTTGGCGATTCGCTGGCGCATATTAAAGACGTATATAGAAAGAGGCGAAGAACCTCACATTCTAGTCCGTTCTTTGCACCATAAGCGGTCTTGTGCCCTGGCATGGCCGGACGGCCGAATTGCGGCTTTTGTAAAAAAGTTGCATCGAACCCCTTGCGCGATCGACGCGGGGTGCATAGAATCACGCCTCTTTCGCGCTAACGGCAACGCGGCGCGGGAGAGGGGAAGCGAAATCGGTGGTGTGCAGCGGGTTGGGCGCACGGCTGGCGCAGGAAGATGGGCCCCGCAGTCGCAACGAAGTGGTTAAAAAGTTGTTGACGAGCTGCGAAACACGGTTCATAATCTCGCTTCTCTGCTGCTGAAAACGCAGCGCTGCTGAGAAACACGAAGTTTCTCGCAGAAATGCTCTTTAAAAATTAACAGCCGATAAGTGTGGGCGCTTGATGAAAGCGAGCTGATCTTCGGATCAGAAAGCGAAAGTATCAAGAGTCTCACACTAAAGTAAGTCAGGTTTATGAAGTGATTCATATTCCTGTCAGCTTTGAGTGAGCGACCGGTTCTTAACTGAACCGAAAACAGTAACAGGTTTAAACTGAAGAGTTTGATCCTGGCTCAGATTGAACGCTGGCGGCATGCCTTACACATGCAAGTCG
>NZ_FPJP01000026.1:0-94913 GCF_900119325.1 Burkholderia sp. NFPP32 | reverse complement strand
TCCCACACGCCTGCAGCCTGCCAATCGCGTAGCCGTCGCCAACACGTCACGCCCGAGCCGCATCCCATCTCGGCGGGCAGGTCGCGCCAGCGAAGTCCGGTCTTGAGAACGAACAAGATACCGGTCAGCGCGGCGCGATTCGAAACAGGCAGGCGGCCCGGATTCTTCTCGCGCCGCGGCTTGGCTGGCGGCAGTAACGGCTCGATCAGTGTCCACAATTCATCGTCGATGATCGGCTTGCCCATCTCCTCGGCCTCGGTTGTTCCGATGCCTGAGGTTAACAGCTCGCCGCACAAGTTAACAGCCCCAAACAGCCTTTTTGAAACCGTCTCTAAGTTCGCATTGCAATTGCGCGCACTGCTAGATAAGCAAGGAAGCAAACGATATGGCCGGCAAGCGCCAACACTATGTCCCCCGGTTTTTGCAACGAGGTTTTTTGAATGACCCACTTGACGAAGCTCAGCGCACATGGCTGCATCGACGTGGCGCAAAAGAGCGTCTAGTCGGAATTCGCGATGTTGGCGTCGGCGAATATTTCTACTCGAAGCTCAGCACCGACGGCACGGCAACTTTGGATGATCTGATTACGGAGGTCGAAGGCGATCTTGACCGCGAGCTTTCCATCCTAAAAGGCGCTCAGCTTGGAGAACGCATCGACCCATGTGTCGCAGCGCGCCTGACAGCGCACCTTATGATGAGAACCGCACACGTGCGATCAGTTTTTGAGCTCGGTGCGACACTGATCATTGACTCAGCCAGGTCTCTGTATGGCGACCCGAGCTCTGCGCGAAGCCAATTAGGTGTGGACGGAGTCGGAACGGCCTTCGAGAAAGAAATGGAGAGTGCCCTGGAAGCACGCTCTACGGCGGCACTGCCCGTCCCGCGCCCGCTCGTGCGCAGAATGACCTCCTTCTTGGCTCGCGAGCGCTTCGATGCGCTTCATGAGGAACTTGCCTCGACGATCACGCATGTGCTGAATGAAATCACTAGGAAGCTCTCTTCGTCGATTCGGGAAGCTCACAACAAAGCATTAGAAAGCGCTCGGCAAAGTCACTGGGAAGAAGAGCTAGCGCAGCTGTCGTGGCAAACACAAGCCGTCTCCGGTGCGATTCTGCCCGACTGTATCGCGCTAGTGCGCGTGAGAGGCCAAGAGTTCGCCCCACTATTATTGCGCGAGCAGGATCAGGTTGAGCTTGTTGTCCTCCCCATTGCGCATGATCGATTGCTGATCGGTTCCAGTAGCATCGAAGCGACCATTGACGTGGCGTCTCTTAATGCAGCAAGTGCTGCTTGCAGCAGCAGCTTTTTTATCTCGGCCAACGCCGCCGACGGCATCGGGCTTTCTGATTCGATTGGACAGAGGTCCGCGCAGGTGATCGACAACAGCGTCAGAGACGTGCTGTCGACCTTGCGGCAGCCGGTCGGCAACGATATGAACCGACCACATGTCGAGCCGACTGTTACTGAATTGGAAACGCTGCCGTCGTTCTCTTTCTCACTTACATGCTCCGGCTTTGCCGACAACGAATTGGCGGAGAGGCTAGGAAAAATCGTCGCTACCATAGTGCGAGAGGCAGGCCGCGATCTGCCCATCTCAATCCTAGACGGCATCACCTTTGCGGCTGACTATCCCGCAGCCCTCAAGGGTCTCGATAGAGGCGACCCCGCCTTTGGTATCGCTCAAACCCAGCCCCGCGAGTATGGGCGACCCGTCGCCCAGGCGGTCGACGTCATTCGCGAAGGGAAAGCAAAATGTCATATCGTTATAGATGCTGACATCGCAATCGGATTGCTCTCAGAAGATGTGGATTGCAGAGCCCAATCGACGCACATGATCCTCAGCATGTTGGCGAACTTATCGCACGCCATGCGTTATGAGACCGGCCTTAACGAGCATCGACCTGTAACAGCCGACGCGATTAATACAATGCTCCACCCGTGTGTTTCCGGTGCTCCTAGCGGTTACTACTGCGCGAGGGAGAGCGCCTTCTCGGATCCGAGCGCCGGGCAACGATACTCAGATTTGGTCAAAGATAGTTTGGCAGGGGCGCAAGAAGCGATTCTGAAGGCAAGGTTGGCCTATCGAACCCACAATGATCTGGACACGTTGCTTGGCGTTGCTTTGCCGCGCATCTCGTTTGTATTGAGGCACGTCGCCGAATGGCTGGGCCATCGAGACGGCCTGCCCCCACAAGACACATTCCCGGGCTCGAAACTACCGGCGGAATTGAAGGCGCATGGCCTGGATCTATGGTTGGAACTGTTTGGTCGAGACCTTCGGAATCTATATGATGCGGAGGGTCAATTCACGGCAGGCAACATCTTCGCGCTCGACAGACATGTAGAACGCCTTCTTTGGACGGTCAACATTTGCCCGTGGCCAATGGAAGATGGTCGCGTCTATGTCAGCGTGCCCGGCAACGACGAGGCACTATTGATGGAAAATCCGTCGAGGAATGCATGACGGCCGGGGCAGCGCTCCCCGGATTCACGTGTAGCCTTCGATCAAGTTTCGTGTCGCGCTGCTGACTTCCGTAAGCAGCGAATTAGACTGACGCACGTATCCGCATGATGGTCTGACGACTTGTACTGTACCGTTTCGCGAGTCCCGCAACACTCGCTCCTTGGTCCAGCTCGCGGCGAACCTCGGCCCGCTGTTGCATCGTCAGCGCAGACGGACGACCCAGTGCTTTCCCTTCCGCCTTTGCTCGCGCGATACCGGCTTGCGTCCGCTCGATCAATAGGTCTCGCTCAAACTCAGCAACGGCGTTCAACACCTGCATCGTCATTCGGCCAGCCGTACTAGTTAGATCGACTCCGCCAAGCGCAAGACAATGAATCCTGATGCCACGATTTGCCAGCATATCAACGGTTGCACGCACATCCATCGCGTTTCGGCCAAGACGGTCAAGCTTCGTCACAATGAGCACATCGCCCTCTTCCATCCTCAGGAGCAGCTCTGCGAATCCAGGTCGCTGGTCCGCACTTACGCTACCAGAGATGCTTTCTGTCACGACGCGACGTTTGTCGACCGCAAAGCCGGCCGCTTCTATCTCACGCAGCTGGTTCGCTGCGGTCTGATCCGTTGTGCTGACGCGTGCGTATGCGAAGGTCCTGGACATGCTGGGCTCCATATATGTCCGAAAAGCATGTCCGAATTATAAGGTATGTACGAAACAAAAAAAGCTTACTTTCGTACACACCTACAGCACCATGTCCGTAAGGGATCGGTTTTGGACAGGCGCATTGGATTGGAGGCCGATTTCGGCGGCGGGAAACCATGCTACTGTGCGACCATATAAAAAATGAATACACACGCGCATGGACCCGCAGAAGCAGAAGGAGGAGTTCAACTACGCCTACGTATGCGCGCTCGCCGCGCATGCAGGACTGAACCGTACCTCGTCATCCGTTGACGACGACAGCATTGATGTTGCTTTCAGGAGTAAGGGGTACCACGGGCACCTCGTTCGCAGCCCTCAAATCGAGTTTCAGCTCAAGTGCACCTCGCAAGATTTTGTCGATGGTGAAGTGATCAAGTTCCCACTTCCCCGCAAGAACTACGACGACCTCCGGGGCTCTGACTTCGCCTCCCCGCGCTATCTCGCGGTGCTGCTTGTACCTGAAGATGTTGAGCACTGGATCGGCCACAACGACGAACACATAGAGCTTCACAAAAACTGCTACTGGCTTTCGCTGCGCGACTACGAGCCGACCGACAACATGTACACGGTGACGGTCTCGATTCCGTTGAATCAACGGCTAACGACCGAGACCCTAAAGGCTATGATGGATCGCGCTAGCGAGGGGGAGTGGCTATGACTAGCTCCGATCGCCGCCTAGACCGTGAGGTGTCCTCCTACCAGCTAAGGGCATACCTAGAACACAAGCAGTGGTTCGAAGACGGGAAGATTCGCAACGTCGCAACGACCTGGCACCGGCAGGACAATGAAGACGCCGAGGTGGTCCTGCCGTTCTCGTACGTCAAGGACTACCGTCAGCGGATTCGGGACGCTCTCGCGTCGATCGCGTCCTTTGAAGGACGCGCAGTCCATGAGGTCCTGAACGAAGTCAAACGGCTGTTCGCGAATGTCATCACTATTCGTGTGGTGCATGACGACACGAACGACGGAACGATCCCCATCAACGACGGCGTTCTCCTGATCGCAAAGGCTAAGGATCTTTTGTCTGCGGCAGCGCGGTCGCTTTACGCGAAGCGGAAGCAATTCACCCGAGGTGCTCCAAAGGAGGCGAAGGAATACCTTGAGACGCTGTTGCTAGGGCAGACCGAGATTGGTAGTTACGTCGTCAATGTTATCGCTCCAGTGCAGATGGTTGGCGATGGGTCAAATAACGTGACCACGATCCCGCTCGCGCAAGCAATCACTTCGAACCTAGTCGCCGGCCTGAGTGCTCTAGAGAAGGCGACTGCGACCTACGAAGAGAAGGGCGACCTCGGCGCTTTTGACGAGGCTGTTCTCGCTGGTGCAAGTTCTAACATGTGCGATGCGTTGCTAGGCTTCAGCGGTGAAAAGCACAACCGGAACTTCGAGATCACAGTGACGGCAGCTCCAAGCCCACTCTTCGAGACCGAGCCAGCAAAGTTTATGTTCAATGGCAGGTACGTTGAGGCGTTGGAAAAGGCGACGGGCTACTACAAGGGCGATTACATCCTTCCCGAGCGCAGGCTGACTGGCTACATCACGAAGCTGAGCAGGCCGAAGGACGAAACGTCAGGCACGATCACCATCGACTCAACCGTTGGTGACGTCGAGCGCAAGGTGCAAGTCGAGCTGATGGGCGATGACTATCATCAGGCAGTCGTGGCGCACGACAACTCGAAGATGGTTCGGGTTGAAGGTGACGTGCACATCAAGAGCAAGTCCGCCCAATTGTTGAACCCGAAGAACTTTGGGGTTATCGAGATCGAGGACCTCCTATAGGCGAGCGCCGGCAAGCGTTCATCGACGTAGCCTCAGCCCGCGCCTAATTCTCTGCGCCGGAGTGTCCGCTTGTTTACCGCAAGCCGCCAGACGACTGCGAGGCTCAACCATCTGAGCTCAGCCTGAAAGCAGTTCCTCGTGCAAATGCACCGGCCGACCGCTCATGGCCGCCAGCGTCGGCCAACGAAACCTTCTTCATTGGAGGTCATCGGAATGAACACTATGTCGCGGACGAGCGAATATGACCGAGAGCAATACGAACTACCTCGCACGGAATACTGGAGAACAACAGAAATTGGAGGCAGCTAGCCAGTTTGCGTGCTTGCTTTTTGCTGCTGATCATCCAAACCTTGCGCACGGCAATTACGCGTCGCCATGCGAGCAGCAACTGCTAGACGCGTTGGCAAAAAACAATAGTGCTGTTACGTATCCAATCCGCATTCTCCGAGGAGACCTTCTTCCACACTCCCTTGCTAGTCGCGTAGTCGCGGTCGACATTCCCGTCCGGGATGCCACGAAGAGGTCATACACTCATTCTCAAACTAAACAAGTCAATATCCGTTCGCTTGCGACGGTTATAGGTGATCTATGCGATTCGCTTAAGGACGGCCCGACAACAGCCAACTTGGTCGAACTGGCCGACCTCCTCGGACGCGCAAATATCTTTTGCCTCACACTCAATCCGTTGAGCGCCGGGGACATCAATTTCCTTGACCGCCATCTCCGTCAGTTCCCGCCATATCTTGGTGCTGTAGCGCTCGACCCCGGAAATCCTTTACACATCGAACTGTTCTCAGAAAAGTTGCTCGATTGTGTTTGGATCGAAAATGGATTAATACACGTATCCCGATGGGACACCGACGAAGGTGTGTATGAGTTTGGCCTGAAGCCGGAACTACAATTTAGAGTAATCGAAGTACCGTGGTATGAGTTTCAGAAGACCGCACCGCCGCGCCCACGACTGATTACGCCGACGAGGAGGGGCGCGATTTCTGCTCAGCGTCTACACGCGGCAACTGCGCCATCACATTTTGAACAAGTGGCTGCTCATCTAACGATGCAGACCCTACGAAGCTCACCGACGTTACCCATTGAGCTAAAGATTGTATTGCCTGCGGAAGATCAAATGTTAATTCCCGTGGCAAAGCTCATCGACTATGCGTTGAATGATCAGCACGACACGGGAAAGCACAAGGCCAAGTTGTTTTCGGAAGTCATGGCCATCGGAAAGGATGAATGGCGTTTTTTGGCGTACCAAATTAGGAATGAGCTTGATCATTCGCGACTTGAAAGAATTGAGGCGACCCAGTACGGCATTCAATACCGGGCACAGATGGAAGTCGTGGGCCTTAATGGTCGCATAGTGACCCTTGAAACGCGTTGGATCATTAGACAAGATGAGCCCGCGCAGCTTTCAACCGTCTTTGTGGCCGACAAAGCGAAACAACGGGGCGGCGTTGTAGAGCCCCCACCATGGGTTCCAGTTGCGGTTAAAGGTGAAGAGCGCTGGAACGCGATCGTTCATCTGGCGCTGAAGGCCGGAGAATTTGCCGCTGACCAGTGTGTGCCGATGCCAATGAAGATTGAAGGTTACCCAGTGATTATGGAGGGGGCCTGCGGAAGTGCGTACGTTTGCTTAGATGGGCGGCTTGCGTTCTCCCGGTGGCTTCGTGCGAACAACTACGCTGCGAACGCATATCCAAGTGGTATCGCTATAAGAGCTCGAATCGATAGCCAGTCGGTTGACCGCGCAAAAGCCTATTGCGAAGCATTTGCTCGCGTCCTTTGGCTGAACGGAATTGACGGCGCGAAAGTGGAGGTATACCTCAGCTGACGGTAGGGTTGTTATGGGCGCTGCACAGCCCTCGTTAGCCTGAGTCGGAAAGCCGTCATTCGCAGAAATTTGGCGCGAAACTAGTCGGTCCACTTTTGTCCGAACAGTGACACCATGTATTGCGGTCTTGGATAATCCGAGACGAATCTTTTATGGGGGCGGACCTTTCGATATAATTGCGATACTTGTTGGCACCTAATCGAACACGGCTCTAGGAATCTGTGGGCGATGCAAGGAAAAAAGGCGGGGAATGCTCAATCGTTGAGCATATTTCGTCGAGCTGACGAGAGGGTGCCGGGGGTGTGCTACCAACACATCCCACCGGCGATTTTTGGCTTGGCTGCCTGTTCCATAATTGGAGGAACGACAAGAGCCACCGCGCCTAGGAAACGCATAGCTCTTGTTAGGACGAATGATACCGCGCGCGGCGCGCCGTGCAAAGTAACTTTGCAGGATTACTTTGTGCCTCTTCCTCAACTTCATTGCGCCCGTACTTTGATAGTACGGCGCGGTTTATTGCCGCCGCTTTCCTCCTTCTTGCGGAACAGGCCATTTCTGAACAGAAAATGGCTCTTAAGATTCTTCGACTTATTGGTGTGCTGGATTGCGTCGGCGTCAAGAAAACAACGCTGTATCGCTGGATTCGCGAAGGCAAGTTTCCAGCGCCGGTCCAGTTAGGGGCCAGGAGCGTCGGCTGGCGCGCGACAGACGTCCAGCAATGGCTCGAATCCCGTCAGTCCACGCGGGGCAGGCATGAGCGCGCATGCCCCGCTGAGAGGTTTGGTTTTCATTGTTCGCCGGGGGTACGGCATACCCCCAAATCCGGGAAGTCATACCCCGAATCTTACCCCCAAATTTCCGGGATGCCCCGGTTCCACTCGGCACTTCCAGAAACAAAAAACCCGCGTCAGCGCTAGGCTGGACGCGGGTTTTGGGACTTCCGGGTACTACTTGAAACTAGTGTTTGGTGCCGGCTGCAGGACTCGAACCCGCCACCTGATGATTACAAATCAACTGCTCTACCAGATGAGCTAAGCCGGCGTAAGCGCGAGATTCTACCTCATTTCACGATCTTGAGGCGAGGTCTGGAGCCGCCTTTCGAGCCGTCGCCGTCGGTTTTCGGCGGTTCGTCGGCACCTTCGGAGGGTTCCTCGTTCGCGCCTCGCTCCGCAACCGGCGTCAGTGCGGCAGGCGACTCGTCGCGCTGCACGTCATCCGCCTGCGCGGCTTCTTCGTCGAACGTGCCCGAATCCTCACCTTCGCCCGCGACCGCATCGACCTGGAACGCCATCCCCTGCCCGTTCTCGCGCGCATAGATCGCGAGCACGTTGGCAACCGGAATCTCGATCTTGTGCGCCTTCCCGGAGAACCGGGCGGTGAACTCGATCCACTCGTTGCCCATCTGCAACTGGCTCGTCGCCTCGAAGCTGATGTTGAGCACGATCTCGCCGTCACGCACGAACTGACGCGGCACGCGCGTCGAGTTGTCGACCCTCACCGCGATATGCGGCGTGTAACCGTTATCGGTGCACCACTCGTACAACGCGCGCAGCAGATAAGGCTTCGTTGAAATCTCTTGCATCACAATCCTCGAACCCGGAGCGGGCGCGCGGCACGCCGCGCCGCCCTCTCCGTCTTGCCTTCATTGCATCATCAACGACGCATGACCTTTTCGGACGGCGTCAGTGCTTCGATATAGGCCGGACGGCTGAAGATCCGTTCGGCGTACTTCATCAGCGGCGCAGCGTTCTTCGACAGCTCGATGCCGTAGTGATCCAGACGCCACAGCAGCGGCGCGATCGCGACGTCGAGCATCGAGAACTCCTCGCCGAGCATGTACTTGTTCTTCACGAAGATCGGCGCGAGCTGCGTCAGGCGATCGCGGATCGCGAGGCGTGCCTTCTCGTGATTCTTCTCCGCTGCCTTGCCCTTCTCGTTCTCGAGCGTGCTGACGTGAACGAACAGTTCCTTCTCGAAGTTGAGCAGGAACAGGCGCGCGCGTGCGCGCTGCACGGGGTCGGCCGGCATCAGTTGCGGATGCGGGAAGCGCTCGTCGATGTACTCGTTGATGATGTTCGATTCGTACAGGATCAGGTCACGCTCGACCAGGATCGGCACCTGACCATACGGGTTCATCACCGAAATGTCTTCCGGCTTGTTGAACAGGTCGACGTCACGGATTTCGAAGTCCATGCCCTTCTCGAACAGCACCAGCCGGCAACGCTGGGAGAACGGGCAAGTTGTGCCGGAATACAGAACCATCATATTTGCGTTTCCTCAAAAAAGCCGAGGGCCGGCACGCGGCGAAACCCCTTTCACGGGTTCCGCGTTGCGCCGGCCCCACGCCGGTCAGGCGTGTTTACTTGATGTCTTTCCAGTACGCGGCATTGAGCCGCCAGGCCAGGAAAGTCAGGACACCGAGAAAGACCAGCACCCACACGCCGAGGCGCTTGCGGGTATGCTGGGCCGGCTCGGACATCCATGTCATATAGGCCACCAGGTCGGCAACCGCAGCATCATAGTCCGGTGACGACAACGTCCCCGGCGTGACCTGCTGGAAGCCGACGAGCGTGTGGACCTTCTCGCCCGTCTCCTCGTCCGTCTTGTCTTCGAATTTGGCGATGCGCTGCCCCTGCAGCTGCCACAACACATGGGGCATGCCGACGTTCTCGAACACCGCGTTGTTCCAGCCGGACGGCCGCGTATCGTCGCGGTAGAAACTCCGCAGATACGTGTACAGCCAATCGCGGCCGCGCGCGCGCTCCTCGACCGACAGGTCGGGCGGCGAGGTGCCGAGCCAATTCTTCGCGTCTTCGGGCCGCATCGCGACGGACATCGTGTTTCCGACCTTGTCGGTCGTGAACAGGAGATTCGTTTCGATCTCCTTCTGGGATATGCCCAGATCCGTCAGACGGTTGTAGCGCATCAGGTTCGCGCTGTGGCAGTTCAGGCAATAGTTTACAAACAATTGCGCGCCGTGCTGAAGCGAAACGAGATTTTCCGTGTTATCGGGCGCCCGGTCGAGCGGAAAATTACCTTCCGCCCGCACGGCCGGCGCCACCAGCAGCGCACACGCGGTCGCCCCGATCAGCGCGAGTGTCGAAAGCAGTTTCTTCATGTCGTTCTCTCCTCGCTCACGTTAATGGGGCTTGAAGCGCACCCGCTCCGGCGGCTTCTTGAACGTGCCAAGCGGCGTCCAGACGGGCATGCCGAGGAAGAACGCGAAGTAGATCAGCGCGCAGGCCTGCGCGATCAGCGTCGCAGCCGGCGATGGCGGCCGCGTGCCGAGGAACGCGAGGGTCAGGAACGCCGCGACGAAGATCCCGAGGAACACCTTGTGAAACAGCGGCCGGTAGCGGATCGACTTCACCGGGCTGCGGTCGAGCCACGGCAGGAAGAACAGCGTGATCACCGCCGAGCCCATCACGACGACGCCCCAGAACTTCGACTCCGTCAGGTACATGAACACGACGATCGCCGCGGCCAGCACGGGCAGCCCGACCTTCCACTTGCCGCGTGCGCGGATCAGCGCAAGCACGCCGAGCACCGCGATCGCGATCATCAGCACGATCTTGAACGGGTCGGTGGTCGCGCGCAGCATCGCGTAGAACGCGGTGAAGTACCAGACCGGCGCGATCTCGGGCGGCGTCTGCAGCGGGTTCGCCGGGACGAAGTTGTTCGCCTCGAGGAAGTAGCCGCCCATCTCCGGCGAGAAGAACACGATCAGCGCGAAGACCATCAGGAACACGCACACGCCGAGGAAATCGTGCACCGAGTAGTACGGATGGAACGGGATGCCGTCGAGCGGAATGCCGTTCTCGTCCTTCTTCGCCTTGATCTCGATGCCGTCCGGATTATTCGACCCCACTTCGTGCAGCGCGACGAGGTGCGCGATCACGAGGCCGACCAGCACCAGCGGAATCGCGATCACGTGGAACGCGAAGAAGCGGTTCAGCGTGACGTCGGACACGACGTAGTCGCCGCGAATCCACAGCGACAGGTCCGGGCCGACGAACGGGATCGCCGAGAACAGGTTCACGATCACCTGCGCACCCCAGAACGACATCTGGCCCCACGGCAGCAGATAGCCGAAGAACGCCTCGGCCATCAGGCACAGGAAGATCGCGCAGCCGAAGATCCACACGAGCTCGCGCGGCTTGCGATACGACCCGTACAGCAGCCCGCGGAACATGTGCAGGTAGACGACCACGAAGAACATCGATGCACCGGTCGAGTGCATGTAGCGGATCAGCCAGCCCCACGGCACCTCGCGCATGATGTACTCGACCGACGCGAACGCGAGCGTCGAGTCGGGCTTGTAGTTCATCGTCAGGAAGATGCCCGTGACGATCTGGTTGACGAGCACGAGCAGCGCGAGGGAACCAAAGAAGTACCAGAAGTTGAAGTTCTTCGGCGCGTAGTACTCGGAAACGTGCTTCTTCCACGTGGACGTGAGCGGGAAGCGCTGGTCGATCCAGCCGGTGAGACCTGTCGTGGAGACTTCCTTGTTGTCGGCGGCCATCACGCTTCTCCTTTCTCGTCCTTGCCGATCACGAGGGTCGTCGCCGACGTGAACATGTAGGGCGGGATGTCGAGATTCTGAGGCGCCGGCTTGTTCTTGAACACACGGCCGGCGAGGTCGTAGGTCGAACCGTGGCACGGGCACAGGAAACCGCCCGGCCAGTCGTCCGGCAGGTTCGGCTGCGGCCCCGGCGTGAAGCGTTGGCTAGGCGTGCAGCCGAGGTGCGTACATACGGCCATCACGACGAGAATGTTCTTGCGATCGGTCCGCGCGCGATATTCGTTCGCGCAATACGCGGGCAACGGCATCGAATACGGGGACTTCGTGGTCGGATCGGCCACTTCCTTGTCGGCCTTGACCACGTCGGCCAGCATCGAATCGGTGCGATTCAGGATCCAGACGGGCTTGCCGCGCCACGGCACGGTGACCATCTCGCCGGGCTTCAGGCTGCTGATGTCGACCTCGACCGGTGCACCGGCCGCTTTCGCTTTCGCGGACGGCGCAAGCGACGCCGCGAAAGGTATGACGGTGGCTACGCCTCCTACGCCACCTGCTACGGATGTCGCAATCAGCCAGGTACGGCGGCCGCTGTCGACGCGTTTCTCTTCCTTGTCTCGCATCACACGCCCCACTTCTGAGTTGGATTTTCCGTCACGACTTTCCATTCCGCCGCTAGTTTGCTCGAATGGAGTCGTCATTTACAAGGCCCGAAGATGAAAATCCCTTCGAAGTGATTGATAGTTAAGGGTTATCCCCCACTATCGGAGCGATTAAATCATTTCTCTTTTAAGCGCCTGCTACATTTCGGAATTTCGATGCGCTGCCGCAAATCCGGCGTTCAGACCGGATTATGAATATCGATAAAAAGGTGTTCGAGATCGAATTCTTCCGACAAGTGGGTCCCAAGCGCCTGGATTCCGTAGCGTTCGGTCGCATGGTGCCCTGCCGCAACGAACGCGACACCGCTCTCGGCGGCCGTGTGCGTCACGTATTCGGACACCTCGCCCGTCAGGTATACGTCCGCGCCGGCGTCGATCGCCGCGTCGAAATAGCTCTGCGCGGCGCCCGTGCACCACGCGATGCGGCGCAATTGCATGTCCGGATCGCCGAGCACGAGCGGCGTGCGGCCGAGCGTGCGCTCGACCTTCGCGACGAAGTGCTCGAGCGTGACGGGCATCGGCAGCGTCGCCATCCAGCCGAGGTCGCCGTCGCCGAAACGCTGCTCGCCGATCAGCCCGAGCTTCTCGCCGAGCTGCGCGTTGTTGCCGAACCGGGGGTGCGCGTCGAGCGGCAGGTGGAACGCGAACAGGTTCAGGTCGTTCGCGAGCAGCAGCTTCAGGCGCTGATACTTGCGGCCCGTGATCTGCGGCGCCTCGTTGCGCCAGAAATAGCCGTGATGAACGAGCACGGCATCCGCCCCCCATTCGAGCGCGGCTTCGAGGAACGCGAGCGACGCCGTCACGCCGGTGGCGATCTTCTCGATCTTGCGGCGCCCCTCGACCTGGAGGCCGTTCGGGCAATAGTCCTTGAAGCGCGCGGTTTCAAGGGTATTGTTCAAGTACAATTCAAGTTCGATCCGATCCATATAAACCTCTAATCCATTCAGATGCTTAGACGCTTCTGGCTGTTCTTCGCGCAGGCGGTTACCGTGCTGCTCGCGCTGATGTTCATCGTCGTGACGCTCAAGCCGCAATGGCTGCAACGGCAAGGACAGCTCGGCAAGCAGCTCGCGACGCCGATCGTTGCGCTGCGGGAAGTCGCGCCGGGCATCGGCGGTGCACCGGCGACCACGTCGTACGCCGACGCCGCGCAGAAGGCGATGCCGGCCGTCGTCAACGTATTCTCCAGCAAGGACGGCTCGCTGCCGCCCGACCCGCGCGCGAAAGATCCGCTGTTCCGCTACTTCTTCGGCGACCGCAACGCCCGCAAGCAGCAGGACGAACCGGCAGCCAACCTTGGCTCGGGCGTTATCGTGAGCCCTGAAGGTTACATTCTAACGAACCAGCACGTCGTGGACGGCGCGGACCAGATCGAGGTCGCGCTCGCCGACGGGCGCACGGCCACCGCGAAGGTGATCGGCAGCGATCCCGAGACCGACCTCGCCGTGCTGAAGATCAACATGACGAACCTGCCGACGATCACGCTCGGCCGCTCCGACCAGTCGCGGGTCGGCGACGTCGTGCTCGCGATCGGCAACCCGTTCGGGGTCGGCCAGACGGTTACGATGGGGATCATCAGCGCGCTCGGCCGCAACCACCTCGGCATCAACACGTTCGAGAACTTCATCCAGACCGACGCGCCGATCAACCCCGGCAACTCGGGCGGCGCGCTGGTCGACGTGAACGGCAACCTGCTCGGCATCAACACGGCGATCTACTCGCGCTCGGGCGGCTCGCTCGGCATCGGCTTCGCGATTCCGGTATCGACCGCGCGCACCGTGCTCGAAAGCATCATCACGACGGGTTCGGTCACGCGCGGCTGGATCGGCGTCGAGCCGCAGGACGTCACGCCGGAGATCGCCGAGTCGTTCGGGCTCCAGCAGAAATCGGGCGCGATCGTTGCGGGCGTGCTGCAGGGCGGCCCGGCCGACAAGGCCGGCATCAAGCCGGGCGACATCCTGGTCACGGTCAACGGCGAGGAAATCACCGATACGACGAAGCTGCTGAACGTCGTCGCGCAGATCAAGCCGGGCACGCCGACCAAGGTGCACGTCGTGCGCAAGGGCAAGGAGTTCGACGTGAACGTCGTGATCGGCAAGCGCCCGCCGCCGCCGAAGCAGACGCTCGACGAACAGGACAGCGATACCGAATGACGTTCACGGTTGGCGTGCCGACCGTGAACGGAAACGCAAAAGGGCAGCCGATGGCTGCCCTTTTGCTTTGCGTCGAAGACCGTGTTGCCGCGGATGTGACCTCAACGCCCACTTTGCTTTGCTCCCCAACGCCACCGGGCCGCACAGGCATGGCCGAAAGAAGGCCACCCGCCGCGCGCCGCCCGGCGCACCGTCGTCAACTCGCGGCTTCGCCGTTCTCCGCCTCACCCTCTTCGGCCGGCTTCTTCGGTACGAAGAACCGCGCGGCCAGGATCCCGGCCTCGTACAGCACGATCAGCGGCAGCGCGAGCATCAGCTGCGAGAACACGTCCGGCGGCGTGACGACCGCGGCGACGACGAACGCGCCGACGATCACGTACGGCCGGATCTCCTTCAGCTTCTTCACCGTCAGCACGCCCATCCGGACGAGCAGCACGACGACGATCGGCACCTCGAACGTGACCCCGAACGCGACGAACATCCCGAGCACGAAGCTCAGGTAGTTGTCGATGTCGGTCGTCATCTCGGCGCCGAGCGGCGCGTTGTAATGCGCCATCACGCGGAAGATCGTCGGGAACACGAAGAAGTACGCGAACGCCATCCCGCACAGGAACAGGAAGTAGCTGCTGCCGACGAGCGGCACGACGAGCTTCTTCTCGTGCTGGTACAGCCCCGGCGCGACGAATGCCCAGATCTGGTACAGCACGACCGGCAGCGCGATCACGAGCGCGACGAGCATCGTGACCTTCATCGGCACGAAGAACGAGCCCGTGACGTCCGTGACGATCATCTTGCCGTCCTTCGGCAGGTTCTGCATCAACGGCCGCGCGAGCAGCTTGAAGATGTCGGGCGCCCAGTAGACGAGCCCGAGGAACACGACGATCACGGCCAGCCCCGCGCGAATGATGCGATCGCGAAGCTCGACGAGATGGGAAATGAAGGTTTCTTCCGGGGCGTCGCCCGGGTTCTGCTGGGGGTCGCTCACACCGGCCCTCGGTAGGATTGACGAGCGAGCATGCGCTCGACTCAGAAGAAGCGCGTCGGCCGGCGCAGGCTGGCCGGCTGGTGGCGCGCGACACGCGCGGCGCCCGACTGCACGTGCGTGCGGCGAGTAATCGCGCGCTTGTACCAGACAGGCGTCGCCGCCTGCTTGACACGCCAGTTGCGGCGCTTCGGCGCGAGCGCGGCCGTACTGCCGCGCCACGACGGCGCCGCCGGCGTGTCGGAACCGTACGACCCGGCATCGCCCGAAGCTTCGTTAAGGCCCCCGACTGCGGAATGCCACGTGTCGTTCAGTTCCTTCTCGTGCTCGCGCAGGTTGTCGTGAATCGTCGTCTCGACATTGCGCGCGGCCGACTCGAAATCAGTCTTCATCGTCCGCAGCGCGTCGAGTTCGATTTCGCGCGAGACCTCGGCCTTCACGTCGTTGATGTACCGCTGCGCGCGGCCGAACAACGCGCCTGCCGTACGCGCGACGCGCGGCAGGCGCTCGGGGCCGAGCACCACGAGCGCGACGACGCCGATCAGCGCCATCTTCGAAAGACCGAGATCCAGCATCGAGAATGCCTGTCAGCGTGCCGGCGTTACGCCTTGTTCGAATCGGAACGCGTCGTTTCCTTCGCGTTGACGTCGACCGAGCCCGAGCGCGGCAGTTGCTGCGCGTCGGCCGGCGTTTCGCCTTCCTTCATGCCGTCCTTGAAGCCCTTCACCGCGCTGCCGAGATCGTTGCCGATGTTGCGCAGCTTCTTCGTACCGAAAACCAGCGCGACGATCAGCAGCACGATCAGCCAGTGCCAAATGCTCAATCCACCCATGATGAAACCTCTCCTCAACCACGCCGCTGCGCGGCGCAAATCGCCGGCGACGCGCCGGCTTCGACTATCGATGCGGGGAAAACGCCCCGCGCCGTCAACCCATCCGATGCCACGGACGCGGGCCGGCCAGGATATGCGCGTGCAGGTGGTAAACCTCCTGCCCGCCGCCGGGGCCCGTGTTGATCACCGTGCGAAAACCGGTTTCGCCTCCTGTATACGCGACGCCGAGCTGGTCGGCGAGGCGCGCGACGAGCAGCATCAGCCGGCCGAGCATCGGCGCATCGCCGTCGCCCACCGCCGACAGCGTCGGCAGGTGCCGGCGCGGAATCACGAGCACGTGCGTCTCGGCCGCCGGGCGGATGTCGCGGAACGCGACGAATTCGTCGTCCTCATGCACCTTCGTGCTCGGGATCTCGCCTGCCGCGATCTTGCAGAACAGGCAATTCGGATCGTGACTCATGTTGCTCCTGCGAAACGCCCGCCGCGGCCGGTCAGAACCACGCCTGCGGATCGAGCGTCTTGTTGTCGTTCAGGTACAGCCAACCCTTGATGATACGGTACAGCGTCCAGATCCATGTGACAAACATCACTGCGAATCCGACCACCACGAACATCAGCGCGAACCCGATCACGTAGGCGATCAGCGCGCGCCAGAACGTGCGGATCTGCCACTCGAAGTGATCGGCGTACGGCGTGCCGGCCACGTCGCCGCGCTTCACGTAGTTGATGATGATCGCGATGATGCCCGTGACGCCGCCCGTCAGCCAATGAAACGCATAGAGGCCATAGAGCACGTGAGTCAGCGTGCGCAACCCGTTCAGGCGTTCGGCGTCCGCGGCCCCCGGCACCGACGGCGGCGGAAACTGGCTTGGCGTATCGGTCATGATGCTACCCCCGTTAGATGACAATTCTTACAGCTTACCGCACTGTCGCCACCGCGGCGGGCCGATGCGTGTCACCCGCCGTTTTCCTCGCGCTCGCGGCGCTTGCGCAGCGCCTTCTCCTCGATGCCCGACAACCCTTCGCGACGCTCGAGCTCGGCGATCACGTCGGCCGGGCTCAAGTCGAAGTGCGACAGCATCACGAGGCAGTGGAACCACAGGTCGGCCACCTCGCCGACGAGCGCGGTCGGCGCGCCGCCCTGGCGCACGTCCTTCGCGGCCAGCACGACTTCCGTCGCCTCTTCGCCGATTTTCTTCAGCACCGCGTCGTCGCCCTTGTGGAACAGGCGCGATACGTACGATTGATCGGGATCGCCGCCCTTGCGGCTATCGATCACCGCCGCGAGGCGCAGCAGCGTGTCTTCGGTCGATTGCGTCATTTGTAGATGTGTTCGGGATCTTTCAGCACCGGTTCGACCGCGACCCAGTCGCCGTTATCGACGGTGCCCTCGAATTTCTGGAAGAAGCACGAATGCCGGCCGGTGTGGCACGCGATGCCCGACACCTGCTCGACCTTCAGCAGCACGACGTCCTCGTCGCAGTCGAGCCGCACCTCGTGCACGTGCTGCACGTGGCCCGACTCCTCGCCCTTGAACCACAGGCGCTTGCGCGAGCGCGAATAGTAGACCGCGCGCTGCGTCTCGATCGTCTTCGCCAGCGCCTCGCGGTTCATCCAAGCGAACATCAGCACGTCGTTCGTCAATGCTTCCTGCGCGATCACCGGCACGAGGCCGTTGTCGTCCCAGCGGACCTTGTCGAGCCACGCGGGCAGGGATTTCGTTTCCGTATTCATCACAGCCTCACCGGAATGCCCTGGTCGGCCATGAAGCGCTTCGCCTCGCCGACCGTGTGCTCGCCGTAGTGGAAGATGCTCGCGGCCAGCACCGCGTCGGCGCGGCCGTCCTTGATGCCGTCCGCGAGATCCTGCAGCGAGCCGACGCCGCCCGACGCGATCACCGGCACCGGCACCGCGTCCGACACGCCGCGCGTGAGCGCGAGGTCGAAACCCGACTTCGTGCCGTCGCGGTCCATGCTCGTGAGCAGGATCTCGCCCGCGCCGAGCTCGGCCATCTTGCGCGCCCATTCGATCGCGTCGAGGCCCGTGCCCTTGCGGCCGCCGTGCGTGAACACTTCCCAGCGCGGCGTCTCGCCGTCGGCCGACACGCGCTTCGCGTCGATCGCGACGACGATGCACTGCGAGCCGTACTTGTCGGCCGCGTCGCGCACGAGCTGCGGGTTCGCGACCGCCGACGAATTCATGCTGACCTTGTCCGCGCCCGCGTTCAGCAGGCGCCGCACGTCCTCGACGGCGCGCACGCCGCCGCCGACGGTCAGCGGAATGAACACCTGCGACGCAACCGCCTCGATGATCGGCAGGATCAGGTCGCGCTGGTCGGACGTCGCGGTGATGTCGAGGAACGTCAGTTCGTCGGCGCCCTGGTCGTCGTAACGGCGGGCGATTTCGACGGGGTCGCCCGCGTCGCGCAGCTCGACGAAATTGACGCCCTTGACGACACGCCCGGCGGTCACGTCCAGGCAGGGGATGATGCGTTTAGCTAGAGCCATGATGTTGCGCCAAATGCCGCGATGGGACGGCCGGTTACGGAAGCCTCGCGCGAGGCTTCCGGTCGGGGCCGCCCTGCGGGCAGCCCCGGCGAACGGGACAACCGCGCTTACGCGTTGTCGAGCTCGCCGTTCAGTTCGTCCGCGAGTTTTTGCGCGGCCGCGAAATCGAGATCGCCGGAGTAGATCGCACGGCCGCAGATCACGCCTTCGACGCCGTGCTCTTCCACTTCGCACAGATTCTCGATGTCCGTGAGGTTCGACAGGCCGCCGCTCGCGATCACCGGAATGCCGACCGCCTGCGCGAGCTTCACGGTCGCCTCGATGTTGATGCCCTGCAGCATCCCGTCGCGGCCGATGTCCGTGTAGACGATCGATTCGACGCCGTAATCCTCGAACTTCTGCGCGAGATCGATCACTTCGTGGCCCGTCAGCTTGCTCCAGCCGTCGGTCGCGACCTTGCCGTCCTTCGCGTCCAGCCCGACGATGATGTTGCCGGCGAACGCGGTGCACGCATCCTGCAGGAAGCCCGGATCCTTCACGGCCGCCGTGCCGATGATCACGTAGGACAGGCCCGCGTCGAGATACTTCTCGATCGTCTCGAGGCTGCGGATGCCGCCGCCGAGCTGTACGGGGATTTCATCGCCGACTTCGTCGAGGATCGCTTCGATCGCCTCGAGATTCTTCGGCTTGCCGGCGAACGCGCCGTTCAGGTCGACCAGATGCAGCCGCCGGGCGCCGAGATCGACCCACTTGCGGGCCATCGCCGCCGGGTCCTCGGAGAAAATCGTGGCCTGGTCCATATCGCCCTGTTTCAGGCGCACACACTGACCGTCTTTGAGATCGATGGCCGGAATCAGCAACATAGCAATCGGGTATCGTCGTGGAAGAAGAAAAGAATCCGGCGCGTACCGGCCAATCCGGTACCGCGCCGTCTCGCTAGTTTAGTACAACTCTTTCGGCGCATTGGCGCGCGAGCCCCGCAAGACGGGCCTCTCCGGCCCGCCGATTGTGGCACGCACGCGACGTTCACGGTTTCCAGTGTACGAAGTTGCGATACAGACGCAACCCGACCTCCGCGCTTTTCTCGGGGTGAAATTGGGTCGCGAAGAGGTTATCCCGCGCGACCGCGGACGTAAACGGCGCGCCGTAGGCCGTTTCGCCGACCGTATGCGCCGGGTTGTCCGGGCACACGTAATAGCTGTGCACGAAGTAGAAATACGCGTCGTCGGGTACGCCGTCCCACAACGGGTGCGGCTGCGACTGGCGCACGCGGTTCCAGCCCATCTGCGGCACCTTGAAGCGCGAGCCGTCGTCCTGCAACCGGCCGTCGAGCTCGAAACGCACGACCTTGCCCGGCAGCAGGCCGAGGCCCTTCGTGTCGCCTTCCGCGCTCCAGTCGAACAGCATCTGCTCGCCGACGCATACGCCGAGCAGCGGCTTCGTGCGCGACGCCTCGATCACGGCCTCCTGCAGGCCCGATTCGCCGAGGCAGCGCATGCAGTCGGGCATCGCGCCCTGGCCAGGCAGCACGACGCGGTCGGCCGCGCGAATCGCGGCCGGCGTGTCGACGATCGCCACGTCGGCGGCCGGTTCGGCCTTCTTGAGCGCCTGCGCGACCGAGCGCAGGTTGCCCATCCCATAATCCACAATCGCAATCGAAGTTTTCATCTCAGTGCAGGCAGTAGCGCCCTCAGTCCATTGACGATGAATTCCACCGCCAGCGCCGACAGCATCAGACCCATCAGCCGCGTGGCGATGTTGATGCCCGTGCGGCCGATCCAGTTCGCGATCGGCTCGGCGAGCCGCATCGCGACGAAACACAGCAAAGCCAGGACCGCGCCGATCGCGACCAGCCCGGCCCGCTCATACCAGTGACGCGAGTTCGCCGCATAGATGATCACCGTGCTGATCGAGCCAGGGCCCGTGAGCAGCGGAATCGCCAGCGGCACGACCGCGATGTTGTCCTTCAGCTCGGCCTCGTGGCGCTCCTCCGGCGTCGATCGCGTGTTGCCGATCTGCGCGTTCAGCATGTTGATCGCCATCAGCAGCATGATGATCCCGCCGCCCACTTCGAGCGAACCGACCGAAATGCCGAAGAAGTCGATGATCTGCTGCCCGAGCAGCGTCGTCACCGTCATCACGCAGAACACCGACACCGACGCGATCCGGATCGTGCGGCGCCGCTCGATGTCCGTCTGCTGCGCCGTCAGGCTCAGGAAGAACGGCACCGCGCCGATCGGATTGATCAGCGCAAGCAGCGAAATGAACGATTTGAGCAGATCCATCGCAAGCCGGCGCCGCGCGCCGAAGCCGTGAGGTTGTCCTTAGCGTCCGTCCGTTCGGAAGTTCAGAGGCTGCCCTTCGTCGACGGGATCTGCCCCGCCGCACGCTCGTCCAGCTCCACCGCCGCGCGCAGCGCACGGCCGAAAGCCTTGAACACCGTCTCGAGCTGATGGTGCGCGTTGATCCCGCGCAGGTTGTCGATGTGCAGCGTGACGCCCGCGTGGTTTACGAAACCGCGGAAGAACTCGATCGACAGGTCGACGTCGAACGTGCCGATCCGCGCACGCGTGAACGGCACGTGGAATTCGAGGCCCGGCCGGCCCGAGAAGTCGATCACGACGCGCGACAGCGCCTCGTCGAGCGGCACGTACGAATGACCGTAGCGGCGGATGCCCTTGCGGTCGCCGATCGCCTTCGCGACGGCCTGCCCGAGCGTGATGCCGACATCCTCGACCGTGTGGTGGTCGTCGATATGCGTGTCGCCATGCGCTTCGACCTCGAGATCGACCAGACCGTGTCGCGCGATCTGGTCGAGCATATGGTCGAGAAACGGCACGCCGGTGGCCAGCTTCTGCCGGCCGGTGCCGTCGAGATCGAGCTTCACACGGATCTGCGTTTCGCTGGTATTGCGAACGACTTCCGCCACACGCATGGCAATTCCTTGATTGAGTCTGATGTAAATGGGGATTGATCGTCGCGCGCCGCCGCGCCCTGGGCTCAACCGGGCAGCGCGAGTTTCAAAGCGGCCAGCAGGCGGGCGTTTTCGTCGGGAGAACCGACGGTCAGCCGCACGCATTCGGCCAGTAACGGATGCATTTTACTCACGTTTTTGACCAGCACCCGCTCGGTGAGCAGCGCGTCGAACACGGCGGCCGCGTCCGGCACGCGCACCAGCAGGAAATTGCCGGCGCTCGGGAACACCGTCGCGCCCGGCAGCGCGGCCACGGCCTGCGCGAGGCGCGCGCGCTCCGCGCGCAGTTCGGCCGCCTGCGCGTCGAGCACGTCGAGGTGGTCGAGCAGGAAATCGGCGGTCGCCTGGGTCAGCACGTTGATGTTGTAAGGCGGGCGCACCTTGTCGAATTCGGTCAGCCACGCGTGCCGCCCGACGAGATAACCGAGGCGGATGCCGGCGAGACCGAGCTTCGACACCGTGCGCATCACGACGACGTTGTCGAACTCGGCAGCGCGCGGCAGCCACGAGCGCTCGGCGAACGGCTGGTACGCCTCGTCGATCACGATCAGGCTGTGCCGCGCGGCCGCGACGATCCGCTCGACGTCGGCATCGTCGTACAGCGTGCCGGTCGGGTTGTTCGGGTACGCGAGATAGACGATCGCCGGGCGGTGCTCTGCGATCGCCGCGAGCATCGCGTCGACGTCGAGCGTCAGGTCGGCCTTCAGCGGCACGCCGACGAATTCGAGCTGCGCGAGCTTCGCGGACAGTTCATACATCACGAAGCCCGGCACCGGCGCGAGCACCTTCGCGCCCGGCTGCGCGCACGCGACCGAGATCATGCTGATGATTTCGTCCGACCCGTTGCCGAGCAGCACGTCGCATGCGGCCGGCACGCCCATCGCGTGGCGCAGCTTGTCGAGCAGCGCGGCCGGGCGCGGCGCCGGATAGCGGTTCAGCGCGACCTGCGCGAGACGCTCGCCGAGCGCCGCGGCGAGCGGTTCGGGCAGCGGATACGGGTTCTCCATCGCGTCGAGCTTCACGAATCCGCTCGCGTCCGGCACCGGGTAGCTCGTCATCGCGAGCACGTCGCGGCGGATGATGTCTTGTGGCGTCGTCATGGTTTCAAGCCGGCGTGCGTCGCGCCGGCATCAAATGGTCGGCAAGGCGGCGGCTGCCGCCCTGCGCTGCGTCTCCTCAACCGGGGGCGGCGCGTCAGCGCCCGCCCCGGCCCCGCGCGGAGCGCGCGGGTTACCCCTTCATCCGGAACTCGGCGCTCTTCGCGTGCGCCTGCAGCCCCTCGCCGTACGCGAGTTCGGACGCGATCTCGCCGAGCGTCTGCGCGCCTTCGGCGCTGACCTCGATCAGGCTCGAGCGCTTGATGAAGTCGTACACGCCGAGCGGCGACGAGAAGCGCGCTGTGCGCGACGTCGGCAGCACGTGGTTCGGGCCCGCGCAGTAGTCGCCGAGGCTCTCGCTCGTGTAGCGGCCGAGGAAGATCGCGCCCGCGTGGCGGATCTGCTGGCCCCATTGCTGCGGCTCCAGTGCCGAGATTTCCAGGTGCTCGGGCGCGATGTCGTTCGCGATCCGGCATGCCTCGGCCATGTCGCGCACCTTGATCAGCGCGCCGCGGCCTTCGAGCGACGCGCGGATCACGTCCTGGCGCGGCATCGACGGCAGCAGCTCGTTGATCGCCTTCTCGACGCGCTCGAGGAACGCGGCGTCCGGGCACAGCAGGATCGACTGCGCGAGTTCGTCGTGCTCGGCCTGCGAAAACAGGTCCATCGCGACCCAGTTCGGATCGGTCGTGCCGTCGCACAGCACGAGGATTTCCGACGGCCCCGCGATCATGTCGATGCCGACCGTGCCGAACACGCGGCGCTTCGCCGACGCGACGTATGCATTGCCGGGCCCGCAGATCTTGTCGACGGGCGGCACCGTTGCCGTGCCGTACGCGAGCGCGCCGACGGCCTGCGCGCCGCCGATCGTGAACACGCGATCGACGCCGCCGAGCAGCGCCGCGGCGAGCACGAGATCGTTCTTCACGCCGTCCGGCGTCGGCACGACCATCACGATCTCGCCGACGCCCGCGACGCGCGCGGGAATCGCGTTCATCAGCACCGACGACGGATACGCGGCCTTGCCGCCCGGCACGTACAGACCGACGCGGTCGAGCGGCGTGACCTTCTGGCCGAGCACCGTGCCGTCGCTTTCCGTGTACTGCCAGCTATGCGTGCCGCACTCGATCTTCTGCTTCTCGTGGTACGCACGCACGCGCGCCGCGGCCGCTTCCAGCGCCGCGCGCGCCTTCGGCGCGAGGCCGTCGAGCGCCGTCTGCAGCGCATCCTGCGGCAGTTCGAGCGCGGCGACGCTGTCCGCGTTCAGCCGGTCGAAACGGTTCGTGTACTCGAGCACCGCGGCGTCGCCGCGCGATTTCACGTCGGCGAGAATCTGCGCGACCGATTGCTCGATCGCCTCGTCTTCGCTCGCTTCGAATGCGAGCACCGCACGCAGCGCGGCGTCGAAGCCGTCGCTCGTCGAATCGAGTTTGCGGATGGTGATGGCCATGGGAGTTCCGTTACGGTGATGCGCTCAACCGCCATTCTGCGACGCGCGTTCGAACGCGTCGAGGATCGGCTTGAGCGCCGCGCGCTTCAACTTCAGCGCAGCCTGGTTCACGACGAGGCGCGACGAGATCGCCATGATCTCCTCGACCTCGACCAGATTGTTCGCCTTCAGCGTGCCGCCCGAGCTGACGAGGTCGACGATCGCGTCGGCCAGGCCGACCAGCGGCGCGAGTTCCATCGAGCCGTACAGCTTGATCAGGTCGACGTGCACGCCCTTCGCCGCGAAATGCTCGCGTGCCGTTTCGACGTACTTCGTCGCGACCCGCAGGCGCGCGCCCTGGCGCACCGCGTTCGCGTAGTCGAAGCCGGCCGGCACCGCCACCGACATCCGGCAGCGCGCAATGTTCAGATCGATCGGCTGGTACAGGCCCGAGCCGCCGTGCTCGACCAGCACGTCCTTGCCGGCCACGCCGAAATCGGCCGCGCCGTATTCGACATAGGTCGGCACGTCGCTCGCGCGCACGATGATCACGCGCAGGTTCGGGTCGGTCGTCGGCAGGATCAGCTTGCGCGACGTTTCCGGATCCTCGGCCACCTGCACGCCGGCTGCGGCGAGCAGCGGCAGGGTTTCCTCGAAAATCCGGCCCTTCGACAGGGCGAGGGTCAGCGGCACGCTCATGCTTGGCTCCCGGAGAGGCGGCGCACGTTCGCGCCGACGGCGGTCAGTTTGGCTTCCATGCGGTCGTAGCCGCGGTCCAGGTGATAGATGCGGTCGACGATCGTTTCGCCGTCGGCACGCAGCCCGGCGATCACGAGGCTCGCCGACGCGCGCAGGTCGGTCGCCATCACGTTCGCGCCCGACAGTTTCTCGACGCCCGTCACGAGCGCCGTGTTGCCGTCGATCGTGATGTTCGCGCCGAGCCGGTTCAGCTCCTGCACGTGCATGAAACGGTTCTCGAAGATCGTCTCGACGACCTGCGCGGTGCCCGTCGCGACCGTATTGAGGGCCATGAACTGCGCCTGCATGTCGGTCGGGAACGCCGGATATTCCGACGTGCGGATCATCACCGCCGACGGCCGGCGGTCCATCTTCACGCGCAGCCAGCTGTCGCCTTCCTCGATCGATACGCCGGCTTCGCGCAGCTTGTCGATCACCGCGTCGAGGATGTGCGGGCGCACGCCCGTCAACATCACGTCGCCGCCCGCCGCCGCGACCGCGCACAGGAACGTGCCGGCCTCGATGCGGTCGGGAATCACCGAATGGCGCGCGCCGTGCAGCCGCTCGACGCCCTGGATCACGAGGCGATCGGTGCCGATGCCGTCGATTTTCGCGCCCATCTCGACCAGCAAGTGTGCGAGATCGCTCACTTCCGGTTCGCGGGCCGCGTTTTCGATCACCGTTTCGCCGTCGGCGAGCGTCGCGGCCATCAGCAGGTTTTCCGTCCCCGTCACCGTGATCATGTCGGTCACGATGCGCGCGCCCTTCAGGCGCTTCGCGCGCGCTTCGATGAAGCCGTGCTCGATGCTGATCTCGGCGCCCATCGCCTGCAGGCCCTTGATGTGCTGGTCGACCGGACGCGCGCCGATCGCGCAGCCGCCCGGCAGCGACACCTTCGCCTCGCCGAAGCGCGCGAGCAGCGGCCCGAGCACGAGGATCGACGCGCGCATCGTCTTCACGAGCTCATACGGCGCCACGAGGTTGTCGACGCGCGACGCATCGAGCTGCACGCGGCAGCCGTCGGTCTCGCTCTTCACGCCCATCTGGTTCAGCACCTTCAGCGTGGTGCGCACGTCCTTGAGGTTCGGCACGTTGTCGAGCTCGACCGGATCGGCGGTGAGCAGCCCCGCGCACAGGATCGGCAGCGCGGCGTTCTTCGCGCCCGACACGACGATCTCGCCGGACAGGCGGCGGCCGCCCTCGATCGCGAGCTTGTCCATCCCATGTCCGTGCGATTCCCCGTTGGCGGCCGGGTGTGCCGTGGCGACGCTCTGGACGGCGTCGCGCTCGTTGACGGTGACTTGCACTCAGTGATTTCCGGTTATGCGTTCTGCCATTCGGCGGGCGTCAGCGTCTTCATGCTGAGCGCGTGAATTTCCTGCTTCATGCGATCGCCGAGCGCCGCATAGACGAGCTGGTGCCGCTGGATCGGCCGCTTGCCTTCGAAGGCCGCCGACACGATCGTCGCGAAGAAATGCTGGCCGTCGCCTTCGACTTCCAGATGCGTGCAGGCGAGACCGCCGGCGATGTATTGCTTGACCTGTTCGGGAGTCGGCAACATGGTGTAAGGCTCCTGTCGGCGCGCGCCGCCCCGGGGCGGCCGCTGCCTGTCGATATCAATGACGCAGTTTGTAGCCGGTCGCGAGCAGCCGCATCGCGACCATCGCGAGCAGCACGAAGAAACCGGCGACGATCGCGAGGCTCGCGAACGGGTTGATGTCGGACGCGCCGAAGAACCCGAAGCGGAAGCCGTCGATCATGTAGAAAAACGGATTGAGACGCGAGATCTCGCGCCACACGGGCGGCAGCGAGTGCGTCGAATAGAACACGCCGGACAGGAACGTCAGCGGCATGATCAGGAAGTTCTGGAACGCGGCGAGCTGGTCGAACTTCTCGGCCCAGATCCCGGCGATCAAGCCGAGCGTGCCGAGGATCGCCGAGCCGAGCAGCGCGAACGCAATGATGAACAGCGGCGCCGCGAAATGCATCGGGATAAACCAGATCGTCACGACGAATACGCCCGCGCCGACCGCGAGCCCGCGCACGACGGACGCGAGCACGTACGCGCCGAAGATGTCGCGGTACGACAGCGGCGGCAGCAGCATGAACACCAGGTTGCCGGTGATCTTCGACTGGATCAGCGACGACGAGCTGTTCGCGAACGCGTTCTGCAGCACGCTCATCATCACGAGGCCCGGCACGAGAAAGCTCACGTACTCGACGCCCGGATACACCTCGACGCGGCCCGACAGCGCGTGGCCGAAGATCGTCAGATACAGCAGCGCCGTCACGATCGGCGCGCACACCGTCTGGAACGACACCTTCCAGAAGCGCAGCAGTTCCTTGTAGAACAGCGTTTGAAAACCGCTTCCCGACACTCGCCGGGCCGCCCCAAGAGTGCCGGGCGCCCCCTCGGGGGGTAGCGAACGCAGAGAGCGTGGGGGTTCTTGTTTCATGCCAATCCCTCGATCACCTCGGCCCCGTTCATCACCTGGACGAACACATCCTCGAGGTCGGCCTTGCGGACCTCGATCTCGTCGAACGTGCCGCCCGCCGCGCGACACTGCGCGAGGATGCGTTCGACATCGTCGTAGCTCGTGAGGCGCAGCAGGTGCTCGCCCGGCGCGCGTGCGGCCGGATCGGTCTCCAGCCCGCGCAGCTCGGCCGGCAGCGCGCCGGTCGCCAAGCGCAGGTAGAGCTGCAGCCCCGCGAAGCGGCGCAGCAGCGCGTCGGTGCGGTCGAGCGCGACCACTTCGCCACGGCGCAGCATCGCGATGCGGTCGCACAGCGACTCGGCTTCCTCGAGGTAATGGGTAGTCAGCACGATTGTGTGACCCTCGCGGTTCAGGCGCGAGATGAATTTCCACAGCGTCTGGCGCAATTCGACATCGACACCGGCGGTCGGCTCGTCGAGCACGATCACGGGCGGCCGGTGCACGAGCGCCTGCGCGACGAGCACGCGGCGCTTCATCCCGCCCGACAGCGCGCGCATGTTCGCGTCGGCCTTCTCGGTGAGGTCGAGATTGGCCATCACTTCATCGATCCAGTCGTCGTTGCGGCGCAGCCCGAAATAGCCGGACTGGATGCGCAGCGTCTCGCGGACGGTGAAGAACGGGTCGAAAACGAGTTCCTGAGGCACGACGCCGAGTGCGCGGCGCGCACCACGGAAGTCCTTGACGACGTCGTGGCCGCGCACCGAGATACTGCCTTCGTCGGCCCGGGCAAGCCCGGCGAGGATGCTGATGAGCGTGGTCTTGCCTGCGCCGTTGGGGCCGAGCAGACCGAAAAACTCGCCTTCCTCGACCGACAGGCTGACGCCCTTGAGCGCCTGAAGCGACTTGTAGCGCTTCTTGACGTGACGGATTTCTATGGCTGACATGACTGTGCGCGACGCAACGGCCGCGACGCCTATTCTGTGCTTGCTGCGAAAGAAAATGGGGGCCGGACGCCGATTGGCTGCCCCGCAAAACGCTTGATTATAGGGCAAACCGGCTAGCGGAGCCGGCGCGGAAGGCGCGCGGCCTGAAGCTTGCGCGCGCCGGCTGGCGCGGCAGGCTCCGGTCGGACAGGGTCAATGTCGCTCGGCGCCTTCGATGAGTGCGTCGACGCCATAGGCGCGCGCGAGGCTGGCGAGCTTCGGGGGGAGATTGAGGATGTCGAGGGGCGCGCCGCGCGATTTGGCGGCACGTTGCCATGCAAGCAGCACGGCGAGCGCGGACGAATCGAACTGCGTCAGCGCCGCGCAATCGACGGCGGTCGCACCCGCGACGATGCGCGCCAGACCGTCCGCGAGCGCGGACTTCGCGCTCGCGACGGTCAGCGAGGAGCCGGCTTCGAAGCCGCTCACGACGCTTGCTTGCCGGAGGCAAGCTGCTGGTTGCGCTGCGTCAGGAACTGGATCAGGCCGTCCACGCCGCTTTGCTGGATCTTCTCGTTGAACTGCTGCTGGTACGTCTGGATCAGCCATGCGCCGAGCACGTTCAGGTCATACACCTTCCAGCCGCTCGCCGACTTGTACAGGCGGTAATCGATCTGGACCGGCTGGCCGTTGTTCATCGCGACCGTCTTGACCACGACGTCGGTATCGGCCGGATCCGCGCGGAACGGCGGGTACTGGATCTGCTGGTCCGGCTTCAGCTGCGCGAGCGCGCCCGAATACGTGCGGATCAGCAGCAGCTTGAACTGCTCCTGAATCTGCTGCTGCTGCTCGGCCGTCGCCGTGCGCCAGTTGCGGCCCATCGCGAGCTGCGTGGTACGACGGAAATCGGTGTACGGCAGGATGTCCTTGTTGACGATCGTAATGATGCGATTGGTGTCGCCCTGCTTGATCGTCTGCTGCTTGACTTCGTCGAGCACTTGCTGCGTCGCCGTCTTGATCAGCGCCTGCGGGTTCGACTGGTCGACTTGCGCGTGAGCTGCGCCGCCGAACGAGAACAGCGCCGCGAAAACGGGGATCAGGAACAGTTTTTTCATCATAGTGACCTGCATGAATGAGTCGATGCGAAGATTGGAGCAGGTAGCTTACGCGCAAGTTCGCGTGCGCTACCGACTGAATCGTTTCCGGCTGTAACGAATGTAATTCCGTCAGTGCAGCCGGATGCTCGGGAAGCGGAACCCGCCCGGAGACGGCGGCGCCACCTGCATCGCCGGCACGTTCGTTTCGCTGGCCGGGTTCGGCGAAACGGCCGTGCCCGATGCCGGGGCAGCAACCGCCGTGCCCGATGCGCCCGCCGGTGCCACCGCACCACCCACCGCCGCTGCACCCGCTGAACCGGCCGCGCCGGCGGCCGCCGGCGCCGCGCCGTCGTCCGGCAGGTCGTACTTCGGCAGCGCATCGTTGCTTGCCGTCGAGCCTGCCTCGCCGCGCGCGTTGTCGATCAGCATCTGGCGGCGCTGCAGGTATGCGTTGCGCACGAACGAATACTTGTCGAGCGCCGCGGCATCCAGCACGTCGCCCGCGCCGAGCAGGTTCGAGCGCGTGTTGACGAGATTCACGCCGAACAGGCCCCAGCTCAGGCCATCCGGCTTCACATAGGTCAGCGGGTTGCCGACGTAGTCGACACCGAGGCCGGCCGTGTCGCGCACCGTGCTCGGGCCGAGCAGCGGCAGCACGAGATACGGGCCCGACGGCACGCCGTAGCGGCCCATCGTGACCCCGAAGTCGGCGGTGTGTTTCGGCAGCTTCGCGATCGTCGCGACGTCGAACAGGCCGCCGACGCCGAACACCGTGTTGATCACGACGCGCATGATGTCGCCGACGCCGTCCGCGATCCGCAACTGCACGATGTTGTTCGCCGCAACGTAAACGTCGCCGATGTTCGAGAAGAAGTTCGTCACGCTGTCGCGCACCGGCTGCGGCACGACCTTCTGGTAACCCTGCGCGACCGGCTTCAGCGCGTACGTGTCGACCGTGTCGTTGAACTTGTACATCGTCCGGTTGAAGCCTTCGAGCGGATCGCCCTTGGTCGGCGTCTGCACGGTCGCGCAACCGCTCAACGCGGCGACTGCCGCCACCGCGAGCGCGGCGTGCCTGATGCGGATCGTCTGCATGGTCATTCCCCTCTTGTATTCTCTCGTGTGGTTATTGCGCTGCCGAACCGGGCGCGGCGGACACGGCGGACGCCGGCACCGCCACCGGTGCGGGTGCGGCCGGCGCGCCGGCCGCCGGCTTCGCGCCGCCCGCATCGGCGGCCTTGCTGTACAGGAACTGGCCGATCAGGTTCTCGAGCACGATCGCCGACTGCGTCATCGTGATCGTGTCGCCTGCCTTCAGCATTTCGGTGTCGCCGCCCGGATCGAGACCGATATATTGCTCGCCGAGCAGGCCCGACGTCAGGATCTTCGCCGACGAATCCTTCGGGAACTGATACTGGCCGTCGACATCGATCGTCACGAGCGCCTGGTAGGTGTTCGTGTCGAAGCCGATCGACTTCACGCGGCCGACCACGACGCCGGCACTCTTCACGGCCGCGCGCGGCTTCAGCCCGCCGATATTGTCGAATTTCATCCTCACCGCATAGGTCGGCTGAAACGACAGCGAGCTCATGTTGCCGACCTTCAGCGCCAGGAACAGCACCGCAAGGAAGCCCACCACCACGAACAGGCCGACCCAGAAGTCGAGAGCAGTCTTTTTCATCGTCATCCCAAAATATGGCTTGGCTGAGGCCTAGCTGAACATCAGCGCGGTCAGCAGGAAATCGAGGCCGAGTACGGCGAGCGACGCGAACACGACCGTCTTGGTGGTCGCGCGCGACACGCCTTCGGGCGTGGGCTTCGCTTCATACCCCTGGTACAGCGCAATGAAGGTCACGGCGAACCCGAACACGATGCTCTTCAGCACGCCGTTGCCGACGTCGGCCCAGACCTCGACCCCGCCCTGCATCTGCGACCAGAACGCGCCCGGATCGACGCCGATCAGCAGGACGCCGACGACGTAGCCGCCGAGCACGCCCACCGCGTTGAAGATCGCGGCCAGGAGCGGCATCGCGATGATGCCCGCCCACATGCGCGGCGCGATCACCGTCTTGATCGGGTCGACCGCCATCATCTCGAGCGCGGTGAGCTGCTCGCCGGCCTTCATCAGGCCGATCTCGGCCGTGAGCGACGTGCCTGCGCGGCCCGCGAACAGCAGCGCGGTGACGACGGGCCCAAGCTCGCGCACGAGCGACAGCGCGACCAGGAGGCCGAGCGCCTGCTCGGACCCGTAGCGGTTCAGCGTGTAATACCCCTGCAGGCCGAGCACGAAGCCGACGAACAGCCCCGACACGGCAATGATCACGAACGAATAGTTGCCGAGGAAGTGGATCTGCTTCGTGACGAGCCGCGGCCGGCGCAGCAGCGGGAAGAATTCCAGCACGAGGCGCACGAACAGGCGCGTGCCGTAGCCCGTGCGCTCGAGGCCGCCGATGACGTAACGTCCGATCGCGCTGATCATGCGCGCCCTCCGCCGAGCCCGAAATCCGCTGCAAGCGGCGGGCTCGTGTAATGAAATTTGAACGGGCCGTCCGGCGCGCCGTCGATGAACTGCCGCACGCTCGGGTCGGTCGACGCGCGCAGCTCGTCGGGCGTGCCCTGCGCGAGCACACCGCCGTTGGCCAGGAAATACACGTAGTCGGCGATCGCGAACGATTCCGGCACGTCGTGCGTGACGAGGATCGACGTCGCGCCGAGCGCCTGGTTCAGCGTGCGGATCAGGTTCGCGGTGATGCCCAGCGAGATCGGATCGAGGCCCGCGAACGGTTCGTCGTACATGATGAGCTGCGGATCGAGCGCGATCGCGCGCGCCAGTGCGATGCGGCGCGCCATCCCGCCCGACACCTCGGACGGCATCAGGTCGCGCGCGCCGCGCAGGCCGACCGCGTTGAGCTTCATCAGCACGAGGTCGCGGATCAGGTCTTCGGGCAGGTCGGTGTGCTCGCGCAGCGCGAACGCGACGTTCTCGAACACCGACATGTCGGTGAACAACGCACCGAACTGGAACAGCATGCCCATCTTGCGGCGCAGCGCATACAGGCCGTCGCGCGTTTGCGCGCCGACATCGGCGCCGTCGAACAGCACCTGGCCGCGGCGCGCGCGCACGAGGCCGCCGATCAGGCGCAGCACGGTCGTCTTGCCGCAACCCGACCCGCCCATGACCGCGACGACCTGCCCGCGCCCGAAGCGCAGGTTCAGGTTGGACAGGACGAGGCGGTCGCCGTAGCCAAAGTCGACGTCGCGAAGTTCCAGCAGGGTCTCGGTAGGAGTGGGGCTCACGGAGCGGACAGTCCTTTTACGCAGAACGCCGAATTATAGGGCCTGCATTGGAATGATGTCGTGACGCTGTTCCGGGCCCTGCGGTCAATGATTGTCAAATTGTCCGGGAAAACATTGCTGCAATGCAATAAGCGCGGTCCGATAGTCGGCTGCTCCTGTGACCGCACTGACCACCGCGACGCTGCCGACACCCGTCGCCAGCACGTCCGGCAGCGTATCGAGCCCCACCCCGCCGATCGCGACGAGCGGCGCCCGCGCGCCCGCAAAGCGCGCGTAGCGGGCGATCCGCGCGAGGCCCTGCGGCGGTGCGGCAACGGCCTTGGTCGCGGTCGCATACACGGGGCCGAGCGCGAGATAGCTCGGGCGCTCATGCAGCGCCCGCAACATTTCGTAATAACCATGGCTCGACAGCCCGAGCCGCAGGCCCGCACGCGCGATCGCGGCCAGATCGGCCGTTTCGAGATCTTCCTGGCCCAGATGAACGCCGTATGCACCTTCATCTGCAGCGATCTGCCAGTGATCGTTGATGAACACGCGCGCATCGAGATAACGACGCCCGGCCGCGACCGCACGCGCGATTTCCCGGCGCAACGCGTCCGGCGCCGCGCCTTTCACGCGCAGTTGCACGGTCCGCACGCCGCAATCGAGCACGCGTTCGACCCATTCGGCGTCCGGCACGACCGGATACAGGCCGAGCTGCGCCGGGCACGGCGCGAACGCGGGCTCGGGCGCGGCCGGCAGCCCGGCGACGCGCGGGAACCGCGCGGCGTCGACCGGCCATGCGTCGACCGCACGCGTCTCGTCGCCGTCGCGCCACGCCAGCGCGAGCACCAGCGCGTCGACCGGCGCGAAGCCGCAATCGAGAAATGCGGCGAGCGCTGCGATCCAGTCGTCCGCGAGCGGATGCGCGGCGTCGAGCGCGTAGCGCGCGCCCGCCGCATGCAGCACCGCGCCCTGCTCGCCGAATTCGATCGCGACCGCATCCGGCGACGCCGGCCGCGACGCGGCCGACGCGCGCGCCTGCGCGGTGCGGTCGCCGGCCGACACGATCAGCACGTCGCCGTCGGCCGGCACATCGGGCGCCGCCACGCAAAGCCGCCACGGCGCCGCCGTACCCGGCCAGTCGCCGAGCCGTGCGCGAATCCGCTCGGTCGCTTCGGCCAGTTCATCGGCCGGCGGCCAGAATGTGTCGGCGAAGCGCGCGCTCATGCGCCGCCCCCGTCCTGGTGCCAGAACGGCATCCCGACGACCGGCGTGCTCGCGTGCGCGGTCTCGCGCGCGTCCATCGGCCCGGCGAGATACGCGGCGCGGCCGGCCTCGACGCCCTGCGCAAAGGCGCGCGCCATGATCTCGGGGTGCGTGGCCTGCGACACCGCCGTGTTCAGCAGCACGCCGTCGAAGCCCCACTCCATCACCTGGCACGCGTGCGACGGCACGCCGAGCCCCGCGTCGACGATCAGCGGCACGTCGGGCAGCCGCTCGCGCAGCACGCGCAAGCCGTACGGGTTCACGACGCCCTTGCCCGTGCCGATCGGCGCGCCCCACGGCATCAGCGCCTCGCAGCCGGCGTCGAGCAGGCGCCGGCCGATCACGAGATCCTCGGTGCAGTACGGAAGCACCTTGAAACCGTCCTTCACCAGTTGCGCGGCGGCCTCGATCAGCCCGACCGGGTCGGGCTGCAGCGTGTAGTCGTCGCCGATCAGCTCGAGCTTGATCCAGTCGGTGCCGAACACCTCGCGCGCCATGTGCGCGGTCGTCACGGCCTCGGCGACGGTCTGGCAGCCGGCCGTGTTCGGCAGCAGCGGCACCGCGTGGCGCTTGAGCAGGTCGAAGAAGCCGGCTTCGGCCGTGCCGCCCGTCATCTGGCGGCGCAGCGCGACCGTCACCATCCCCGGCCGCGACGCGGCGATCGAATCGGACAGCGACTGCAGCGACGGATAGCGCGACGTGCCGAGCAGCACGCGGCTCGCGAAGGTTTCGCCATACAGCGTCAGCGCGTCGGCGGATGTGAGGGACGTCATGTCGTTTTCCTGGAAGTGCGGGGACGAACCGGCGGCGCTCAGCCGCCCGCGACGGGGTGCACGACGTCGAGCTTGTCGCCCGCCGCGAGCGCGCGCGCCGCATGCTGCGTGCGCGCGACGAAGTTGCCGTTCAGCGCGACCGCGTACGGCGGACGCGCGCCGTACGCGGCGAGCGCGTCGGCCACCGTCGCGCCGTCGGGCAGCGTCAGGGTCTGTTGGTTGATCTGGATATCCATGATGCTTCGTCGGATTCGGTCGGCGGCGCGCGTCAGGCCGGCTGGCGCGCGTCGTTGCGGTGGTGAAGGAGCGTCGGCCAACGCGCGGCGGCGCGCCACGCGGCGAACGCGTCGGCATCGCCGAACGCGCCGCCGAGCGCGGCTTCGGCGAACGCCGCCGCCGCGTGCGCGACTTCCGGCGCGATCATGAAGCCGTGCCGGTACAGGCCGTTGACGGCGAGCGTCGACGCGCCGTCCCAGATCACCGCCGGGCGATGATCGGGCAGCGTCGGCCGGCACTGCGCATTGAGTTCGAGGATGCGCGCCTCGCCGAACGCCGGATGCACGGAGAACGCCGCGCTCAGCAGTTCGAGCGCGGAGCGCACGCTGACGGGCGACATGTCCTCGCCCTCCACCTCGGTCGCGCCGATTACGTAGAGATCGTCCTGCTTCGGCGCGATATACAGCGGATAGCGCGGATGCAGCAGCCGCACGGGCCGGGTGAGCCCGATGCCGGGCGCATGCACGCGCGCGACTTCGCCGCGGATGCCGCGCAGCGCGGGCAGCGCGGATTTCGCGCCGAGCCCGCGGCAATCGATCGTGAAATGCGCGGCGGGAAGGTTCGCATCGTCGATCGCGACGTGCCAGTGCAGGTCGACGCCGCGTTCGGCGAGGCCCGCCGCGAGCGCGCGCAGCGCCTGACGGTTGTCGAGCTGGCCTTCGCGCGGCAGCAACAGGCCGCGCGCGAAGCGGCCCGCGAGCGCGGGTTCGGCCGCATCGACCTGCGCACCCGCGAGCGTGACGAAGCCGCCGTCGAACAGGTCGGCCGGCGCGTTCGCGCGCACGCGCCGCTCGAACAGCGGCGCCTCCGCGCGGTCCGCGTGATGCCAGACGACGAGCGTCCCGCGATGCTGGAAGAATACGGGTTCGGGCAGCTCGGCGAGCCACTGGGGCCAGCGCGCGAGCGACGCGACGCCGAGCTCGGTGATCAGCAGTTCCGCGCTCGCCGCTTCCGCGAGCGGCGCGAGCATCGCGGCCGCGATCCACGCGGCCGACTGCTCGCCGTCCGGGCCGCCGCGCTCGTAGAGCGCGACGCGATGCCCGTCGCCCGCGAGCCGCCATGCAATCAGGCGGCCGACGAGGCCGCCGCCGAGCACCGCGAAATCGGGCCGTGCGGGCCGTGAATCCTGGACGTTCATCGCGCACGCTCCTCGCGAACCGCGCGGGCGCGCACGACGAACGTCGACGCGCACGCGCCGTCCCGTGCGAACGCACGCGACATCGGGCCGGGAGCCATGCAAAAGACTGAAGATTGTGCGGTCATCATTCCTTCCGTAACGCGCATACGCGTACCCAAAAGGACGAAACCGGCAGCAAAGGCCGGCCGGGCGGGACTCGGGCGCTGACCATGTGGGATGGCAGCCAGCGCGGCCCGGCGGGATCAGAAACTTCCCTCGCCGGTATTACCCGGATCGGGTGCGAAGGGTCTTTCTCAGCCTCGCCGCACCGCGCTGAACTTCCGCCGGCCGCATGCAAAGCACCCCTGTTTCGTCGTCGGCCATTAGACCATAAAAGCGGAAAGCGCCGCAAACTGTCCCCCTGCGGCAAATTCGCCGGCGCGCTGCGCCGCTCTGGCACAATGCCCGCAGGCCGGCCGCACGAGCTGCCGGTTGCCGCGTCACCGCCGGCCCTTAAGCGCCGTTTAAGACGCGCGGGCGACCATCCGCAACGCCCGCCGTCAGTCGGCGCCTCGCCCCGGCATGCCGTATCGCGGCGCGCGCCCGGCCTCGCCCGGCCCGCGCGCCGGCTACTCATCAGGAAGCACATGACCCAATCGATCGACCCCGTCCGCTCCGCCGCCTCCGACGCGCCGCAGGACGAGCGCCCGGTATCCGCATGGAGCCTCATCAAGCCCTACTGGGTATCGTCCGAATGGAAAGTCGCGTGGGGGCTGCTGGTCACGATCATCGCGATCAACCTCTGCGTGGTGTGGATCAACGTCCGGCTGAACAAGTGGAACGCCGAGTTCTACAACGCGCTGCAGTCGAAGGACGTCCACGACTTCCCGCACCTGCTGATGCAGTTCTCCGCGCTCGCGTTCGCGTTCATCATCCTCGCGGTGTACGGCCGCTACCTGCGGCAGATGCTCGGCTTCCGCTGGCGCCAGTGGCTCACCGACCGTTTTCTCGGCCAGTGGCTCGGCGATCGCGCGTTCTACCGGATCGAACGCGACCGCCTCGCGGACAACCCCGACCAGCGGATCACCGACGACCTCCAGTCGTTCTCGACCACGACGCTCGCACTGTCGCTCGACCTGCTGTCGACGGTCGTCACGCTCGTGTCGTTCATCACGATCCTGTGGTCGCTCGCCGGTGCGCTGACGTTCACGCTCGGCGCCACGCCGATCTCGATTCCCGGCTACATGGTGTGGGCGGCCGCGCTGTACGCGGTGGTCGGCTCGCTGATCATCCAGAAGGTCGGCCATCCGCTCGTGTCGATCAACTACCAGCAGCAGCGCGTCGAGGCCGATTTCCGCTTCGGGCTGATCCGCGTGCGCGAGAACGCCGAGCAGATCGCGTTCTACGACGGCGAGAAAACCGAGACCGGCAACGCGCAAAACCTCTTCATGCGCATCCGCGACAACTGGTGGCGCGTGATGAAGTACACGAAGCGGCTCACGTTCGTGCTGAGCTTCTACGGGCAGATCGCGATCATCTTCCCGCTCGTCGTCGCCGCGCCGCGGTACTTCGCGGGCGCGTTCTCGTTCGGCGTGCTGATGCAGATCTCGTCCGCGTTCGGCACCGTCAGCGATTCGTTCTCGTGGTTCATCAACAGCTACTCGACCCTCGTCGAATGGCGCGCCACCGTCAACCGTCTGCGCGAATTCAAGCGCGTGATGGGCACGTCGCACCTGAAGGAAAGCCTGTCGCCCGCGACCGAGCACGGCGGCATCAACCTGCACTACGTCGACGCGGCGAAGCTGTCGACGTCGTCGCTCAAGCTCGCGCTGCCGAACGGCAACGCGCTCGCGGAGATCGGCAACGTGACGATCGAGCCGGGTTCGCGCTGGCTCGTGATCGGCAAGTCGGGTTCCGGCAAGAGCACGTTCATGCGCGCGCTCGCGGGCCTCTGGCCGTTCGGCGACGGCGCGATCGACGCGCCGGTCGGCGCGCGGATGATGTTCGTGCCGCAGACGAGCTATTTGCCGATCGGCACGCTGAAGGCCGCGCTCACCTATCCGGCGACGCCCGACACGTTCAGCGACGACGCGTGCCGCGACGCGCTGCGCGCATGCCGCCTCGAGGATTACGTCGAGCGCCTCGACGAAACCGCGCACTGGACGCGCGTGCTGTCGCCGGGCGAGCAGCAGCGCCTTGCCGGCGCACGCGTGCTGCTGCACAAGCCCGACTTCCTGTTCCTCGACGAAGCGACCAGCGCGCTCGACACCGACAACGAGGCACGCCTGTACCACCTGTTCGCCGAACGGCTGCCGAAGGCCGCGATCGTCAGCATCGCGCATCGCGAGTCGCTGGCCGCGTTCCACGTCGGCACGATCAACGTCGAGCGCGTGAACGCCGGCGACAAGGTGGCTGCGTGAGCCGCACGCGCCGCGCGCATCGTGCTGATCACCGGCGCAGGCTCGGGGATCGGCGCGGCGCTCGCGCGACGGCTCGCGGCGCCCGGCATCGCGCTGGCACTGCACGCGCGCGGCGCGGACGATGCGGCGCGGGCCCGGCTCGCCGAAGTCGGGCGCGCCTGCACGGCGGCCGGCGCGCAATGCATCACGCTCACCGGCGATCTCGCCGCGCCGGGCGTCGCCGCCACGCTCGTCGACGCAACCGCCACGCGCTTCGGCGGGCTCGACCAGCTCGTCGCGAACGCCGGCTTCGCCGCGCGGCAGGCCTTTTCCGATCTTTCCGCGGACACGCTCGCGTCCGCCTTCGCGGCGATGCCCGGCGCGTTCTCCGCGCTCGCGGGCCGCGCGCGGCCGCTGCTCGAAGCGTCGGCCGCGCCGCGGATCGTCGCGCTCAGTTCGTTCGTCGCGCACCGCTACCGTGCCGATGCGCCGTTCGCGGCCACCGCCGCCGCGAAAGCCGCGCTTGAATCGCTGGTGCGCACCGCGGCCGCCGAATTCGCCGCGCGCGGCATCACCGTCAACGCGGTCGCGCCCGGCTTCACACGCAAGGACCACGGGCCGAGCGCCGGCAACGCCGCCACGTGGGCGCAGGCCGAACAGGCGACACCGCTCGGCCGGATCGCCGAACCCGACGACGTCGCCGCATTGATCGCGTTCCTGCTGTCGGACGCGGCGCGGCAGATCACCGGCCAGGTCATCCACGTCGACGGCGGCCTGACGCTCTGAAGCGGCATCGCCCCCTCCTTCCCGCATACCCGCTTTCCCGCACGAACCTGCATCGGCCTTTTTGGCCGGCCGCATCGCGACCGTAAAATAACCGTCACGCGGCAGCGCGATACGAGACGAGAGAGGGCGGCAAGCATGCAGGCATTCCAGTGGTTCAACGAATTGTCGTCGCGCGAGCGCAAGACGCTGTACGCCGGATTCGGCGGCTACGCGGTCGATGCGTTCGACTTCATGATCTACTCGTTCCTGATCCCGACGCTGATCGCCACGTGGGGAATGACGAAGAGCGAGGCCGGGATGATCGCGACGAGTTCGCTGATCTCGTCGGCAGTCGGCGGCTGGGCCGCCGGCATCCTCGCCGACCGCTACGGCCGCGTGCGCGTGCTGCAGTGGACGATCGCGACGTTCGCGCTGTTCACGTGCCTGTCCGGTTTCACGCATTCGTTCTGGCAGCTGCTCGCGACGCGCACGCTGCAGGGCTTCGGTTTCGGCGGCGAATGGTCGGTCGTGACGATCATGATGGCCGAGACGATCCGCTCGCCCGAGCATCGCGCGAAGGCCGTCGGCACCGTGCAAAGCAGCTGGTCGTTCGGCTGGGCCGCGGCCGCGATCCTGTACTGGGCGTTCTTCGCGCTGCTGCCCGAGCAGGTCGCGTGGCGCGCGTGCTTCTGGATCGGCATCGTGCCCGCGCTGTGGATCCTGTACATCCGCCGCAACGTCAGCGATCCCGACATCTACACGGCCACGCGCCGCGCGCGCGACGAAGGCCGCGTGTCGGGCCACTTCCTCGAGATCTTCTCGCCGCCGCACCTGCGCGCGACGCTGTTCGGCAGCGCGCTGTGCACCGGGATGCTCGGCGGCTACTACGCGATCACGACGTGGCTGCCCACCTACCTGAAAACCGTCCGCCACCTGTCCGTGTTCAACACGAGCGGTTATCTCGTCGTGCTGATCGTCGGCTCGTTCGTCGGCTACGTGGTCGGCGCGATCCTGTCCGACCGGCTCGGCCGCCGCGCGTCGTTCATCCTGTTCGCGATCGGCTCGTTCTCGCTCGGCATGGCGTACACGATGCTGCCGATCACCGATACCGCGATGCTGCTGCTCGGCTTCCCGCTCGGCATCGTCGTGCAGGGGATCTTCGCGGGCGTCGGCGCGTATCTGTCGGAGCTGTATCCGGGCGCGATCCGCGGCTCGGGCCAGGGCTTCTGCTACAACCTCGGCCGCGGGCTCGGCTCGTTCTTCCCGATTCTCGTCGGCTCGCTGTCGCAATCGATGTCGCTCGTGAAGGCGATCGGCCTCGTCGCGGGCGGCGGCTACCTGCTCGTGATCGTCGCCGCGCTCGTGCTGCCGGAAACGCGCGGCAAGTCGCTCGTCGACGATCCGGCCGTCGCGTCGTGAGCGCCCTTTTCATTCCGGAAACCGCATGCACGTGATCGTTCTCGGCGCCGGCGTGATCGGCGTCACCACCGCGTGGCACCTGCGCGAAGCAGGCTGCGACGTCACCGTGATCGAACGCGAGGCCGACGTCGCGCAGGCGACGAGCCTCGGCAACGCGGGCGTGATCGCGCCCGGCTACGTGACGCCGTGGGCCGCGCCCGGGATGCCCGGCAAGATCCTCAAGTACCTGTTCAAGCCCGCGTCGCCGCTGATCTTCCGGCCGACGCTCGACACGGCGCAGTGGCGCTGGATCGCGCGCTGGCTGCGCGAATGCGAGTTCGAGCGGTTCCGCGTGAACAAGCAGCGCATGCAGCGCATCGCGTATTACAGCCGCGCGTGCCTGCATGCGTTTCGCGACCGTTATCCGTTCGACTACGGCGCGAGCCGCGGCTACCTGCAACTGTTGCGCGGCGCATTCGACGTCGAGATGGTGCAGCCCGCGCTGAAGGTGCTGCGCGATGCCGGCATCGCGTTTCGCGAACTCGACGCAGCCGGCTGCACGGCGATCGAGCCGGGCCTGCGCTGGGCCCGGCAGGCGCCCGTCGGCGGCATCTACCTGCCCGACGACGAAGCCGGCGATTGCGCACGCTTCACGCGCGAATTGCGTGCGCTGTGCGAGTCGAACGGCGTGACGTTCCGCTTTCGCACCGCGATCCGCACGCTCGACGTCGCGGGTGGCAAGGTGCGCGGCGTGCGGATCGATTCACCGGACGAAGGCGCCGCCGCACGAAGTGACGCCCCGCTCGCCGCCGACGCGATCGTCGTCGCGCTCGGCGTCGACAGCGCCGGCCTGCTGCGGCCGCACGGCATCGACGTGCCGCTGTATCCGGTGAAAGGCTACTCGGCGACGCTCGCGGTCGTCGACGATGCAAAGGCGCCGCGCGCCGCGCTGATGGACGAATCGCTTAAGACGGCGATCACGCGCTTCGGCCCGACGCTGCGCGTCGCGGGCACCGCGGAGCTCGGCAACCGGCACGCGGCGCTGCGGCAGCAGGCGCTCGATACGCTGATGAAGGTGCTCGACGACTGGTTCCCGCACGCGGCCGATCGCGCGTCGGCGCGCTTCTGGGTCGGCCGCCGGCCGATGACGCCCGACGGGCCGCCGCTGCTCGGCGCGAGCGGAATCGACGGGCTCTGGCTCAACGTCGGCCACGGCTCGACGGGCTGGGCGATGTCGATGGGTTCGGGCAAGGTGGTGGCGGATCTCGTTACCGGACGCGAGCCGGAGATCGACCTGTCGGGCCTGACGCTCGCGCGCTACGGACGGTAGACCCAGCGCCGGTCGACACCGTCGATGCGATGCACTGGCGCGATGCGCGCGGCACGCGGCCATCGCCATGCATCGTGAATGCCGCTCACCGCACCGCCCGGCCGTCCGCCCATGCGATCGGCGCCGATACGATCGGCCGATGCGACACGCCCTCGTGCGACAACCTGCTTTCGAACAGCGTCAGCGCTTCGATGCGCAGCACGACCGGCCGCCCGGGCGCGCCGCCGTGCGCGGGCTGTCCGACCGCGTCGCGCGGCAGCCGCGCGAGCGTCACGTGCGGCCGGAACGGCCGCCGGTCGACCGGGACGCCGAGTTCAGCCAGCAGCGCCATCAGCCCGGCATTCAGCGCGACGCAGGCCGGATCGGCCTCGAGTTCCGCGACGATCAGCCTCGCGCGCGGCAGGCTCGGCCACCACGCGATCCGCTCGACCGGCAGCAGCGGCAGAGCATGCGCGGCTGCGAGCGCGGGCAGGTGCGCGGCCAGCGCGTCGCACCGTTCCCGTTCGATCGCGCCGATGAACGCGAGCGTCAGGTGCAGTTGCGCGGGCAGCGTGCGCCGTGCACCGCGGGTGACCGGCAACGCATGCAGCGCATCGCGCGAGGCCGCATCGGGCATCAGCGCGACGAACGCACGGAGCCGGTCGCCGGTCATGACTCGCTCACCGCGGCACGCGGCGCGCTCGCCGCTTCGGCGGAAACCGGACGCTGCGGCAGCGGGCCGTGCTCGCCCCACACGTCGGCCGGCAGCACGCGCGCGAGTTCCGGGATCGTGTTGCGCGTGAACACTGGATCGGCGATGCCTGCCGCGCGCTGGCGGCGATAGTCGGCCCACGCGGCGTGCGCATACTTGCCGAGCGCGAGGATCGCGATCAGGTTGATGATCGCCATCAGCCCCATGCTCGTATCGGCCATCGCCCACACGAGCGGCAGTTGCCCGACGCTGCCGAACATCACCATCCCGAGCACCGCGACGCGGAACAGCGGCAGCACGCCGCGCCGCTTCGTGATGAATTCGACGTTGCCTTCCGCATACGCGTAGTTGCCGATCACCGACGAGAACGCGAGGAAGAAGATCGCGACGGCCATGTAGATGCCGCCCCAGTCGCCGACGTGGCTCGAGATCGCGCGCTGCGTGAGCGCCGCGCCCTCCATGCCGGTGCCGAGCTCGTACTGGCCCGACAGCAGGATCACGAACGCGGTCGCGCTGCAGATCACGATCGTGTCGACGAACACGCCGAGCATCTGGATCAGCCCCTGCGTGACGGGGTGCCGCGTGCTCGCGGTCGCGGCCGCGTTCGGCGCGCTGCCCATCCCTGCTTCGTTCGAGAACAGCCCGCGCTTCACGCCGATCGCGATCGCCTGGCTGACCGCATAGCCCGTCAGGCCGCCCGCCGCCTGCTCGAGGCCGAACGCACTCTTCACGATCAGTGCGATCACGCCCGGCACCAATGCGATGTGCGTGGCGACCGCGTAGACCGCGAGCGCGAGATAGCCGATCGCCATCAGCGGCACGATCACCTGCGCGACCTTCGCGATGCGACGGATGCCGCCGAAGATGATCGGCGCGCTCAGCAGCACGAGACCGAGGCCGACCGTCTCGCGGCTCCAGCCGAACGACGTATGGAACGCGTCGGCGATCGCGTTGGCCTGCACCGCGTTGAACACGAAGCCGAACGCGAGGATCAGCGACAGCGAGAACAGCACGCCGAAGCCGCGCGAACGCAGGCCGGTCTGGATGTAGTACGCGGGGCCGCCGCGATAGCTGCCGTCCGGGTGCGACACCTTGAAGATCTGCGCGAGCGTCGCCTCGACGAACGCGGACGACATCCCGACGAGCGCCGTCATCCACATCCAGAAGATCGCGCCCGGCCCGCCGACCGTCAGCGCGACCGCGACGCCGGCGATGTTGCCGGTGCCGACGCGGCTCGCGAGCCCGGTCGCGAACGCCTGGAACGACGAGATGCTGCCCGGTTCGCCCTTGCTGCCGACCAGTTTCATGCTGAGGAACAGCGCCTTCAACTGGATCATCCGGAACCGCAACGTGAACCACGCACCGGCGCCGAGCAGCAGCGCGATCAGCACGTAGTTCCACAACACGCCGTTGACGGCGTCGATCAGCCCATGCAGGAGTGCTTCCATCCAGAGTCCTTGTAAATAGGGTCGGTCACATGCGACCATCGCGAATGCGGCCCGAGGGGCGACATGATATGACAGTTTTCAAGGATTATTACAAAACGAAAGGAATGGAGATGATGGAAAATCGGCGACGGATGTGATCAGATTAGGCGACGCTTCGCGAAAATGGCGAGCGCAGCGCAGCGACGCGGCCGGATCGAACGGCGTCGGGGGAACGCGCGGTACCGGCTGACCGATGGGCATCGGCGCGCGCCAGCGACAAAAAAACCGGGCGCCCTTTCGGACGCCCGGTTTTCATCGAAACCCGCTCGCGCTATTCAGCTCAGCGCGGCAGTTCCGAATGCCCCATCAGGTACGCATCGACCGAGCGCGCGCACTGGCGGCCTTCGCGAATCGCCCACACCACCAGCGACTGGCCGCGACGCATGTCGCCTGCCGCGAACACCTTGTCGACCGACGTGTAGTACGAACGATCGCCTTCGGTCGCCGCACGCGCATTGCCGCGCGCGTCCTTCGCGACGCCGAACGCGTCGAGCACAGGCGCCGCCGGCTGCGTGAAGCCCATCGCGAGCAGCACGAGATCGGCCTTCATCTCGAACTCGGAGCCCGGCACTTCCTGCATCTTGCCGTCCTTCCACTCGACGCGCACCGCGATCAGCTTCTCGACCTTGCCGTTCTTGCCTTCGAGACGCTTCGTCGCGACCGCCCAGTCGCGCTCGCAGCCTTCCTCGTGCGACGACGACGTGCGCAGCTTGATCGGCCAGTACGGCCACACGAGCGGCTTGTTTTCCTCTTCCGGCGGCTGCGGCAGCAGCTCGAACTGCGTGACCTGCTTCGCGCCGTGACGGTTCGACGTGCCGACGCAGTCCGAACCCGTATCGCCGCCGCCGATCACGATCACGTGCTTGCCCTTCGCGAGCAGCTGGTCGACGAGCTTGTCACCCGCGTTCACGCGGTTCTGCTGCGGCAGGAAGTCCATCGCGAAATGAACACCCGCGAGTTCGCGGCCCGGCACCGGCAGATCGCGCGGCGTTTCCGAACCGCCGGCGATCACGACCGCGTCGAATTCTTCCTTCAGCGTGTCCGGCGAAATGGTTTCCTTCGCGAGACTGCCGATCGACTCGGGCAGCGGATCCTTGCCGATGAACACGCCGGTGCGGAACGTCACGCCTTCCGCTTCCATCTGGCGCATGCGGCGGTCGATCAGCCACTTCTCGAGCTTGAAGTCGGGAATCCCGTAGCGCAGCAGGCCGCCGACACGATCGTTCTTCTCGAACACCGTCACGTCGTGGCCCGCGCGCGCGAGCTGCTGCGCGGCGGCGAGGCCCGCAGGGCCCGAGCCGACGACGGCAACCTTCTTGCCCGTCTTGTGCGCAGCCGGCTCAGGCTTCACCCAGCCTTCCGCCCAGGCCTTGTCGATGATCGCGTGCTCGATCGACTTGATGCCGACCGGGTCTTCGTTGATCCCGAGCGTACACGCGGCCTCGCACGGCGCCGGGCAGATGCGGCCCGTGAATTCCGGGAAGTTGTTGGTCGAGTGCAGGACTTCGATCGCCTGCTGCCAGTCCTGGCGGTAAACGAGATCGTTGAAGTCCGGGATGATGTTGTTGACCGGGCAGCCGTTGTTGCAGAATGGGATGCCGCAATCCATGCAGCGCGCGCCCTGGACCTTCGCGTCCGCGTCGGTCAGTGCCGCGACGAATTCCTTGTAGTGCTTCACGCGCGTGAGCGGTGCTTCGTACGCCTCGTGGCGGCGTTCGAACTCCAGAAAACCGGTTGCCTTGCCCATAAGGTGCTCTTCTGTTCGGTGTATCGGGTGGGGGAGCCGCGCGCGGCAATCATGCGCGCGCGGCATTCGCTATGTCGTTCGTCGCTCAGGCGGCCAGCACTTCCTTCGCCGCCTTCTTCGCACCGATCTCGCCCAGCGCGCGCTTGTATTCGTGCGGGAACACCTTCACGAACTGGCGGCGCGCCGCGTCCCAGTTTTCCAGCAGCGACTTCGCGCGCGGCGAACCCGTGAACTGGAAATGACGCTCGACGAGCCCCTTGAGCAGCGCTTCGTCCGTCGTGCCCGCGTGCCAGAGTGCGCGATCGACCGTGCGCTCCTGCTCGGCCTGCTGCAGCACCGGCTCGAGCGCGACCATCGACTTGTTGCACTTCGCCGCGAACATGCCTTCCGGATCGTAGATGTACGCGAGGCCGCCCGACATGCCGGCCGCGAAGTTGCGCCCCGTCTCGCCGAGCACGACGACCGTGCCACCCGTCATGTATTCGCAGCCGTGGTCGCCCGTGCCTTCGACGACCGCCGTCGCGCCCGAGTTGCGCACGCAGAAGCGCTCGCCCGCGACGCCGCGGAAGAACGCTTCGCCTTCGATCGCGCCGTACATCACCGTGTTGCCGCAGATGATGTTTTCCTCGGACTTGCCGCGGAAGTCGTTGGTCGGGCGAATAATGATCCGGCCGCCCGACAGGCCCTTGCCGACGTAGTCGTTGCCGTCGCCGACGAGGTCGAGCGTCACGCCCTTCGCGAGGAACGCGCCGAAGCTCTGGCCGGCCGTGCCCTTCAGCTGGATGTGCACCGCGTCGTCGGCCAGGCCGTCATGGCCGTGCTTCTTCGCGATCACGCCCGACAGCATCGCGCCGACCGTACGGTTCACGTTGCGCACCGGCTGGATGAACGACACATGCTCGCCGTTCTCGATCGCGGCTTTCGCCTTCTCGATCAGCACGTGGTCGAGCGCACGCTCGAGGCCGTGATCCTGCACGTCGACGTGACGCGGCGCGACGTCCTCGCATTCTTCCGGCTGGTAGAACACGCGCGAGAAGTCGAGGCCCTTCGCCTTCCAGTGCTCGACGCCCTTGCGCGTATCGAGCAGGTCGGCACGGCCGATCAGGTCGTCGAACTTCGCGATGCCGAGCTGCGCCATGATCTCGCGCACTTCCTCGGCGACGAAGAAGAAGTAGTTCACGACGTGCTCGGGCTGGCCCTTGAACTTCGCACGCAGCACCGGATCCTGCGTCGCGACGCCGACCGGGCACGTGTTCAGGTGGCACTTGCGCATCATGATGCAGCCTTCGACGACGAGCGGTGCCGTCGCGAAGCCGAATTCGTCCGCGCCGAGCAGCGCGCCGATCACGACGTCGCGGCCCGTCTTCATCTGGCCGTCGGCCTGCACGCGGATGCGGCCGCGCAGGCGGTTCAGCACCAGCGTCTGCTGCGTTTCGGCGAGGCCGAGTTCCCACGGCGTGCCCGCGTGCTTGACCGACGACAGCGGCGATGCGCCCGTGCCGCCGTCATGGCCGGCGATCACGACGTGATCGGCCTTCGCCTTCGCGACACCGGCCGCGACCGTGCCGACGCCCACTTCCGATACGAGCTTCACCGAGATGCTCGAGCTCGGGTTCACGTTCTTCAGGTCGTGGATCAGCTGCGCCAGATCCTCGATCGAGTAGATGTCGTGGTGCGGCGGCGGCGAGATCAGGCCGACGCCCGGCACCGAGTAGCGCAGCTTGCCGATGTATTCGGACACCTTGTGGCCCGGCAGCTGGCCGCCTTCGCCCGGCTTCGCGCCCTGCGCCATCTTGATCTGGATCTGGTCGGCCGACGCGAGGTACTCGGCGGTGACGCCGAAGCGGCCCGACGCGACCTGCTTGATCTTCGAGCGCAGCGAATCGCCGTCCTTCAGCGGAATGTCGCTGACGATCTCGTCGCCGATCACCGACTTCAGCGTCTCGCCCGACTTGATCGGAATGCCGCGCAGCTCGTTGCGGTAGCGCTTTTCGTCCTCGCCGCCTTCGCCGGTGTTCGACTTGCCGCCGATCCGGTTCATCGCGATCGCGAGCGTCGCGTGCGCTTCGGTGCTGATCGAGCCGAGCGACATCGCGCCCGTCGCAAAGCGCTTGACGATGTCCTTCGCCGGTTCGACTTCGTCGATCGAAATCGCCTTCGCCGGCGACACCTTGAACTCGAACAGGCCGCGGAACGTCATGTGACGCTTGGTCTGGTCGTTGATCAGGTGCGCGTATTCCTTGTACGTCTGGTACGAGTTGCTGCGCGTCGCGTGCTGCAGCTTCGCGATCGAATCCGGCGTCCACATGTGGTCTTCGCCGCGCACGCGGTACGCGTACTCGCCGCCCGCGTCGAGCATGTCGCGCAGGACCGGATTGTCGCCGAACGCGTCGCGGTGCAGGCGGATCGCCTCTTCCGCGACTTCGAACAGGCCGATGCCGCCGACCTTCGACGCCGTGCCCTTGAAGTACTTCTCGACGAGGTCGCTCGACAGGCCGAGCGCTTCGAAGATCTGCGCGCCCGTGTACGACATGTACGTCGAGATGCCCATCTTCGACATCACCTTCTGCAGGCCCTTGCCGACCGCCTTCGTGAAGTTGTAGACGGCCTTCTCCGGCGACAGGTCGCCCGACAGGCCCTCTGCCATCTTCGCGAGCGTTTCCATCGCGAGGTACGGGTGCACGGCTTCCGCGCCGTAGCCCGCGAGCAGCGCGAAGTGATGCGTTTCACGCGCGGAGCCCGTTTCGACGACGAGGCCCGTGCTCGTGCGCAGCCCTTGCTGCACGAGGTGCGTGTGGATCGCCGACGTGGCGAGCAGCGCCGGAATCGCGACGTGCTCGGCGTCCGTCTTGCGGTCCGACACGATCAGCATGTTGTAGCCCGACTTCACCGCGTCGACGGCTTCCGCGCACAGCGACGCGAGGCGCGCCTCGATGCCTTCCTTGCCCCAGGCGACCGGGTAGCAGATGTTCAGTTCGTACGCGCTGAACTTGCCGCCCGTGTACTGGTCGATCGCGCGGATCTTCGCGATGTCCTTGAAGTCGAGCACCGGCTGCGACACTTCGAGACGCATCGGCGGGTTGATGTTGTTCGTGTCGAGCAGGTTCGGCTTCGGGCCGATGAACGACACGAGCGACATGACCATGTTCTCGCGGATCGGGTCGATCGGCGGGTTCGTGACCTGCGCGAACAGCTGCTTGAAGTAGTGATAGAGCGTCTTGTTCTTGTTCGACATCACCGCCAGCGGCGAGTCGTTGCCCATCGAACCGACCGCCTCTTCGCCCTGCTGCGCCATCGGCGCCATCAGGAACTTCAGGTCTTCCTGCGTATAGCCGAACGCCTGCTGGCGGTCGAGCAGCGCGGCGCCCTGCGTGCGGCCGGCCGCGACTTCCTCGGCCTTCGGCTCGATCTCGTCGAGCTTGATGCGCACGGCGTCGATCCAGCTCTTGTACGGCTTCGCGTTCGCGAGGTTGTCCTTCAGTTCCTTGTCGTCGATGATGCGGCCGTGTTCCATGTCGATCAGGAACATCTTGCCCGGCTGCAGGCGCCACTTCTTGACGATCTTCGATTCGGGAATCGGCAGCGTGCCGGCTTCCGACGCCATGATGACGAGGTCGTCGTCCGTGACGATGTAGCGCGCCGGGCGCAGGCCGTTACGGTCGAGCGTCGCGCCGATCTGGCGGCCGTCGGTGAACGCGATCGCGGCCGGGCCGTCCCACGGCTCCATCATCGCGGCGTGGTATTCGTAGAACGCGCGGCGGTTGTCGTCCATCAGCGTGTGCTGTTCCCACGCTTCCGGGATCATCATCATCACCGCGTGCACGAGCGGGTAGCCGGCCATCACCAGCAGCTCGAGGCAGTTGTCGAACGATGCGGTGTCCGACTGGCCCGGGTAGATCAGCGGCCACAGCTTCGGCAGGTCGTCGGCGAGCACGTGCGACGCGATCGCGCCGGTACGCGCGTTCAGCCAGTTCACATTGCCCTTCACGGTGTTGATCTCGCCGTTGTGCGCGATCATCCGGTACGGGTGGGCCAGTTCCCACGCCGGGAACGTGTTGGTCGAGAAGCGCTGGTGCACGAGCGCGAGCGCCGACACGACGCGCGCGTCCTGCAGGTCGCGGTAATACACGCCGACCTGGCCCGCGAGCAGCAGCCCCTTGTAGACGACCGTGCGCGCCGACATCGACGGCACGAAGTATTCCTTGCCGTGCTTGAGCTTCAGCGCCTGGATGCGGTGGCTCGCCGTCTTGCGGATCACGTACAGCTTCCGCTCGAGCGCGTCCGTCACCATGATGTCCTTGCCGCGGCCGATGAAGATCTGGCGGATCAGCGGTTCGCTCGCCTTCACGGTCGGCGAAATCGGCATCGCATGGTCGACCGGCACGTCGCGCCAGCCGAGCACGACCTGGCCTTCGGCCTTCACCGTGCGCTCGAGCTCCTGCTCGCACGCGAGACGCGACGCGTTTTCCTTCGGCAGGAAGATCATCCCGACCCCGTATTCGCCGGCGGGCGGCAGCATCACGCCCTGCTTCGACATTTCTTCGCGATAGAACGCGTCCGGAATCTGGATCAGGATGCCCGCGCCGTCGCCCATCAGCGGATCGGCGCCGACCGCACCGCGGTGATCGAGGTTCTCGAGGATCTTCAGACCCTGCTGGATGATCTCGTGGCTCTTCTTGCCCTTGATGTGAGCGACGAAGCCGACGCCACAGGCGTCGTGTTCGTTTTGCGGGTCGTACAGACCTTGTGCGGCGGGCACCGCGGCGAGCGGCTGCTGGTGGTCGTTCATGGGGACACCGTCGTAAAGGGGGCCTGGAGGGCCGTTGAACCGTTTTGTTGTTGCCGTCGATCCCGCTCCCGACGGGAGACGGCGCGGCCGACAGTGGGTGGGCATGCTTCGCCCGGGCCACCGGAATTCGGAATATACGCGACGAATCAAAGGAATAGCAACAAAAACCGCTTGATAGAACCCCAATTAAATGGATGCTTTGATCTGGTGCTGTTTTATTGGGGCCGTATCGTTTTGGTGCAAAAAGAAGCGGCGCCCGCAGCGCCGCTTCCCGGCTGCCGTTCCCGCGTTACTGCTGGATCGGCGGCGTGTTCTCACGCACCTTTCTGGGGCGTCCACGCGGCAGCGGCGACACGCGCCGGTTCGCGGTGCGCGCCGCCCACTCGCGGTAGTTCTCGCCGCCGAGCACCCAGCCCTTCAGCGTCGCCTGCTGCAACTGGTCGGCCTGCCGCTCGTCAAGCGGCTGCTCGCACAGCTCCTTGTACGCACGCTGGCGGTCGAACGGCGTGTTGCCAAGCGCCCAGTAGAGCGGATGGTCGGTGATCAGGCTGTCGACGGTGAGCCCGACGTGATGCCGGTAGCTCGACCAGCGATAGGCTTCGGGCGTCGCGACGAGTTGCGAGCGCACCGGGCTCATCTCGACCACGCGGCTCGCGAGCAGGAAATAGCGCTCGCCTTCGATCACGGTCGCGCGATAGCGGCCTTCCCACAGGGTGCCGCGCCGCGAATAGCGCCGGTTGAAATGCGCGACGTAGCGGCGACCGACGGCCTGCATCGCTTTCGGCAGGCTCGCCTCGTCGCTCGGCGTCACGAGGAGTTGCACCTGGCGCGGCAGCAGCACATAGGCATGCACCGACAGGTGATGATCGCGCGCGGCGGCCTTCAGGCAATCGATGAAGAGTTCGTAGTCCTGGTCGTCGACGAACGCGGGTTGCTGATCCAGGCCGCGCAGTATCACGTGCTGCGGCTGGTCGGGAACGTAGAGTCGTGCTAGCCGTGCCATGCTGAATGTCCGTTTGAACGCGTTAGGAAATACCCGGAGGTCCGAAAATGCACACCTGCGTAGAATGCCCGCCCTGTCGGTGCGCGGATACGTACGGTCGTACTAATCCTAGGGTGAAAACTCTAACTTACGAGCTTGTTTGGTTTTAAACGCAGTCGTCATAATGAGCACGCCTTTGATCGGAGGAGACACAATGAAACGAAAACTGGCCATTACGGGGGCCGCAGCGCTCGCATTCACGTTTGCGGGCGGTACGGCACATGCACAATCCGCAGGTGATTTCTACGTCAGTACCGGCTGGTTCCATCTGGCCCCGCAGGACAGCAGCGACCCGCTGTTCGTGTACGGCGTCGGCGGCACGCCCATCAACCAATCGATTCCCAACACGGGCGCCGGCATCAACGACGCCGACACGCTTGGACTCGCAACTGGCTACTTCGTCACCGACCACATCTCCACCGAGCTCGTCATGGGGATACCGCCGAAGTTCGACATTACAGGCAAGGGTCAGTTCGAAAAGTTCGGCGTACTCGGCCGTGCGTATCAGTGGAGCCCCGCCGTATTGCTTCGCTACCACTTCAACGACGCCAACGCGAAGTTCCGTCCGTATGTCGGCGTCGGCGCGACGTATATCTGGTTCACCGGCGCAAAGATCACGAACGGCACGTTCGAGAACGGCGTGCTCGGCGGCCCGACCAGCGCAACGACCAGCAACCAGTGGGCGCCCGTCTTCAACGCCGGCTTCACGTACAACTTCACGAAACACTGGTTCGCGGGCCTGTCGATCTCGTACATCCCGGTCAGCGTGACCGCAACCTTCACGACGGCCCGCCGGACGCCGGTCGGCACCCTGACCGAAACGTCGAAAGCGAAGATCTCGCTCAATCCGATCGTTACGTACCTGAACGTCGGCTACCGCTTCTAAGCGTAGTCGAATATTTGGGGAATGGTTAATCCTGCTGCAATTTGTAGCGGAATTTTCGTGACGTAACGTCTCCACAATGCAAAACGCCCCGGCGGGATTCCCGCCGGGGCGTCGTTTTTTTGCCTCAGGGTCTTCCCGCACCCACCGTCGCGCGGGACCGACCGCTACGCGATGTCGTCCAGCGCATCGGGGGCGATCAGGTCGATCCGGTCCGTGCAGACCGCATCGACACCCCAGCGCGCGAGTTCGCGCGCCCGTTCGAGGTCGTTCACCGTGTACACCAGGATGCGCAGCCCGGCCGCCTTGATCGCACGCACGAGCGGTTCGTCGAGCCGTTTGTGGTCTGCATGCAACGATACGCAGCCGAGCGCGCCGACGACCTGCGCATGCCAGTCGTCCGGCACGGCCTCGTAAAGCATCCCGCGCGGCAGCGCCGGCACGGTCGCGCGCGCCTGCTGCAGCGCATCGAACGAGAACGACGACAGCAGCGGCGGCACTTCGGCATCGCGCCAGTACGCGGCCGCATCGGCCGCCACGCGCTGCCCCGTCTCGCGCTCGCGCCCCGGGCACGGCTTGATCTCGACATTCGCGGCCAGTCCGTGCGCGATGCAGCGCGCCGCCGCCGCCTCGAGCGTCGGCATCCGCTCGCCCGCGAAGCGCGCGTCGAGCCACGCGCCCGCGTCGAGCGCGGCCAGCGCCGCATAACGCATGCCCGCCGCCGCCCCCTGGCCGTTCGAGGTCCGATCGACCGTGTCGTCGTGCAGCAGGAACGTTACGTCGTCAGCCGAAAGCTTCGCGTCGAACTCGACCATCCGGTGACCGCGTCGCGCCCCCTCGTCGAGCGCGGCGAGCGTGTTCTCCGGCGCGAGCGTGCCGCCGCCGCGATGGGCGACGACGCGAGGATAAGGCCAGTCGGTACGGGAAGTCATCGTCGGTCTCTCGGCAAATGCAGCAGGTTCAGCCGGCACGCTTGCCGGTTTCGGGATCGAAGAAATGCAGCCGATGCGCGGGCAGCGCGGCCGCCAGCGCCGTGCCGCGCGCCGGACGGTCCGCGTGCGGCAGGCGCACCGCGACGTCGTGATTGCCCCAGCGGCCGTGCGCGAGATTGTCCGCGCCGAGCAGCTCGCACGAGTCGACGGGCAGCGTCGCCTGCGCGACGCCCGGCTGCGGTGTCATGTGTTCGGGGCGCACGCCGAGCACCCAGTCGCGCCCGGTGGCGATCGCGGCGCCGATACCGGGCGCGCCGGCGACCGGCAGCGCGGGGCCGCCGCCCGCGACCGTGAAGGTCGCGCCGTCGTCCGACAGCCGGCCGTGCATCAGGTTCATCGCGGGGGAACCGATGAAACCCGCGACGAACACCGTCGCCGGCTTCTCGTACACGTCGACCGGCGCGCCGATCTGCTCCGCGTAGCCGCGATTCATCACGATCACGCGCTGCGCGAGCGTCATCGCCTCGATCTGGTCGTGCGTCACGTAGACGCTCGTCGTCGCGAGCCGCGCATGCAGCCGCTGGATCTCGAGCCGCATCTGCACGCGCAGCTTCGCGTCGAGGTTCGACAACGGTTCGTCGAACAGGAACACCGACGGCTCGCGCACGATCGCGCGCCCCATCGCGACGCGCTGCCGCTGGCCGCCCGACAGCTCGCGCGGCCGCCGCGCGAGCAGCGGCTCGAGCTCGAGGATCTTCGCGGCCGCGGCCACCCGCGAGTCGATCGCCGCACGCTCGATCCCGCGGATCTTCAGCCCGTAGCCCATGTTCTGCGCGACCGTCATGTGCGGGTACAGCGCATAGTTCTGGAACACCATCGCGATATCGCGATCCTTCGGCTCCAGCGCGTTGACGACCCGGTCGCCGATCGCGATCTCGCCATCCGTCACGCTCTCGAGCCCCGCGATCATCCGCAGCAACGTCGATTTGCCGCAGCCCGACGGGCCGACCAGCACGATGAATTCGCCGTCGGCGATCTCGACGTCGATGCCATGCAGCACATGCTGCTTGCCGTCGTAGGATTTCCTGACGCCCTTCAAGCTCAGCGCAGCCATACTTGGTCTTTCTCCCGGTTGCCGTCCGTCATTTATTTCTCGGAATCGACGAGGCCGCGCACGAACCAGCGCTGCATCGCCAGCACGACGACGAGCGGCGGCATCATCGCCAGCAGCGTCGCCGCCATCACGTATTGCCATTCGGTCGCGGCGTCGCCGCTCGCGATCATCGTCTTGATGCCCACCACCGCCGTCGACAGCGACGCCTCCGTCGTGATCAGGATCGGCCACAGATACTGGTTCCAGCCGTAGATGAACGTGATCACGAACAGCGACGCGATGCTCGTCTTCGACAGCGGCAGCACGACGTCCCAGAAGAAGCGCAGCGCGCCCGCGCCGTCGATGCGCGCGGCGTCCATCAACTCGTCGGGCAGCGTCATGAAGAACTGGCGGAACAGGAACGTCGCGGTCGCCGATGCGATCAGCGGCAGCGTGAGCCCCGCGTAGGTGTTCGTCAGGTGCAGCGTCGACACGACCTGCACGGTCGGGAAGATCCGCACTTCCACCGGCAGCATCAGCGTGACGAAGATCAGCCAGAACGCCGTGTTGCGAAACGGGAAGCGGAAATAGACGATCGCGTACGCGGACAGGATCGACATCGCGATCTTGCCGACCGCGATGCCGAGCGCCATCGCGAAGCTGTTCACGAGCAGCCGGCCGAACGGCGCCGTCGTGCCGCCGCTGCCGTGCCCCCATATGTATGCGATGTTCTCGAACAGATGCGTGCTCGGCACGAGCGACAGCGGCACCGTGAACACTTCCTGCGCATTCATCGTCGCCGCGCAGAACGCGACGTAGACAGGAAACACGATCAGCACGATGCCCGCGACCAGCACCGCGTGGCAGAACAGGTCGAAACCCTTGCGATTTTCGATCATGCGTATTGCACCCTGCGTTCGACGAAGCGGAACTGGATCACCGTGAGCCCGACGACGATGATCATCAGCACGACCGACTGTGCGCCCGAGCTGCCGATGTCGAGCCCCTGGAAGCCCTCCGCGAAGATCTTGTAGATCAGCGTCTTCGTGCTCTGCGCCGGGCCGCCGCCGGTGGCCGCGTCGATCACCGGGAACGTGTCGAAGAACGCGTAGACGAGGTTCACGACCAGCAGGAAGAAACTCGTCGGCGACAGCAGCGGCAGCACGATGTGGAAGAAACGCCGCACCGGCCCCGCGCCGTCGATCGCCGCCGCCTCGATCAGCGAGCGCGGGATCGCCTGCAGGCCCGCGTAGAAGAACAGGAAGTTGTAGCTCACCTGCTTCCACACCGACGCGAGCACGACGAGGAACATCGCCTGCCCGCCGTTCAGCGCGTGGTTCCACACGATGCCGCCCTTCGCGAGCGCATACGTAATGAGCCCGATGCTCGGGTTGAACAGGAACGCCCACAGCACGGCCGCGATCGTCGGTGCGACCGCGTACGGCCAGATCAGCAGCGTGCGATACGCGCGCGCGCCGCGGGTCACGCGGTCGGCGCACGCGGCGAGCAACAGCGACACGACGAGCCCGCTCACCGTGACGAGCAAGCTGAACACGAGCGTCGTGCGGAACGAATCGAGATACAGCGGATCGGCGAACAGGTGCGTGAAGTTCGCGAAGCCGACGAATTCGCTCGACGTGCCGAACGCGTCCTGCATCTGCGTCGACTGCCACAGCGCGACGCCGGCCGGCCACAGGAAGAACACGGCGGTGATCGCGAGCTGCGGCGCGATCAGCAGGTACGGCACCAGGCTCGTACCGAAGCGGGAATGGGATTGCATCGCGGATATCCGGTCAGGCGAAACGGAAAGGAAACCGCGCCGCCGGACCGCACGCGCGTAAGCGCGGCGCGGCCGGCGGCACGAAGCGATGCGTGCTCAGCCGCCCGACTTCTCGAAGCGGCGCAGCAGCTCGTCGCCACGCGAGGCCGCCGAATCGAGCGCGTCCTTCGGCGACTTCTTCTGCGCCCAGACCTGTTCGAACTCCTCGTCGACGATCGTGCGGATCTGCGGCATGTTGCCCAGACGCAGCCCCTTCGTGTACGGCAGCGGCGGCTTGTTCAGCATCTGCTTGATCGCGGTTTCGGCGCTCGGGTTCTTCGCGTAGAAGCCCTGCTGGCGCGTGAGGTCGTACGCGGCCGTCGTGACCGGCAGGTAGCCCGTGTCCTGGTGCCACTTCGCGGCGACGGCCGGCGATGCCAGGTACGCGAGGAATTTCGCGACGCCCTTGTAGGTCGCCGGATCCTTGCCGGCCAGCACCCACAGGCTCGCGCCGCCGATGATCGCGTTCTGCGGCGCGCCCTTCACGCTCGCGTCGTACGGCATCATGCCCGTGCCGTAGCTGAACTTCGCGAATTTCTGCACGTTCGCGAGTGCGCCCGACGACGTCGTCAGGATCCCGCAGTCGCCGCTGTAGAACTTCGCCGACGCTTCATCCTTGCGGCCCGCGTACGTGAACGTGCCGTCCTTCGCCATCTGCTGCAGGAACGCGATGTGCGCGATCTGCTGCGGCTTGTTGAATTCGAGCACGGCGTCGGTGCCGTCGAAGCCGTTGTTGCGGCTCGCGAACGGCAGCCCGTGCCATGCGCTGTAGTTCTCGAGCTGGATCCAGCCCTGCCAGCCGGTCGTGAAGCCGCACGCCATCCCCGACTTGCGCAGCTTCTCGGCATCGGCCTGCACGTCGGCCCACGTCTTCGGCGGCTGGTTCGGGTCGAGCCCGGCCTTCTTGAACGCATCCTTGTTGTAGTACAGCACCGGCGTCGAACTGTTGAACGGCATCGACACGAGGTGGCCCGTCTTCGCGTCGCTGTAATAGCTCGAGATGGTCGGCACGAACGCCTTTTCGTCGAGCGGCACGCCGGCCTGCTTGAACACGTCGTAGACGGGCACGACGGCCTTCTTCGCCTGCATCATCGTGGCCGTGCCGACTTCATAGACCTGGAGGATCGCCGGCGCGTTGCCGCTGCGATAGGCGGCGATGCCGGCCGCGAGCGCCTGGTCGTAGGTGCCCTTGAAGACCGGCACGATCTTGTAGTCGCTCTGCGACGCGTTGAACTGCTCGGCAATCGCGTTGACCCGCTCGCCGAGCGCGGCCTCCATCGCATGCCAGAACTGGATCTCCGTCGCGGCGAGCGCCACGTGCTGCACTCCGAACATCAGCGCGCCGCCGAGCGCGATCGAACGAACCATGGTCCCCGCAGGCTTCTTCTTCATCGACCTCTCTCCTATGAAAACGTTACCAACAGCGTATGCAACATTCCCGTCGCCATTGAACCGGCGAAGTCTAGTGATCGTTTGTGACAGTCAGTTGTCGTTGATGACGAACAGGCGCTGGTATTCCTTCAGCGCGAAGCGGTCGGTCATTCCGGCGATGTAGTGCGCGACGAGACGCGGCTGCTGCGCTGCGTCGTCCGACTGGTACGGCGGCGGCAGCAGGCGCGGATCGTCGATGAACGCGTCGAACAGCCCCGTGACGACGCGCTGCGCCTTGCTCGCCATGCGCATCACCTTGTAGTGGCGATACAGGTTCTTGAAAAGGAAACGCTTGAGCGCGGCCGCCTGCGCGGCGACCGTCGCGCTGTGCGACACGAGCGGCGGCGCGGCGCGAACGTCGTCGAGCGACGCGGGCGCGACGCGCGCGAGATTGCGCGTCGTCTCGTCGATCAGGTCGACGATCAGCGTGTTGATGATGCGGCGCACCGTCTCGTGCACGAGGCGGCGGCCTTCGAGGTGCGGGAATTCGGCGAGCGCCGCCTCGTAGTGGCGCTGCCACAGCTCGACTTCCGCGAGCTGCTCGATCGTGATCAGGCCGGAACGCAGGCCGTCGTCGACATCATGGTTGTTGTAGGCAATTTCGTCCGCGATGTTCGCGAGCTGCGCTTCGAGCGACGGCTGGCGGCCCTGCAGGAAGCGCTCGCCGAGCGCGCCGAGCTTGCGCGCATTCTCGCGCGAGCAGTGCTTCAGAATGCCTTCGCGCGTCTCGAAGCACAGGTTCAGCCCGTTGAACGCGCCGTAGTGCTCCTCGAGCTCGTCGACGACGGCAAGGCTCTGCAGGTTGTGCTCGAAGCCGCCGTGCTCGCGCATGCACGCATTCAGCGCGTCCTGCCCGGCATGGCCGAACGGCGTATGGCCGAGATCGTGCGCGAGCGAGATCGCTTCGACGAGATCCTCGTTCAGGCGCAGGTTGCGCGCGACCGAGCGCGCGATCTGCGCGACTTCGAGGCTGTGCGTGAGGCGCGTGCGGAACAGGTCGCCTTCATGATTGACGAAGACCTGCGTCTTGTATTCGAGCCGGCGAAACGCGGTCGAATGGACGATGCGGTCGCGATCGCGCTGGAATTCGGTGCGCGCCGCCGGCGGCGTTTCCGGATGGCGGCGGCCGCGCGACTGCGACGCGTGTGCGGCATACGGAGCGAGATGGGCTTCCAGCGCCGCCAGCGTCGGCGGCTCGGCCACCGGCGCAGCGGATGCGCGGCCGGCTTCGGGCAGTGTGCTGCTGGATGTCTCGCTCACGTCTCCTCCATGTCAGGGGCGCCGGGGCATCCGGGCCGCCGTTACCGGGTTGTCTGCGCCAGTGTAGCGAATACGGCTTCGTCCGGCGCCTGCGTGATCAGCGTATCGCCGAATCGCTTCAGCAGGATGAACTTGATCGCGCCGGCCTCGGCCTTCTTGTCGACGCGCATCAAATCCATGTAGCGCGCGTCGCCGAGCGCGGGCCCGCGGGTCGGCAGATGCGCGGCCGCGATCACCGCGTCGAGCCGCTGCCGCGACGCTTCGTCGAGCAGGCCGAGCCGCACCGACAGGTCGCCCGCCATCACCATCCCGCAGCCGACGGCCTCGCCGTGCAGCCACTCGCCGTAGCCGAGCCCGGCCTCGATTGCATGGCCGAACGTGTGGCCGAAGTTCAGGATCGCGCGCAGGCCGCCTTCGCGCTCGTCGGCCGCGACCACGCTCGCCTTGATCTCGCACGAGCGCTTCACGGCGTGCGCAAGCGCTGCCGGCTCGCGACGGTTCAGCGCGTCGACGTTCGCCTCGATCCAGTCGAAGAATTCCGCATCGGCGATCGCGCCGGTCTTGATGATCTCGGCGACACCGGCCGCCAGTTCGCGATCGGGCAGCGTCGCCAGCGCGCCGATGTCCGCGATCACGGCTTGCGGCTGGTAGAACGCGCCGATCATGTTCTTGCCTAGCGGGTGGTTGATGCCCGTCTTGCCGCCGACCGACGAATCGACCTGCGACAGCAGCGTCGTCGGTACCTGGATGAACGGCACGCCGCGCATGTAGCACGCGGCGGCAAAGCCCGTCATGTCGCCGACCACGCCGCCGCCGAGTGCGACGAGCGTCGTCTTGCGATCCGCGCGCCCGGTCAGCAGGCCGTCGAAGATCAGGTTCAGCGTTTCCCAGTTCTTGTACGCCTCGCCGTCCGGCAGCACGACCGTCGACACATGCTTGCCAAGCGGCGCGAGCGCCGCGCGCAGCGTGTCGCCGTAAAGCGGATCGACCGTCGTGTTCGTGACGATCGTGGCGGACGAACCCTTGATGTGAGGCGCGAACAGCTCGGCGCGGCCGATCAGGCCGGCGCCAATATGAATCGGATAGGCGCGGTCGCCCAGATCGACGTTGACAGTAATCATGCTTGTAGCGGCTTGGCGATGACGCCCGCCAGTTCGAGTTGCATCAGCACCATGTTGACGAGACCGTTGACCGACGGACGGCCGGTCTCGATGACGAAATCCGCGCATTCGCGGTACAGCGGGTCGCGCACTTCGTAGAGCGCTTCGAGACGCCCCTTCGGATCCTCGGTCTGCAGCAGCGGGCGGTTCTTGTCCTTGCGCGTGCGCAGCCACAGATCGTGCGGATTGGCACGCAGATAGACGACGATGCCATTGCTTTTCAGGCAGTCGCGATTTTCCGGGCGCAGCACCGCGCCGCCGCCCGTCGCAAGCACGATGTTCTCGCGCTGCGTGAGCTCGGCGATCACCTGCGTTTCGCGATCGCGAAACCCGGTCTCGCCCTCCAGCTCGAAGATCACCGGAATGCGCGCGCCCGTGCGGGCCTCGATTTCGTGGTCGGAGTCGAAGAACGTCCTGTCGAGACGACGCGCGACCGCACGGCCCACGGTGGTCTTACCCGCTCCCATAAGGCCGACGAAAAATACGTTTGCATGTGGGTCCCGCGCTTGCAACGGCTTCCTCTGCTTCAATCTTGCTGGTGTGTGGCGCAGCTTACTGGCAAAGCGGCTGCCTTGTCGAGCCTGCGCCGGCGGCTTCCGGCCCCGTTTTGTCGTGATCCGCGCCAGCCGCGCCGCGCGCATCGCAGCGCGCATCGACGACGGTCGGCGTGATGAAGACGACCAGTTCGCTGCGCTGGTCGCGCTGCGCGCGGTGCCGGAAAAGCGCGCCCAGAATCGGTATTTTGCCCAAGAGCGGCACGCGCGTCACATCGTTCCGGCGCAGCTGCTCGTAGATCCCGCCGATCGCGACCGTCCCGCCGTCCTCGACCTCGACGCGCGTCTGCACGTGCTTCGTATGGATAGCCGGGCCGGCCGCCGTCGGCTCGCCGACGCTGTCCTTCGTCACGTCCAGGTCGAGCACGACACGCCCGTCGGGCGTGATCTGCGGCTCGACCTCGAGCTTGAGCGTCGCGCGGCGGAACTGCACGCCGCTCACGCCGTTGCCGACCTTCGCCTGGTACGGCAGCTCCGAACCCTGCTCGACGATGGCCTTGACGCGATCGGCGGTCACCACGCGCGGACGCGAAACGATCTGTCCCCGCCCTTGCGCTTCGAGTGCGCTCAGTTCGATGTCGAGTACGCGGCTGAGCGGCGCGGCAAACAGCGTGAAGCCGGCGGTTGCCGCCTCGAAACCGCCGAGCGGCCGCGCGGCAAGGTCGAGCGCGTTGCGCGCGTCCGCCGTGAACGTGGTGCCGTCGCCCGACGGCGGGCGCCCCTGCGCACGCAGCGCGACGCGTGCGCCGAGGTTGCGCGAGAAGCCCTGTTCGCCCTCGACGATGCGCGCCTCGATCCGGACCTGCCGCGATGGCCGGTCGATCGCATCGATCAGGCCCGCGATCTGCACGATACGCGGTTCGAGATCGGTGACGAACAACAGGTTCGTGCGCGGATCGGCCGCCGCGGCGCCGCGCTTCGACAGCAGGCGCTGGCCGGTCGCGCCGGTCAGCAGCCGTTGCACGTCCTGCGCGCGCGGGTAATGCAGCGCGAACGTACGGCTCGCGAGCGGCTCCAGATCGGCGGCCCGCGCATGCATCTCGAAGCGCTCGCGTTCGCGCGCGGCCAGTTCGGCCGCCGGCGTGACCCATATCACGTTGCCGCGCCGCGACATCGCGAGCCCGTGCGTGTCGAGCAGCGTGTCGAATGCATCGCGCCAGCGAACATTGTTCAGACGTAACGTGACGGTGCCGCGCACCTGCTCGCCGACGACGATATTGAGGCCCGTGAACCGGGCGAACGCGTCGAATGCAGCTGCGAGACCGACGCCCTGCAGATTCAGCGAGATTCGACGCGCGTCGTTCGCATCTCCCGGTTGCCGTGCCGCGTCGTCGCTCATCCGGGCCGGCGGCGCCAACGGGATCGGCGGCCCCTCCAGCCGGAGAGCCGGAGCGGCGGTTTCTGCCTGACGCGCCGCGTGAGCCGCGTGATCGAACCGTTGCGGGCCGCCCCCCGCCGACACGGCATCATCCACGCCGTCGGCCAAGCCTCCGGGCGGCGGCAGGCCCGGCACCTGCGCATCCATCGCCGCTGCTGGCCAGACGGCCGGCAGCGGTGGCAATGACGCGCTTGCCCCGGCCGCCGTCAATCCGGCCCAGACGACGGCGAGTGCCCGACATCCGTACTTCATCATGGCCGGCCTCCGTCATCGAGGACGAGCCGGTGCGCCCCGTCCGCCGTCGCGAGCGTCACGGCCGCGGGCTCGACACGCACCACGCGCGCAGCCCCGAGCGCTTCGCCGGGCACCACGGCGGTGAACGTGCCGTCGCCGCCGTCGAACAGCGCGAGACCGGCGCGCGCGTCGCGAATCGTGCCGGCCAGGCGGGCAGCCTGACCATCCGCTGCGGACAAACCAGCCGTGTCGAACGGGTCCTCGTCGAGCGCCGCTGCCGGAACCGCCACCGTGCCGCCAGCGCCCGTTGCAGCCGGCAGCGCCGGAAAAACGTCGACGGACATTTCCACGCGCGCCGCCTGCAATCCTCGCTCGACAGACAGCGCCGACGGCACCGCCAGCACCGGGAAGCTCGCCAGCCCGCCGACCACGTGCAACAACGCGCGAAAACCGCCATCCGCGACGACACGCACCGTGCGCCGGCCGTCCGGCGCCGCGCCGCCGGCTTGCTGCGGTTCGATCGATACGCGACGCAGCCCGCTCGACGCTGCGAGATCGGCCAGTTCGAGCATCAGCGCGCCCCATTCCGGCACCGGCGACAAGCGGTCATCGCGCGCTGGTGCCGGACCTGCATCGCGCCGCTGCCCGGCGGCCGCAAGCACGCGCCGTGCATCGGCCTCACGCACCTGCGCCTCTGCCAGCAACGTGCGACTGTGCGCGAGCCCGCTCCAGTCGGCGGTATTCGCCAGATGAATTCCCCCTGCCAGCACGGCTGCGAACGCCAGCGCGCAGCCGGCCGCATGGGCAGCCTCGGGCGACACGCGCCGCATGCCGCGCAGCCATGCTTCGCCGCGCGGCGCAGGCCGATGCGCGATCGCCATCATGCTCCGCCTCCCGCCGCCTTCCGCGACGACATCGCATCGCGCCAGCGCAGTTGGACCGAGAACCGGAACGGCATCCCCGTCGACGCGACCGGTGCATCCGAAGCAGGCTTCAACGCGTCGATATCGATCCGCCAGCCCCGCTGCTCGCGCGCCATCCCGGCGAGCCATCGCTCGGCCGCCCGGTAACTCGTGGCGCGCACATCGAGCTCGGCACCCGTCGGTGTCGTGCGCAGCGTGTCGAGCCGAACCGCGTCGTCTCGCACCTGCGCCAGCGTCGCCAGCAGCGCTGCGACGCGCCGGTAAGGCGCGGCGAGTTCGGCTGCCTGCGCGCCGCGCCGAGCGGCGGCGGCGGCTGCACTGGCGGCGCGCGTCGCAACTTCCACCCGCGGCTGCAACTGCCGCAGCCGCGTCTCCACGCTTACGTGCTCGGCGTCCACACGCCACCGCAGCCATGCGGCAGCGCCCGTCCACAGACCGGCGCCGAGCACGCCGAGCAGGATTGCCGTCCCGCACTGCGCGGCCCGGCGACGTCGCAACGCCTGCGCCAGCCGCTCGCGGTACGGCAGCAGGTTGAAACCGCCGAGCCCAGCACGAACGACCTCAGCCGGCCTGGACGCGCGTGCCGGCATGCGACCGGTCATCATTCCCACACCCCGCGCAACGCCAGCCCGAACGCGACGGCGAATGCAGGGCCGCCCGGCATGCCGGCGGGCGGGCACGGCTGCCCATCCCAGCCCGTGCAGTCGAACGGCACCGCAACCGCGCCGAGCACGTCGCCGATATCGGCGACGGACGTCCCGAAGCGGGCGATGCACCGCTCGTCCCCGGCCACGAGTACGCAACGCACGGCCCCGAGCACGCGCTGGCGCAATGCGTCGGTGAACGCCTCCGGCGCCCCGCCTGACAGCGCGAGCACCTGCGCGGCCAGCGCACCGTCGACCCGCCACGCTCGCACGCCCGAGTCGCTGAACCAGAGCGCGGCATAGGGACCATGCGCGTCGAGCTCGAACTGCGCCGCATAACGCAACGCGCGCAGCGCGGCCGCCGACTCGCCGTCGACGGCCGTCAGGTCGACACCGGCCTGGGCGGCCACGTCGATCCGCCGTTCGAGCAGCGCCAGCGGGGCCACCGCGACCTCGATCTCGCCAGACTGCGCGCCGCCATCCTGCCGCCAGTCGAACGCGAGGCTGTCCGGCGCCAGCCCCGAAATGCGCTCGGCCGCCTGCCGAGCGGCATCCTCGACGTCGCCACGCCCGGCCAGGTCGAGCGTCGCGGTACGGATCTCTTCATCGCACAGCGCCATCACGCCGCACGCCTCGCACCGCACACCCGCCGCCGACAGCCGCGACACGGCCGCCGCCAGCGAGCGCGCGACCGCCGCCCAGCGCGCGTCTTCCGGCCCGCCCGCCAACCCGACCGGCTCCCGCTCGAGCCCCTCGACGCGCACATCGACAGCACGGGCGCGCCGGCTCAGCGCGACCACCCTCACCTCGTCCGCACCGACGTCGATTCCCGTCGCCCCGTGCCTGCCCTGCGCGAACCGCGCCCCCCATCGTCCCGCCATCCCGGCCTCCCGCGATCGTCGCGGCCCACGCCGCGTTTCCGAGACCTGATTCTGCAAAGCGGCGCGTTCGGCCGACAGTCGGCCGAACGGCCAGCATCGGCTCGGAACAGCCGTGCGCGGGCTATGCTGAAGACACGTCAACCCGCGGCTTTCCGGCGGGCAGCCCCCGTGTCAGGACCGGTCTTACCGGGCAGCTATAATCGCGAGACTGTTTTCCGGTATGCCTATGCAATCCACGACTCCTACGTCCCCGCCTCCCGCCCCGGAGCCGAAGAAGCGTCCCTGGTGGCAAAAAGTCCTGCTCGGCTTCGCCGCGATGTGCGTGGCCCTCGTCGTGGCCGGCGGCCTCGTGCTCGGCTACGCGCTCGTCGTCGCGTGGCCGAACATGCCGTCGCTCGACGCGCTGACCGACTACCGCCCGAAGGTGCCGCTGCGCATCTATACGTCCGATCACGTGCTGATCGGCGAATTCGGCGAAGAGCGCCGCGACGTCGTCCATTTCAAGGACGTGCCCGACTCGCTGAAGAAGGCGATCCTCGCGATCGAGGACGCACGCTTCTACGATCACGGCGGCGTCGACCTCACCGGCATCATCCGCGCCGGCTTCGTCGCGCTGACGAACGGTCATGCATCGCAGGGCGCGAGCACGATCACGATGCAGGTCGCGCGCAACTTCTTCCTGTCGAGCGAGAAGACCTACACGCGCAAGATCTACGAGATGCTGCTCGCGTACCGGATCGAGCGCGCGCTGACGAAGGATCAGATTCTCGAGGTCTACATGAATCAGATCTATCTCGGCCAGCGCGCGTACGGCTTCGCGAGCGCCGCGCGGGTCTATTTCGGCAAGGACCTGAAGGACATCACGCTCGCGGAGGCGGCGATGCTCGCGGGGCTGCCGAAGGCGCCGTCCGCGTATAACCCGGTCGTGAACCCGAAGCGCGCGAAGGTGCGCCAGGAATACATCCTGCAGCGGATGCTCGAGCTGAACTTCATCACGCGCGAGCAGTACGACGAGGCCGTCGCGCAGCCGCTCGTCGTCAAGGGCCCGGGCCGCGATTTCAGCGTGCACGCCGAGTACGTCGCGGAAATGGTCAGACAGATGATGTACGCGCAGTACCGCGAGGAAACCTACACGCGCGGCTTCAACGTCGTCACGACGATCGACTCCGCTGACCAGCAGGTCGCGTACACCGCGCTGCGCAAGGGCATCATGGATTACGAGCGCCGGCACGGCTATCGCGGGCCGGAAGGCTTCATCGAGCTGCCGGCCGGTGCGGACGACCGCGAACAGGCGATCGACGACGCGCTGCTCGAGCACCCCGACAACGGCGAACTGATAGCCGCGGTCGTCACGGCCGCGAGCCCGCGCCAGATCACGGTCGCGTTCATCGACGGCAGCACTGCGACGATCGAAGGCGACAACCTGCGCTTCGCGTCGGGCGCGCTGTCGACCAACGCGCAGCCGAACCGCCGCATCCGCCCGGGCGCGATCGTCCGCGTCGTGAAGAGCGACACCGGCAAATGGTCGATCACGCAGTTGCCGCAGGTCGAAGGCGCGTTCCTGTCGATCATCCCGCAGGACGGCGCGATCCGCTCGCTCGTCGGCGGCTTCGACTACAACAAGAACAAGTTCAACCACGTCACGCAGGCGTGGCGGCAGCCGGGTTCGTCGTTCAAGCCGTTCATCTACTCGGCGTCGCTCGACAAGGGCCTCGGGCCGGCAACCGTGATCAACGACGGCCCGCTATATTTCAGCGCCGCCGAAACGGGCGGCCAGCCGTGGGAGCCGAAGAACTACGGCGGCGGCTTCGAAGGCCCGATGTCGATGCGCACCGCGCTGCAGCGCTCGCGCAACCTCGTGTCGATCCGGATCCTGAACCACATCGGCACGAAGTACGCGCAGCAGTACATCACGCGCTTCGGCTTCGACGCCGAGCGCCATCCGGCCTACCTGCCGATGGCGCTCGGCGCGGGCCAGGTCACGCCGCTGCAGATGGCCGGCGCGTACTCGGTCTTCGCGAACGGCGGCTACCGCGTCAATCCGTACCTGATCGCCGAAGTCACCGATCCGAACGGCGCGATCGTCGCACGCGCGCAACCGCTCGTCGCCGAGCAGAACGCGCCGCGCGCGATCGACGCGCGCAACGCATACGTGATGAACAGCCTGCTGCAGAGCGTCGCGCAGCGCGGCACGGGCGCGCGGACCAACATCCTGAAGCGCACCGACCTCGCGGGCAAGACCGGCACGACGAACGATTCGCACGACGCGTGGTTCGCCGGCTACCAGCACACGCTCGCCGCGATCGCGTGGATCGGCTACGACAACCCGCGCAGCCTCGGCGATCGCGAAACCGGCGGCGGCCTGTCGCTGCCCGTCTGGATCGACTACATGGGCGCGGCGCTGAAGGGCGTGCCGGAGTTCAAGCCGCCGGTGCCGGACGGCGTCGAGTCGCTCGGCAGCGAGCTGTACTTCACCGACTTCACGCCGGGGCACGGTTTCGTGTCGACGGTCGGTGTGCCGCAGGCGCCGGCCGCGCAGAACGTCGACGAAGCGGCGCCGGCGCCGCACGTCGACGAGCAGGAAAAGCAGGACATCATGAACCTGTTCCGCGGCCACTGACCGCAGCCACGGACATGAAAAAAGCGCCCCGTGAATGAACTGCGGGGCGCTTTTTCTTTTGGTACGACATCCGGGGCCCGGCGCCCCGGCCGTCACGCGCTGAACGTGATCGGCAGGCCGGCCTGCTGCGTCGCGTATTCGGTGAGCGCCGCGTAGAACTCGGTGCCCGTGCGCGTATCGCGCCATTCGCCATCAACGAAACGGTAGTGGAATCCGCCCGCCTTCGCGGCGATCCACACTTCCTTCATCGGCGGCTGCAGGTTGACGATGATCTTCGAGCCATTCTCGAACGTCAGCGTCAGGACGCTGCCGTTGCGCTCCAGATCGATGTCGTGGTCGCCGTCGTTCGCGGTGTCGACGGTACGCTCGACGGCCGTCAGCACGGCCTCGGCACGGGTCAGGTATTCGGTATCGGACATGCTAAACTCTATCGGTTCAATTGTTCAGGGACGATCATGCGAGTCGTTTTCCGGATGAGCGCGATTGTAGCGGCTTTGGCGATTCTTGCCGGCTGCGGTCAAAGCGGCCCGCTCTATCTGCCTACCGTGCCTCCGCTGCCCAAGCCGATCCAGCAGCAGGACACGCCGCCGTCGGACGTGAAGCCGACCGATGAAAACGCGTCATCCGACAGTGTGCCCGATTCGTCCGGCACGCCGCTCACGCTGACGCCCGAACTGTCGAGCGACGCATCGAAAATGCCCGCACCGGCGTCGGGCTCGGCCGTCACGCAGTAACGACGCGCCCGCGCAGCTCGCGAAACAAGGCGATGACTTCCCGGTCATCGCCTTTTGTTTTTGCAGGCCGTGCCGTCACGCGCGCACGCGCCGCCATCCCCATGCGGCCAGCCGCCAGCCGAGCAGCGCGGCGACGATCGCCGCGTAAAGCTTCGGCTGCGCGAGATCGTGCTTGCCGGCTCTCATCCACCAGAAGTGCAGCACGCCGAACAGCGCGATCGCGTAGATCGCGCAGTGCAGCGTCGCCCAGTGGCGGCCGAGCCGGCGCACCATCGCGCGCGGCGACGTCGCTGCGAGCGGGATCAGCAGCACGAACGCGGCAAAGCCGACCGTGATGAACGGGCGCTTGCCGACGTCCTTCAGGATCGCGACGACGTCGAACCACTTGTCGAACCACAGGTAGGTCGTGAAATGCAGCGTCGCGTAAAAGAACGCAAACAGCCCGATCATCCGGCGAAAGCGCAGCAGCGTCGCGAAGCCCGTCATGCGCCGCAGCGGCGTGACAGCAAGCGTGATGCACAGCATCACGAGCGTCCACAGGCCGGTCGAGCGCGTGATGAATTCGATCGGGTTCGCGCCGAGCCGGTCAGTCAGCCCGAACAGCACGAGACGCGCAAGCGGATAGAGGCCGGCCGCGAAAACCAGCACCTTGGCCGGCACGAGCCAGCGCGGCGCGCCGGTACGGATCGCACCGGCCCGGGCCGCGCGTGCGGTCGATCCGCTGCCGGCTGCGCGCGCGGGTGTCAGCGTCGAAGGAGGCATGTCGTTTCTCACCGTCGCGCTCAGAAGTTCTTTTTCAGGTCCATGCCCTGATACATCGACGCAACCAGATCGCCGTAGCCGTTGAACATCAGCGTCTTGCGCTTCGGCGTGAAGAAGCCGTCCTCGCCGATGCGCCGCTCGGTCGCCTGACTCCAGCGCGGATGATCGACGTTCGGGTTCACGTTCGAATAAAAGCCGTATTCGTTCGCTGCGTACGTGTTCCAGCTCGTCTTCGGCTGCTGGTCGACGAAGCGGATCTTCACGAGCGACTTCGCGCTCTTGAAGCCGTACTTCCACGGCACGACGATTCGCACCGGCGCGCCGTTCTGGTTCGGCAGCACCTGCCCGTAGACACCCATCGTCAGCAGCGTCAGCGGATTCATCGCCTCGTCCATCCGCAGCCCTTCCGAATACGGCCAGTCGAGCACGGGTGTCGAGAGGCCCGGCATCTGCGACGGATCGGCCAGCGTGATGAACTGCACGTATTTCGCATTGCCGGTCGGCTGCACACGCTTGATCAGCTCGGACAGCGGCACGCCGATCCACGGGATCACCATCGACCAGCCTTCGACGCAGCGCAGCCGGTACACGCGCTCCTCGAGCGGTGCGAGCTTCAGCAGTTCGTCGAGATCGAACACTTTCGGGTGCAGCACCTCGCCCTCGACGCTCACGCGCCACGGGCGCGGCCGCAGCGTGCCGGCGTTCTGCGCCGGGTCGCTCTTGTCGGTGCCGAATTCGTAGAAGTTGTTGTAGGACGTGATGTCCTTGAACGGCGTCACCTTGTCGGCCGCGACGAACTTCGGGTTCGTTTTCGCCGCGAGCTTCGCCGCCCGCGCGTCGGGCGACGCATACGCGGCAAATGCCGCATCGCTGCCGCCGAGCAACCCGCCCGCCGCCGCGAGGCCGGCCGCCTGCAAGACGCGCCGCCGGTTCTCGAACACCGCGCGCGGCGTGATCTCGCTGTGCGCGATATCGGCGCCGGTCAGTACGTTCCGCAAAGGGCGTTTGATCCACATCGTGCTGCTCCTCCTGCATGCGCCGCGCGCACGCTTCATGAGCGTTCGACCCGGCCCGTCATGCGCCGTTCGACGCCCGGATCGCCCGCCCGTTACAAAAGAAAACCGCCGGGCACGCAGTGCACCGGCGGTCTTATAGTCGGACGAGCGGCCGAAATCTTACAGCTTGCCGTAGCTATGCAGCCCGGACAGGAACATGTTGACGCCGAGGAACGCGAACGTCGTGACGAGCAGGCCCGTGAGTGCCCACCAGGCGGCAACCGCGCCGCGCAGGCCCTTCATCAGCCGCATGTGCAGCCACGCCGCGTAGTTGAGCCACACGATCAGCGCCCAGGTTTCCTTCGGGTCCCAGCTCCAGTAGCCGCCCCATGCCTCAGCCGCCCACAGCGCGCCGAGGATCGTCGCGATCGTGAAGAACGCGAAACCGACCGCGATCGACTTGTACATCACGTCGTCGAGCACCTCGAGCGTCGGCAGGCGATCGGCGAGCACGCCGCGCTCCTTCATCAGGTACGCGACCGACACCATCGCCGACAGCGCGAAGCTGCCGTAGCCGATGAAGTTCGCCGGCACGTGGATCTTCATCCACCAGCTCTGCAGCGCAGGCACGAGCGGCTGGATCTGCTGCGCATCGCGCGCGACCGAGTACCACATCAGGAAGCCGACCGCCGCGCTGATGACCAGCAGCACGAACGCGCCGAGCGAACGCGTGCCGTAGTGGCCTTCGTAATACAGATAGAGCAGCGCGGTGATCAGGCTGAACAGGACGAACACCTCGTAGAGGTTCGATACCGGGATATGCCCGACGTCGGCGCCGATCAGGTAGGACTCGTACCAGCGCACCATCAGCCCCGTGAAGCCCATCAGCACGGCGACCCACGTGAGCTTCTGGCCGATCGCGGCGCCCGTTTCCGAGCGCGCGAGCAAGCCGATCCAGTAGAAGATCGTCGCGAGCACGAACAACGCGCTCATCCACAGGATCGCCGACTGGCTCGACAGGAAGTACTTGAGGAAGAACGCCGAATCGGCGCGCGCGAGATCGCCCTGGTAGATCTGGATCGACAGCAGCGACAGCACGGCGATCGACGCCATCATCAGCCGGGCCGGCTTCCAGCGCCAGCCGAGCGCGACGAGCGCCGGCACGGTGCCGATCATCACCGCCTTGTCGTAGTAATCCATGTGCGCGTTGTAGTGCACGAGCGCATAACCCGCGCCCGCCACGAGCGCCAGTGCGAACAGCCAGTCGATCAGCGACAGGCGCGCGAGGAACGGACGATCGTCGAACAGCGGCGCCGAAACCGGGGCCTGGGCCGACGCCCGACGGGAAGAGGAGACTTGCGTGAGATCCATGATGTTACCGGGTGGAATTCTCGGAATCGGAACCGCCGCCGGCAGGCGGGCGGGCCGTCGATGCCGCACCGGCGGGCGCGGCATCGCGAGGTACGGCGCGCAAGGCGGCGCCGGCCGCGTCGCGCGTCTGCACGAATTCTTTCTCGAAATCGAAGGTCTTGCGGGCCGTGGACATCGCCATCACCACCTCGACACCCGGGCCGGCATCCTTGAGCCAGAACCAGAGGCGCCGTTCGCGCACGTAGAACATCGAGAAGATGCCGGCGACCAGCAGCAGGCTGCCAAGATACACCAGATTCTTGCCGGGTGCGCGCGTCAGCTGAAATACCGAAGCTTGCACCTGCTTGAATGAGTCTAGCTGCAGATAGACGGGCGATCCATACAGAAAGCTGTCGGATAGCGCATTGATCGCGTTCTGCACGAATCGGATCGTGTCGGTGCCCTGCTGGGCGGCCGGCTGGCCGGCGCGCTCGCGCGCGATCTGCCAGACCTCCCACATCGAGCCCTCGAGCATCCGCAGCAGCAGGCTCGCGGCCTTCTCCTGCTCGGCCTTGGGCACCGAGCGATCGATGAACGTCGCCACGGCCTGGAAGCCGCCGATCGGCTGGCCGTCGGCGCCGCGGCCGACGCTGTCGTCGCTGGCGGCAAACAGGGTCAGTACCTTCGATGCGCTGTCCTGCAGGCGGACGCGCAGCGATGCGTCGGTGCCCGGCAGCGAACGCTGCGCGAAGCGCGCGGCGGCTTCGGCACGCACGGCCGGATCCTCGAGCGCGGCGCGCAGGTGCATCCATTCGCCGATCGAATCCTGGCTGTCGGCCGGAATCCGCATGTAGCGGAACGGGTCGTTCGGGCTCGCGCGCACGCCGGCGAGAAACACGCGCACGCCGTTCATGTCGACGGGTAGCATGTAGTTGTTGAATTCGCGCGCCTGGCCGTCCTTGCCGCGGATCTTGTACTGCACGGACGGGCCTATGTTGTGGAGCTGCATCGGCTTCGACGTCTTCGCGCCGGAGCCGAGCCGTTCGTCGAACGCCTCCTTCAGCGACGCCGTCTTCGCGACGCCGCGCACGTCCGGCTTGCCGTTCGCGTCGACCATGTTCTCGACGTTGATCGCGCGGAAATCGGAGAACTCGATCGTATCGCCGTCGGCGCCCGGCATCTGCAGCGGTGCCGAACTGCCGATCGTGCCCTGCACGGGGAAGGTCTTCGCGTTGCCGCCCGTCATCGGGTAGGCCGTCATCTGCATCTGCGAGCCGCCGTCCTGGAAGCTCGACTGGTAGATCGACACGCCCTTGTACGTGAACGGCTTGTTGACCTCGACGCGCGCCGGGATCTTCTGGCCGGTCTCGCGATCGATCACGACGATGTCGCTCGCGAACAGCTTCGGCATGCCCGTCGTGTAGTAGTCGACGATGAACTTGTTGAGCTGGATCGAGAACGGCAGGTCCTGGATCAGCGAGCCGCTCGGCTGGTTCAGGATCGCCGTCGACACGAACTGGCCCTCGGGCACCCACGCATAACCGCGGAACGTCGGGTTCGACGCGGACAGGCGATGGTCGGGAGAAATCTCGCTGATCGTCGCGCTCGTGTTGACCGGGCTCTTGCCGAACATCCACATCTGGAATTTGATCGGCAGGTTGCTGTCGAGCAGGCCGCCGATACAGATCACGACGATCGCGACGTGCGCTGAGATGTAGCCCCACTTGGTCATCGCACCGCGCTTCGCGGAGATCAGCGTTGCGCCGTCGGTTTCACGCACGACGTGCTTGTAGCCGGCCTTGGTGACGAACGTGGCGAGTGTCGCCGCAACGGTCGCGCGCGTGCCGGAAGCCGTGTACTCGGCCTTGTGGTGGAACGCGCGCAGGCTGCCTTCGCGGACCTTGTCCTTCCAGCTCTTCGCATCGGCGAGCATCTTCGGCGCGTTGCGGATCACGCACAGCGAGATCGACACGACGAGGAAGATCAGGATCAGCATGAACCACCACGCGCTGTACACGTTGTACAGGCCGAGCGAGCGGAAGATGTCCGCCCAGAACGGCCCGAACTGGTTCACGTAATTCGGATACGGATCGTCCTGGGTCAGGACCGTGCCGACGATGCTCGCGATCGACAGCACCACCAGCAGCGCGATCGCGAAACGCATCGAACTCAGCAGTTCGACCGCGCGCTTCGACGCACCCTGACCCGACTTCGACTGCAACCCCGACGTGGTAACGCTCATTCAAACTCCGACTGACAACAAAAAAGGGCAAGGCGACCGCAACGGTGCGGCGCCCCACCCTTTTCTTGTTCTGACTCCGGACGCCCTTCGGGCGCCCGGTCATTCCATTCGCGACCGACCGCTCAACGCAGGCCCGCGATGTAATCCGCGACGGCCTTGATCTCGTTGTCCGACAGGCGCGTCGCGATCTGATGCATCGCGTCGTTGTTGTTGCGCGCGCCAACTCCCTGCTGGAACGCGGTCAACTGCGCGACCGTGTAATCGGCCCACTGCCCCGACAGACGCGGGTACTGGACCGGAAGCCCCTGCCCGGTCGGCCCGTGGCAGCTCGCGCAGGCGGGCACGCCCTTCTCCGCGATGCCGCCGCGATAGATCTTCTGGCCGATCGGCACGGTCGCCGCATCGCGTGCGGTACCGAGCTTCGTCGTCTGCGACCCGTAGTACGCGGCGACGTTGCGCATGTCGTCCGCGCTCAGCGCACTCGCGAATCCGACCATCACCGCGTTGGTACGCACCGGCCCCTTCGCGCCCGGCTGCGTCTTGAAGTCGTTCAACTGCTTGACCAGATACTCGGGATGCTGGCCGGCAAGCTTCGGGAAACTGCCCGACGCGCTATTGCCGTCGGCGCCGTGACACGACGCGCAGACCTGCCCGGCAATCGCCTTGCCGCGGTCGAGATCCGGCTTTGCCGCATCCGCCGCGTTTGCCTCCGCTACGAAACCTACGAACCCTGCTGCAACCTGAAGCACCATCAGAGACTTGCACAGTCGATTCATTCGCACACCCTGTTTCGTCTTGTGGGAATTTGAGGTTCTGCAAAAAACGACGGCGACCAGTCTACCGCAGAAGCCACATAAAAGCGCGAGGCAGGCGCCCGGTGGCCTTCGGCAAAACCGCCGTATTGTACAATATCGTGTTGAAAGCTCCCGCGCCTATCGGGGCTACCCCGCCTCCACCAAGCGGCTCGCGCCGCCCGTCCTTCCGGTTCCCATGGCCTTTCTGCTCCATCAAGCCCGCTTCTACACGACCGTCAACCATCTGCGCGACCTGCCGCCGACGGTACAGCCGGAAATCGCGTTCGCGGGCCGCTCGAACGCCGGCAAGTCGACGGCGATCAACGTGCTGTGCAACCAGAAGCGGCTGGCCTTCGCATCGAAGACGCCCGGCCGCACGCAGCATATCAACTACTTCTCCGTCGGCCCGGCCGCCGAGCCCGTCGCGAACCTCGTCGACCTGCCCGGCTACGGCTACGCGGAAGTGCCGGGCGCCGCGAAGGCGCACTGGGAAATGCTGCTGTCGTCCTACCTCGCGACCCGCTCGCAGCTCTGCGGCCTGATCCTGATGATGGATTCGCGCCGTCCGCTCACCGACCTCGATCGCCGCATGATCGAGTGGTTCACGCCGACCGGCAAGCCGATCCACACGCTGCTGACGAAGTGCGACAAATTGACGCGGCAGGAAAGCATCAACGCGCTGCGGACCACGCAAAAGGGGCTGGATGCGTATCGCGACCAGGGCGTCCAGGGCAAGCTGACGGTCCAGCTGTTCTCCGCGCTGAAGCGCACGGGGCTCGACGAGGCGCATGAGCTGATCGAGAGCTGGGTGCGGCCGTCCGTCGCCGACGAAAAAAGCGAGCCTGTAGCACAATGATCGGGCAACGCGCGGCCGGGATCGGCGGCGCGCACCTGACGGCGCCTGCGGATTCGGCCGGCTCATAAAAAAACCCGCCGTTTAACGGCGGGTCAAACAGCCTAATCGAAAAACGACAGGCACCCGCTCAGGGAGGAGAAGCGGGGAGTTGCACGCGACGCGTGCCGCTCGATCGCTATCATATACCAACGCTCCCGAAAATGACCTAAGGGTTCCGTAAGGTTCTTACTGCCCTGATTTCTGCCCAACCGACATGAGCTTCCATCCGCTTCATCGTCCGCGCCGGATGCGCCGCGACGACTTCTCCCGGCGCCTGATGCGCGAAAACCGCCTGACCACCGACGATCTGATCTATCCGGTGTTCGTCGTCGACGGCACCAACGAACGGCAGCCGGTGCCGTCGATGCCCGGCGTCGAGCGCGTGTCCGTCGATCTGCTGATGCATGTCGCCGAGCAATGCGTCGAACTCGGCGTGCCCGTGCTGTCGCTGTTCCCGGCCATCGAGCCGTCGCTGAAAACGCCTGACGGCCGCGAGGCAGCCAATCCGGAAGGCCTGATCCCGCGTGCGGTGCGCGAACTGAAGAAGCGCTTCCCCGAGCTCGGCGTGCTGACCGACGTCGCACTCGATCCGTACACGAGCCACGGCCAGGACGGCGTGCTCGACGAGAACGGCTACGTGATCAACGACGACACGATCGAGATCCTGGTCGATCAGGCGCGTGCGCAGGCCGAAGCAGGCGTCGACATCGTCGCGCCGTCGGACATGATGGACGGCCGCATCGGCGCGGTCCGCGAGATGCTGGAAAGCGACGGCCATATCCATACGCGCATCATGGCCTACTCGGCCAAGTTCGCGTCGGCGTTCTACGGCCCGTTCCGCGACGCGGTCGGCTCGGCATCCAACCTGGGCAAGGGCAACAAGATGACCTACCAGATGGATCCGGCGAACAGTGACGAAGCGCTGCGCGAAGTGCGCCTCGACATCGACGAAGGCGCCGACATGGTGATGGTCAAGCCCGGCATGCCGTACCTCGACATCGTGCGTCGCGTGAAGGACGAGTTCCGCTTCCCGACCTACGTGTACCAGGTGAGCGGCGAATACGCGATGCTGAAGGCTGCCGCGATGAACGGCTGGCTCGACCACGACAAGGTCGTGCTCGAATCGCTGCTCGCGTTCAAGCGTGCAGGCGCCGACGGCGTGCTCACGTACTTCGCGCTCGACGCCGCGCGTCTGCTGAAAGCGCAACGCTGATCGCGCGCCGGCAGGCGTAAGGAAAAACGGCGGGACACCTCGGTGTTCCGCCGTTTTTTTTGCCGCCGATCGAAGCCACCTGCCTGCCGACGTCGCATCGTCAGCTGATGCCGAGCGAGCGCCCCGGTTCACCGCCGCCCCCAGTGGGCAGCGTCATACCGTCGGGACAGCGGCCCGATCGAGGCTGCGCAGGAACGTCTCGGCCGCCTGATAGCCGACCACGCGCCCGATTTCGTTGCCGCTGCGATCGAAAAAGATGATGCCCGGCGGCCCGAACAGGTTGAAGCGCTTGAGCAGCGCCTGATCGTCCGGGTTGTTCGCGGTGACATCCGCGCGCACGAGGTGAAGCTTCGCGAGCCGCGCCTGCACGCGCGCGTCGGTAAACGTCAGATGCTCCATCTCCTTGCAGCTCACGCACCAGTCGGCGTAGAAGTCGAGCATCACTGGCCGGCCCGACGTCTTCAGCAACACGTCGAGCTCGCTGCTGGAGCGCACCGATGCGAACGCGGGCCCGTCCTGCGCAGCTGCCGTGCCCGCCGCCGCACCGCCCGACGCAACCGTGCGAGCCGCAAGCACAGCCAGCGGCTTGACGGGATCGGTCGACCCTGCAGCCAGGCCGACGAGCAGCGTCGCTGCCCAGATCGCGAGCGCGGCGCCCACGCCGCGGCCCAGGCGGCGCCAGATCGACGCGGCGCCGGCATTCGGCGTGAACAACCCGAGTGCCGCGGCCGCGATGAGCAGCCACAACGCGGCGAGCACCATCTTCAGACCGCCCGCGAGCACGGGCCACACGATCCACAGCGCGGCCGCGAGCAGCACGATGCCGAAGAACACCTTCACGCCATCCATCCATTCGCCCGCACGCGGCAGCACCGTCCCGGCACCGACGCCGACAACCAGCAGCGGCACGCCGAGCCCCAGCCCCATCGCGAACAGCGCCGCACCGCCGAGCAGCGCATTGCCGGTGTGCGCGATGAACGCGAGCACGGCAAACAGCGGCGCCGTCATGCATGCGCCGACGACCAGCGCCGACAATGCGCCCATCGCGGCGACCGCGGCGAAATGGCCGCCCCGGCGCGCGCTCGATGCCTCGGCCGCGCCGTTCTGCCAGCGCTCGGGCAGCGCGATGTCCTTGCCCGAAATCAGCGATACGGCGAACGCGGTGAGCAGCACGCCGAACGCGCCGAGCACCCACGGGTTCTGCAGCCACGCGCCGAGACTCTGGCCGACCAGCGCCGCGGCGATGCCGAGCACCGTATAGACCAGCGCCATGCCGACCACGTAGGTCAGCGACAGCGCGAAGCCGCGCGCATGCGTCGCGCGCGTGCCCTGGCCGATGATGATCGCGGACACGATCGGAATCATCGGGTACGAACAGGGCAGGAGGCTCAGAACGACGCCAGCGACGAAGTACAGCGCGACGATCGTGAAGAAGCCGTGCCCTTCGAGCAGCGACTGCGCGAAATCGGCGCTCGTGACCTTGTCGAACCAGCTGCCCGCGGCAGCCGTTTCGCCGGACGACGATGCGGCTGCGCCCAGCGCGGCGCCGTCGATCTTCACGACGTGCTCCGCCGGCGGATAGCAGATCCCTTCGTCCGCGCACCCCTGCGACGTCACCGCGAGCTCGAACGGCCCCGACGCCTGCTTGACCGGCACGTGCACCACGACTTCGTCACGATAGGTCTCGACGTCCTTCTGGAACGTCTGGTCGAACTTCACGTGGCCGGCCGGCAATTGGGGCTCGCCGAGCGTCGCCTGCCCGCTCTTCACTGCGAATGAGAACCGCTCGCGATACAGGTAATAGCCGTTGGCGACCTTGAAGCGGACGTCCACCTGTCCCGGCGATTCGCTCGCGCTGAACTTGAACGCAACCGACGGATCGAGGAAATCGTCGGCCGCGCGCGCAACCGACAGCCCGCCCAGCCCGCCCAGCACGAGCACGCACGACAACAGAACTGCAAGAAACCGCAGCGCGCGCACGCGCACGGGAAGCGCCATACCGTTAAACATGAAATAGACGTTGAGTTTCGCTGGTCACCCACTGGCCGTACGCGGCCGATGCCGTCGCCTGCCACGAGACGATTTCCGGCGTCTCGTACGGATGATGCGCAAGAATAAATCGCTCCAGTTCGAGCGCCCGCACGGGGCTCGTCTTGAACAGCAACTGGATCTCGTCGGCCGTTTCGACCTTGCCCTGCCAGTGATAGCGCGACTTGATCGTGCCGAGCTCCGACACGCACGCGGCAAGCCGCGCGTCGAGCGCGCCGTCGGCGAGCGCCGCGGCCGTCGCCGCGTCGGGCACCGTCGTCAGCATCAGCACCACTATCATCCGCGTCCTCCTGGCTGGTCTACCGGCTCCTGCCGGCGCTGCAACCCACCCTGGGAGCACGCTGGCTGCCCCGTATCGTAGCGCAGCCCGCGCAACGCTGCCGGGGCCGGCCTGCGACAATCGATCGCAGCCGGCGCCTCAAAAACAAAAAGGGCCAAGCAATCGCTCGGCCCCTTTCAGATACTGCTGCGTACTGGAAGCTTATTCAGCTTCTTGCACGTTTTCCGTTTCGTCGACTTCCGGACGGTCGAGCAGCTCGACCAGTGCCATCGGTGCGTTGTCGCCGACGCGGAAGCCGAACTTCAGCACGCGCAGGTAGCCGCCCGGACGGTTCGCGAAACGCGGACCGAGCACGTCGAACAGCTTCGCCACCGAGTCACGATCGCGCAGGCGGTTGAACGCCAGGCGACGGTTTGCCAGCGACGGCTTCTTGCCGAGCGTGATCAGCGGCTCGACGACTTTACGGAGTTCCTTCGCCTTCGGCAGCGTCGTCTTGATGACTTCGTGCTCGATCAGCGAGTTGGACATGTTACGGAGCATAGCCAGACGGTGGCTGCTCGTGCGGTTCAGTTTCCGCAGACCATGACGATGGCGCATTTCAGTTTCCTTGATTCAAAGTTTTGATCCAGCTCTTCTATCGCACCTCGAAGGGTGCACGGGCCGGTAACGAAAAAAGCAAGATGCGGATTTTAAAGGAAAATCCGCATCTTTGCCAACTGCAGCAACAACCGGGCTTACTTGTCGAGACCAGCCGGCGGCCAGTTCTCGAGCTTCATGCCCAGCGTGAGACCGCGCGAAGCGAGCACTTCCTTGATCTCGTTGAGCGACTTGCGACCGAGGTTCGGCGTCTTCAGCAGCTCGTTTTCCGTGCGCTGGATCAGATCGCCGATGTAGTAGATGTTCTCGGCCTTCAGGCAGTTCGCCGAACGAACCGTCAGCTCGAGATCGTCCACCGGACGCAGCAGGATCGGGTCGATCTGCGGTGCGCGCGACGGTGCCTCGGCAGCCGTTTCCGTGCCTTCCAGCGCCGCGAACACGGACAGCTGGTCGACCAGGATGCGGGCCGATTGACGGATCGCTTCTTCCGGCGTGATCACGCCGCTCGTCTCGATGTTCATCACGAGCTTGTCGAGGTCGGTACGCTGCTCGACACGTGCGCTTTCGACAGCGTAGCTCACGCGGCGAACCGGCGAGAACGATGCGTCGAGGACGATACGGCCGATGATCTTGGCCGTGTCTTCACCGTAGCGACGGACGTTGCCGGGCACATAGCCGCGGCCCTTCTCGATCTTGATCTGAACGTCGAGCTTGCCGCCCTTCGACAGGTGCGCGATCACGTGATTCGGGTTGATGACTTCGCAATCGTGAGCCAGCTCGATATCGCCGGCCGTGACGACGCCTTCGCCTTCCTTGCGCAGCGTAACCGTCACTTCGTCACGGTTATGCAGCTTGAACACCACACCCTTCAGGTTCAGCAGCAGGTTGACGACGTCTTCTTGCACGCCATCAAGCGTCGAGTACTCGTGCACCACGCCCGCGATCGTGACTTCGGTCGGCGCGTAGCCAACCATCGACGACAGCAGCACGCGGCGAAGCGCATTGCCCAAGGTATGGCCGTAACCGCGTTCGAACGGCTCCATGACCACCCTCGCGTGGTTCTCGCCAAGCGATTCCACGGCGATGATCTTGGGTTTCAGCAAACTGGTTTGCATGGGCTTTCCTTTTCAATACCCTCGGCTCGTTACACCGATAAGGCTGACCGGTAACAACCAGAAAATAAACAGCCGAGGCCCTTCCTTGCGCAACGCAATCAGGGTACCTCGGCCGTCAATCGGATTAACGCGAATACAATTCGACGATCAGGCTTTCGTTGATGTCGCCTGCGATGTCAGCGCGTTCCGGCATTTGCTTGAACGTGCCTTCGAACTTCTTCGCATCGACTGCAACCCAGCTCGGCATGCCGCCTTGCTCGGCCAGCGACAGTGCTTCGACGATACGCGCCTGCTTCTTCGCCTTTTCGCGGATCGCGACGACGTCACCCGCCTTCACTTGCTGCGACGGGACGTTCGCGACGACGCCGTTCACCGTGATCGACTTGTGGCTCACGAGCTGACGCGCTTCGGCGCGGGTCGAGCCGAAGCCCATGCGATACACGACGTTGTCGAGGCGCGACTCGAGCAGTTGCAGCAGGTTTTCACCCGTGTTGCCCTTGCGGCGGTCGGCTTCAGCGAAGTAGCGGCGGAACTGACGCTCCAGCACGCCGTAGATACGCTTGACCTTCTGCTTTTCGCGCAGCTGCGTACCGTAGTCGGACGTACGTGCGCCCGAGGTACGGCCGTGCTGACCCGGCTTGCTGTCGAGCTTGCACTTGTCGGCGAGCGAGCGGCGCGCGCTCTTCAGGAACAGGTCGGTGCCTTCACGGCGGGACAGCTTGGCTTTGGGGCCGATATAACGTGCCACTTTGCATTCCTTTATCAATCAGTCACGCGGATCGAAATCCGCGCTAGTCCGCTCCCTTTGGGGCGAACGGTGGGCTTAGTCAATCAAAAAAGCAACGCCCGTCGACGCTGAGCGGCGACAGGCAATGCGCTAGCACGAACGTGCCAGCGCATTCTTAGATACGACGACGCTTCGGCGGGCGGCAGCCGTTGTGCGGAATCGGGGTGACGTCCGAAATCGCGGTGATCTTGATGCCGAGGCCGTGCAGTGCACGCACTGCCGACTCGCGACCCGGGCCCGGGCCCTTGATCCGCACTTCCAGATTCTTCACGCCGTATTCCATCGCGACACGGCCGGCCGACTCGGCTGCGACCTGTGCAGCGAACGGCGTCGACTTGCGCGAGCCCTTGAAGCCCTGGCCGCCCGACGTCGCCCACGCCAGCGCGTTGCCTTGGCGATCGGTGATCGTGATGATCGTGTTGTTGAACGACGCGTGGACGTGAACCACACCTTCAGCGACGTTCTTCTTAACCTTTTTGCGAACGCGTTGCGCCGCGGTGTTCGAAGCCTTAGCCATTACGTTTTCCTGTAACTGTCAGTTCCGCTTACTTCTTCAGCGCTTGCGCTGCACGACGCGGACCCTTGCGGGTACGTGCGTTCGTACGCGTACGCTGACCGCGCATCGGCAGGCCCTTGCGATGACGGACGCCACGGTAGCAACCGAGGTCCATCAGGCGCTTGATGTTCATCGTCACTTCACGGCGCAGATCGCCTTCGACGACAAACTTGCCCACTTCTTCACGCAGCTTTTCCAAGTCTGCGTCGGTCAGGTCCTTGACCTTCTTCGAAAAATCGACGCCAGCTGCCACGCAGATGCTGCGCGAACGGGTGCGGCCGACACCGAAGATAGCCGTCAGGCCGATCTCGGTGTGCTGGTGATTCGGGATGTTAACCCCTGCGATACGAGCCATTGTTTTTCCTCAAACAAAAAGCGCAAACAAACGCGCGGTCAGCCTTGGCGCTGCTTGTGGCGCGGATCCGAGCTGCAGATCACGCGAACGACGCCTTTGCGCTTGATGATCTTGCAATTGCGGCAAATGCGCTTAACCGATGCCATCACTTTCATGATAATACCCTTTTTTCAAATCACTTCGCCCGGAACACGATCCGCGCACGAGACAGATCGTAAGGCGTCAACTCAACCGTCACCTTGTCGCCGGGCAGAATGCGGATGTAGTGCATCCGCATCTTTCCGGAAATATGCCCCAACACGACATGGCCGTTTTCCAGCTTCACACGGAAGGTCGCATTCGGGAGGTTTTCGATCACCTCACCCTGCATCTGGATTACATCGTCTTTGGCCATAGTCCTTATTAACGCGTTGGGATGTTGCCGCCCTTGAAGTTGGCCTTCTTGAGCAGCGACTCATACTGTTGCGACATAACGTACGACTGCACCTGCGCCATAAAGTCCATCGTGACGACGACAATGATCAGCAGCGACGTTCCACCAAAATAAAACGGCACGTTCCAGCGCAGCACCAGGAATTCCGGCAGCAGACACACGAAGACGATGTAGATCGCACCGGCCAGCGTCAGACGCGTGAGGATGCGGTCGATATATCGTGCAGTCTGATCGCCCGGACGGATGCCCGGAACAAACGCGCCGCTCTTCTTCAGGTTGTCCGCGGTTTCCCTGCTGTTGAACACCAGTGCGGTGTAGAAGAAGCAGAAAAACACGATTGCCAGCGTGTACAGCAGCACATAGACCGGCTGGCCCGGCTTCAGCGCTTCCGCAACGTTATGCAACGTATTGGAAATCCAGCTTCCCGTCGGCTGACCGGTACTGAACCAGCCGAGAATCGTCGCCGGGAACAGGATGATCGACGATGCGAAGATCGGCGGAATCACGCCCGACATGTTCAGCTTCAGCGGCAGGTGCGACGACTGTCCGCCGTAGATCTTGTTGCCGACCTGGCGCTTCGCGTAGTTCACGAGGATCTTGCGCTGACCGCGTTCGATGAACACGACCAGGTAAGTCACCGCGGCAATCAGAACGACGATGATGATCGCCGAAATGATGCTCATCGAACCCGTACGCACCAGCTCGAACAGCCCACCGACGGCATTCGGGAACCCTGCTGCGATCCCGCCGAAGATGATGATCGAGATACCGTTGCCCAGACCACGCTCGGTAATCTGCTCGCCGAGCCACATCAGGAACATCGTGCCGGTAACTAGCGTCACGACCGTCGTCAGACGGAACAGCATGCCGGGATCGGTGACGAGGCCCGGCTGGTTTTCCAGCGCCGCCGCGATACCGAACGCCTGGAAGGTCGCGAGCACCACGGTGAAATACCGCGTGTACTGCGTGATCTTCCGTTGCCCTGCCTGCCCTTCCTTCTTCAGCGCCTCGAGTTGCGGCGAAACGATCGCCAGCAACTGCATGATGATCGACGCCGAAATGTACGGCATGATCCCCAGCGCAAAGATCGTGAAGCGGGAAAGTGCGCCACCCGAGAACATGTTGAACATGCCCAGGATGCCACCCGCCTGGCTCTGGAACAGCTTGGCCAGTTGATCCGGATCGATGCCCGGCACGGGAATGTGCGCGCCGATGCGATAGACGATCAGCGCCAGGAGCAGGAACATCGCTCGCCGACGCAGATCGCCGAATTTCGCCGTGCTTCGACCGGGTTTTGCAAGACTCGGGCTGTTAGCCAAGTACCTTCTCCGATGAATGCAAGTGACGACGCGCTACGCGTGTCACTCGGCGAACGAACCGCCAGCCGCTTCGATCGCAGCGCGCGCACCCTTGGTGGCACCGAGACCCTTCACGACGATCTTGCGCTTCAGTTCACCCGTCGCGATGATCTTTGCGCTCTTCGTCAGCTCGCCGACCAGGCCGGCTTGCTTCAGTGCGAGCAGATCGATCTCGTCGACCGGCAGCTTCTCGAGGTCGCCCAGGCGCACTTCACCGACGAATTCCTTCGTCAGCGACGTGAAGCCGCGCTTCGGCAGACGACGTTGCAGCGGCATCTGACCGCCTTCGAAACCGACTTTGTGGAAGCCGCCCGAACGCGATTTCTGACCCTTGTGACCACGGCCAGCCGTCTTGCCGAGGCCCGAACCGATGCCACGGCCGACGCGACGCTTGGCGTGCTTGGCGCCAGCTGCCGGCTTCAGGTTATTCAATTCCATATCAACTCCTTGATCCGTAGGGCCGCTTACGCGATGACCTTAACGAGGTACGAGACCTTGTTGATCATGCCGCGGACCGCCGGCGTGTCCTGCAGCTCGCTGACCGAGTTGAGTCGGCGCAGGCCCAGGCCACGCACGGTCGCGCGGTGCGATTCGCGGGTCCCGATCAGGCTCTTAACGAGCTGAACCTTGACAGTTTTTTCAGACATGGTGACCACCCGGGCTTAGCCCAAAATTTCTTCGACGGACTTGCCGCGCTTCGCCGCGATGTCTGCCGGGGTGGACTGCTTGCGCAGGCCGTCCAGCGTGGCGCGAACGAGGTTGTACGGGTTCGTCGAACCGTGGCTCTTCGCCACAACGTTCTGAACGCCCATCACGTCGAACACTGCGCGCATCGGGCCGCCGGCGATCACGCCCGTACCTGCCTTCGCCGGAGCGAGGAGGACGGCCGATGCGCCGTGCTTGCCGTGCACTTCGTGCTGCAGCGTGCCGTTCTTGAGCGGCACCTTGAACATGTTGCGGCGAGCTTGTTCCATTGCCTTCTGGACAGCGACCGGCACTTCCTTCGCCTTGCCCTTGCCCATACCGATGCGGCCATCACCATCGCCAACCACGGTCAGTGCGGCGAAGCCGAGAATACGGCCACCCTTCACGACCTTGGTCACGCGATTGACCGAAATCATCTTTTCACGAAGGCCGTCGTCGCGCTCGTCAGCCTGAACTTTCGCTTGCATCTTTGCCATGACGAATTCCTTCCTTAGAACTTGAGCCCAGCTTCGCGAGCTGCCTCAGCCAGCGCTTTAACGCGGCCGTGGTAGCGGAAGCCCGAGCGGTCGAAGGCGACGGATTCGATGCCGGCGGCCTTTGCCTTCTCGGCAATACGCTTGCCGATCAGCGTCGCGGCGTTAACGTTGCCGCCCTTGCCCGACTTGTCGGCGAGCTCGGCGCGCACTTCTGCCTCGAGCGTCGACGCGCTGGCCAGCACCTTGGTGCCGCACGGCGAGAACACTTGAGCGTAGATGTGCGTGTTCGTGCGATGCACGGCGAGACGCGCGACCTGCAGCTCAGCGATCTTGATACGCGTCTGGCGAGCGCGGCGCAGGCGAGATTGAGTCTTATCCATGATTGCGCACCCTTACTTCTTCTTCGTTTCTTTGAGGATCACAACCTCGTCGGAATAGCGCACGCCCTTGCCCTTGTAGGGCTCCGGCGGACGGTAACCGCGAACTTCCGCAGCTACTTGACCGACTTGTTGCTTGTTGATCCCCTTGATCACGATTTCGGTTTGCGTCGGGGTTTCAGCCTTGACGCCTTCCGGCATCTGGTGCACCACCGGGTGCGAGAAACCCAGCGACAGGTTCAGCTTGTCGCCTTGCGCTTGCGCACGGTAACCGACGCCAACCAGCGTCAGCTTGCGCTCGAAACCCTTGGTCACGCCGTGCACGGCATTCGCGATAATCGCGCGCATCGTGCCCGACAGTGCGTTTGCTTCGCGGCTTTCGTCGACCGGCGACAGATTCAGCGTGCCGTCGTTGTTCGCCACGTTCACGAGCGGATTGATCGCTTGCGTGATGGTGCCCAGCGGGCCCTTGACGGTGATTGCACCGTCGGCCAGCTTGACTTCCGCGCCTTGCAGCGCGATCGGGCTCTTACCTACTCGAGACATGTTTCTCTCTCCTCGGCTTTAAGCGACGTAGCAGATGACTTCGCCGCCGACGCCGGTAGCGCGCGCCTTGCGGTCGGTCATCACGCCCTTCGGCGTCGACACGATTGCCACGCCGAGGCCATTCATGACCTGCGGAATGTCGTTACGACCGCGGTAGACGCGCAGGCCAGGCTTCGACACGCGCTCGAGGCGTTCGATGACCGGACGGCCAGCGTAGTACTTCAGCGCGATGTTCAGTTCTGCCTTCGCGCCTTCAGCCTTCACCGCGAAATCGTCGATATAACCTTCGTCCTTCAGGACTTGCGCGATTGCAACCTTGACCTTCGACGAGGGCATCGCGACCGATACCTTCTCGACCATCTGCGCGTTGCGGATGCGAGTCAGCATATCGGCGATAGGATCACTCATGCTCATTTACGTTTCTCCTATTACCAGCTCGCCTTGGTCAGGCCAGGAATCTCGCCACGGAATGCGATTTCACGAATCTTGTTACGCGCGAGGCCGAATTTACGGAACGTGCCACGCGGACGGCCCGTGATCGCGCAGCGGTTACGCTGGCGGGTCGGGTTTGCGTTGCGGGGCAGTTGCTGCAGCTCCAGGCGTGCTTCGTAGCGCTCTTCTTCCGACTTGCTTTGGTCTTCGACGATCGCCTTCAGCGCTTCGCGCTTTGCTGCGAACTTCGCGACCAGGCGGGCGCGCTTCTTTTCACGTTCGATCAGTGCCAGTTTAGCCACGGTAACCTCAGTTTCTGAACGGGAACTTGAAGCTGGCGAGCAGAGCCTTTGCTTCGTCGTCGGTCTTCGCAGTCGTCGTGATGCTGATGTTCAGCCCACGCAGTGCGTCGATCTTGTCGTAATCGATTTCGGGGAAAATGATCTGCTCTTTCACACCGATGTTGTAGTTGCCACGGCCATCGAAAGCACGACCCGACACGCCGCGGAAGTCACGCACGCGGGGCAGGGCGACGGTCACGAAACGGTCGAGGAATTCATACATCGCACGACCACGCAGCGTCACCATCGCGCCGATGGGATAACCCTGGCGGATCTTGAAGCCTGCGATTGCCTTGCGCGCCTTCGTCACGACCGGCTTCTGACCAGCGATCTTCGTGAGGTCGCCAACGGCGTTCTCGATGATCTTCTTGTCAGCGATCGCCTCGCCAAGACCCATGTTCAGCGTGATCTTGGTGATGCGCGGCACTTCCATGACCGACTTGTAACCGAACTTCTCGATCAGGCCGGGCACAACCTTTTCTTTGTAAAACTCTTGAAAACGAGCCATTTTTTACTCCGCTGCGTCAGGCGCTCAGTACGGCACCGGTCGTCTTCAGGAAGCGAACCTTCTTGCCTTCCTCGACCTTGATGCCAACACGCGACGCCTTGCCATTCGCGTCGACCAGTGCGACGTTCGAAATATGCAGGGGCATCGTCTTCGCTTCCACGCCGCCCGTCGTACCCTTCATCGGGTTCGGCTTCACATGCTTCTTGACGAGGTTGATACCTTCAACCGTCACATGCTCAGCACCGACAGCCAGCACGACGCCGCGCTTGCCCTTGTCCTTGCCGGTAACGACGATCACTTCGTCACCCTTGCGAATCTTGTTCATCGCGACTCCTTACAGCACTTCCGGCGCCAGCGAAACGATCTTCATGAATCGTTCGCTACGCAGCTCACGCGTCACCGGCCCGAAGATACGGGTGCCGATCGGCTCGAGCTTGTTATTCAAAAGCACAGCGGCGTTGCCGTCGAACTTGATCAGCGAGCCGTCTTGACGGCGCACACCCTTGGCGGTGCGGACCACCACGGCGTTGTAAATTTCGCCTTTCTTCACGCGCCCGCGCGGCGTTGCCTCTTTGACGCTCACCTTGATGATGTCGCCAATGCCGGCATAACGACGCTTCGAGCCGCCGAGCACCTTGATGCACAGGACTTCACGTGCACCCGTGTTGTCGGCTACTTCGAGCCGAGATTCGGTCTGGATCATGGTTTGTCTTTCCCAACTTAATCCGGATGCACCACCATGATGCATTCGGTCAGTCTTGGTCCCGTCAGCCAATCGGCTGCTTGGGTTGGAACAGCAGCGACGGCAAACGAAACCCGCCATCGCAATTCGGTGAATCTTTCGGACAGGCTGGCGCCAGTCCGCTTCCCCCACCAACTTCGCCCGCGACGGGGCTCCCATAAAGAGGGAAGACCAGGATTATAACAAATAACCCTGGTCACGCAAGCAAAAACTTTGCGATTTCAAGCACTTCGTGGAGAAGTGCCTGTTACTGCCTACCGCACGGCCCGCTTAGATGACGCGAGCTGCTTCGACGAGGCGCGACACCGTCCAGGCCTTCGTCTTCGAAACAGGACGAGTTTCCTGGATTTCGACGAGATCGCCTTCGTTGCAGGTGTTCGCTTCATCGTGCGCGTGGTACTTCTTCGAGCGCACGACATACTTGCCGTAGATCGGGTGCTTGACGCGGTGCTCGATCAGCACGGTGACGGTCTTGTCCATCTTGTTGCTGACGACCCGACCGACCAGCGTCCGCTTCAGCGAGGTTTTCACGCTATCGTTCATTTCTGGTTCGCCTTCTGAGTCATGACGGTCCGCACACGTGCGATGTCGCGACGAACCTTCTTCAGCTGGCTCGTGTTCGTGAGCTGCTGGGTCGCGAGTTGCATGCGCAGGCCGAATTGCGCCTTCAGCAGGTCCGCCAGCTCCTTGTTGAGCGCGGCCTGGTCTTTCTGGAGAAGTTCGGAAGCCTTCATGTTTTCTCCTTAGGCGCCGAGCTGGCGCACGATGAATGCCGTCTTCAGCGGCAGCTTGGCTGCAGCCAGACGGAACGCTTCGCGTGCCAGTTCTTCGGTTACGCCGTCCATTTCATAGAGCATCTTGCCCGGCTGAATCTCGGCGACGTAGTACTCCGGGTTACCCTTACCGTTACCCATACGCACTTCGGCCGGCTTCTGCGAAATCGGCTTGTCCGGGAAGATCCGGATCCAGATGCGGCCGCCACGCTTGATGTGACGCGTCATTGCACGACGCGCCGCTTCAATTTGACGTGCGGTCAGACGACCGCGACCGATCGCCTTCAGGCCGAATTCACCGAACGACACTGCGTTGCCGCGCGTCGCCTTGCCGGTGTTACGACCCTTCTGCTCTTTACGATACTTTCTGCGTTTCGGTTGCAGCATCGTTATTCTCCAGTCTTGCCGTCTTCGGGCTTGCCGGCGCCACGGCGCGGTGCGCCACGGCGAGCACCCGGAGCGCCGCCTTCGCCGTCACGGCGCGGACGACGATCGCCCGGACGCGCATTGCGACGCGGACGCTTGTCTTCGGCTACTTCTTCCACCACCGGTGCGTCATTGCGGCCGAGCGTGTCGCCCTTGTACACCCACACCTTGACGCCGATGATCCCGTAGGTCGTCTTCGCTTCCGAAGTCGCGTAGTCGATATCGGCACGCAGCGTGTGAAGGGGCACGCGACCTTCGCGATACCACTCCGTACGAGCGATTTCGATACCGTTCAGACGGCCAGCGCTCATGATCTTGATGCCCTGGGCACCCAGACGCATCGCGTTCTGCATCGCACGCTTCATCGCGCGACGGAACATGATCCGGCGCTCGAGCTGTTGCGTGATCGAGTCAGCGATCAGTTGCGCATCGGTTTCCGGCTTGCGGATTTCTTCGATGTTGACGTGGACCGGAACGCCCATGCGGCGTTGCAGTTCCGTCTTCAGCTGTTCGATATCCTCGCCCTTCTTGCCGATGACCACGCCCGGACGCGAGCTGTAAATCGTGATGCGCGCGTTCTTCGCCGGACGCTCGATGACGACCCGACCGACCGAAGCGTTCTTCAGCTTCTTCTTCAGGTATTCACGAACACCGATGTCTTCCTGCAGCATCGCCGCGAAATTGTTGTTGTTCGCGTACCAACGCGAAGCCCAATTACGGCTGACAGCCAGGCGGAAGCCAGTCGGATGAATTTTCTGTCCCATCGTATGGCTCCTTAATTCCCGACCGTCACAGTGATGTGACAGGATTGCTTCTCGATGCGGTTACCGCGGCCCTTGGCGCGCGCGGTGAAACGCTTGAGCGATGCAGCCTTGTCGACGTAGATGCTCTTGATCTTGAGCTCGTCGATATCGGCGCCTTCGTTGTGCTCCGCATTCGCGATTGCCGACAGCACAACCTTCTTCACGATGCCAGCCGCCTTCTTCGGCGAGAACGTCAGAACGTTCAGCGCCTTGTCGACCGGCAAACCGCGGATCTGGTCAGCCACAAGGCGCGTTTTTTGCGCCGAGATGCGGGCACCGCGATGAATTGCTTTCACTTCCATCTTGATTGCCCCTTATTTCTTGGCCTTCTTGTCGGCTGCGTGACCCTTGAACGTACGGGTCAGTGCGAACTCGCCAAGCTTGTGGCCGACCATGTTTTCCGAGATGTACACCGGAACGTGTTGACGGCCGTTGTGAACAGCGATCGTCAGGCCGATGAAATCCGGCAGAATCGTCGAGCGACGCGACCAGGTCTTGATCGGCTTTTTGTCGCGCGAAGCTGCAGCCGCCTCAACTTTCTTCAGCAAATGGGCGTCGCAGAACGGACCTTTTTTAACAGAACGTGCCATTGCCTACTCCTTAACGCTTGTGACGGCGCTGGACGATCATCGTCGTCGTGCGCTTGTTGCTGCGGGTGCGGTAACCCTTAGCCGGCGTACCCCACGGGCTCACCGGGTCGCGACCTGCAGCCGTCTTGCCCTCACCACCACCGTGCGGGTGATCGACCGGGTTCATCGCAACGCCACGCACCGTCGGGCGGATACCGCGCCAGCGGTTCGCGCCAGCCTTGCCGATCTGGCGCAGGCTATGCTCTTCGTTGCCGACTTCACCGATCGTTGCACGGCACTCGATGTGCACGCGGCGGATTTCGCCCGAACGCAGGCGAACCTGCGCGTAGACGCCTTCGCGCGCCAGCAGCATGGCCGACGTGCCAGCCGAACGCGCCATTTGCGCGCCCTTGCCCGGCAGCATCTCGATGCAGTGGATCGTCGTACCGACCGGAATGTTGCGGATCGGCAGCGTGTTGCCTGCACGGATCGGCGCTTCCGAACCCGACATCAGCTGTTGGCCGACGGTCAGGCCCTTCGGGGCGATGATGTAGCGACGCTCGCCGTCTGCGTAGAGCACCAGCGCGATGTTCGCGCTGCGGTTCGGGTCGTACTCGAGACGCTCGACCTTTGCCGGGATGCCATCCTTCGTGCGACGGAAATCGACGATACGATAGTGCTGCTTGTGACCACCGCCCTTGTGGCGCGTGGTGATGCGACCGTTGTTGTTACGGCCGGCGGTCGAGCTCTGCGAATCGAGCAGTGCCGCGAACGGCTTGCCCTGGTGCAGGTTCTTGTTGACCACCTTGACCATCGCGCGGCGACCCGGCGAAGTCGGTTTAACTTTCACGATTGCCATGATTACTTGGCCTCCGCTTCAAAGTTGATTTCCTGGCCGGGCTTCAGGCAAACGTACGCCTTCTTCACGTCCTTGCGGCGGCCCATCGAACGGCCAAAGCGCTTCTGCTTGCCCTTCTGAACCAGCACGTTGACGGAATCAACTTCCACCTTGAACAGCAGCTCGACAGCCGCCTTCACTTCCTGCTTCGTGGCATCCGGTGCGACTTCGAACACGACTTGCTCGTTCTTGTCGGCAACCAGCGTCGCCTTTTCCGAGATCACCGGTGCGAGCAGGACCTGCATCAAACGATGATCGTTCTTGCGAATCTCGCTCATGACAGCAACTCCTCGATCTGGGCGACCGCAGCCTTCGTGACCAGCACTTTCTTGAAGTAGATCAGCGACAGCGGGTCAGCGTAGCGCGGCTCGACAATTGCCACGTGCGGCAGGTTGCGCGAAGCCAGGTACAGGTTTTCGTCAACCGTGTCGGTGATGATCAGCACGGAGTCGAGACCCATGGTCTTGAATTTGTCGGCCAGCAGCTTGGTCTTCGGCGCTTCGAGGACGATGTCCTCGACGACCGACAGACGGCCTTCACGGGCCAGCTGCGAGAAGATCGAGCAGAGACCTGCGCGATGCATCTTCTTGTTGACCTTGTGCGAGAAGTTTTCTTCCGGCGAGTTCGGGAAGATACGACCACCGCCACGCCACAGCGGGCTCGACGACATACCGGCACGAGCACGGCCCGTACCCTTCTGGCGCCACGGCTTCTTGGTGGTGTGCTTGACCTGCTCGCGGTCCTTCTGCGCGCGGTTACCCTGGCGAGCATTCGCCTGGTAAGCGACGACGACCTGGTGGATCAGCGCTTCGTTGTAGTCACGACCGAACACGACGTCCGATGCGTTGACCACTGCACCTTCCTGACCATTTTCGTTCAGGAGCTTGAGTTCCATTATTTCGCCCCCTTGGTCTTGACGGCCGGCGTGACAAAAACCTTGCCACCCTTCGCGCCCGGAATCGCACCCTTGACGAGCAGCAGCTTGCGCTCTGCGTCGATACGAGCGATTTCGAGGTTCTGCACCGTCACGGTCACGTCACCCATGTGACCCGTCATGCGTTTACCCGGGAACACGCGACCCGGATCCTGCGCCATACCGATCGAGCCCGGCACGTTGTGCGAGCGCGAGTTACCGTGCGTGGCACGGCCGGAGGAGAAGTTGTAACGCTTGATCGTACCGGCGTAGCCCTTACCGATCGACACGCCTTGCACGTCGACCTTCTGGCCCACTTCGAAAAGATCTGCACCGACCACGGCGCCATTCGACAGCTCGGCTGCCTTGGCCGCGTCAATGCGGAATTCCTTGAGGATTTCACCGGCTTCGACACCGGCTTTGGCGAGATGACCTGCCAGCGGCTTCGTCACGCGCGAGGCGCGGCGGGAGCCAAATGCAACCTGCACGGCCGTGTAGCCGTCGGTTTCAACAGTCTTGATCTGCGTCACGCGGTTGTCCGACACGTCCAGCACGGTGACGGGAATCGAATCCCCTTCAGCCGTGAAGATACGGGTCATGCCAACCTTGCGACCTACGAGTCCAAGGCTCATCATTTTCTCCATTCCCGACTGCGATTGGTCGGGGCTGATTTACAAAATGCCGGGCACGCAAGGCCCAACTTTTTTACGCGAATACGCGAAAAGCCAAGCAGTATAGCCCGACCTCTCGTTTTCCGCAAGCAATACAAAGACTTAGCGCCGCCCGGCAAGCCGATCGGCGCTGGAAGCCTTACTGCAGCTTGATTTCCACGTCGACGCCAGCCGGCAGATCGAGCTTCATCAGCGCGTCAACCGTCTTGTCGGTCGGATCGACGATGTCCATCAGGCGCTGGTGGGTGCGGATTTCGAGCTGATCGCGCGACGTCTTGTTGACGTGCGGCGAACGCAGGATGTCAAAACGCTGAATGCGCGTCGGCAGCGGCACCGGGCCACGGACGATTGCGCCAGTCCGCTTCGCGGTATCGACGATCTCGGCAGCCGATTGATCGATCAGACGATAGTCGAAAGCCTTCAGGCGAATGCGGATTTTCTGTTGCTGCATGACGATTCCTTGAAAAGAGCGAGGCGATGTTGCATCGCCGGACACTAAAAGAACGTGAAACATGACGCCTGCGGGGAGCGAGACATCAGGTTCCGGACAGTACTTCCACTGCTAAGCCCGCGATTCTACACGAAATTGTGGAGCGGTGGTGCGGGTTTCTCGGCCCATGCAACGGAGCACCGGAAAAACAAAACCGGGTGCCAGCGCAAGCTGGGCACCCGGTTTCGACGGTACGACTGCCTACCGCGGAATCGCGGACCCCGTCGGGATCCGCGGATCGTCGATGTTACTCGATGATCTTGGCGACGACGCCGGCGCCGACGGTACGGCCGCCTTCGCGGATTGCGAAGCGCAGACCTTCTTCCATCGCGATCGGAGCGATCAGCTTCACCGTGATCGACACGTTGTCGCCCGGCATCACCATTTCCTTGTCCTTCGGCAGCTCGATCGAGCCCGTCACGTCCGTCGTACGGAAGTAGAACTGCGGACGGTAGTTGTTGAAGAACGGCGTGTGACGGCCGCCTTCGTCCTTGCTCAGCACGTACACTTCAGCCGTGAAGTGCGTGTGCGGCGTGATCGAACCCGGCTTCGCCAGAACCTGGCCACGCTCCACGTCTTCACGCTTCGTGCCGCGCAGCAGGATACCGACGTTGTCGCCTGCCTGACCTTGGTCCAGCAGCTTGCGGAACATTTCAACGCCCGTGCAGGTCGTCTTCACCGTCGGCTTGATACCGACGATTTCGATTTCCTCGCCGACCTTCACGATGCCGCGCTCGACACGACCCGTCACCACCGTACCACGGCCCGAGATCGAGAACACGTCTTCCACCGGCATCAGGAACGCGCCGTCAACTGCACGCTCCGGCGTCGGGATGTACGTGTCCAGCGCGTCGGCCAGGCTCATGATCGCCACTTCGCCCAGCTCGCCCGTGTCGCCTTCCAGCGCCAGCTTCGCCGAACCCTTCACGATCGGCGTGTCGTCGCCCGGGAAGTCGTACTTCGACAGGAGTTCGCGAACTTCCATCTCGACCAGCTCGAGCAGTTCAGCGTCGTCCACCATGTCGCACTTGTTCAGGAACACGATGATGTACGGAACGCCAACCTGACGCGCCAGCAGGATGTGCTCACGCGTTTGCGGCATCGGGCCGTCTGCTGCCGAGCAAACCAGGATCGCGCCGTCCATCTGCGCCGCGCCCGTGATCATGTTCTTCACATAGTCAGCGTGGCCCGGGCAGTCGACGTGTGCGTAGTGGCGGTTAGCCGTTTCGTACTCGACGTGTGCCGTGTTGATCGTGATGCCGCGCGCCTTTTCTTCCGGTGCCGCGTCGATCTGGTCGTATGCCTTCGCTTCGCCGCCGAACTTCTTCGTCAGAACCGTCGTGATCGCTGCCGTCAGCGTCGTCTTGCCGTGGTCAACGTGACCAATCGTACCAACGTTCACGTGCGGCTTGGTCCGCTCAAACTTTTCCTT